>CALUHX010000028.1 GCA_944320555.1 uncultured Butyricimonas sp. | reverse complement strand
CCGGATGCTGAAAGAGGCGGTGGAGACGGCGGAAGTGCGGAAAAAGGCCACCGTGTTCGGCTACTGGGTGAGCGACCCGGAGCGTTACGGCGTGGCGGAAGTGGACAAGGACTTCAATGTGCTGAGCATCGAGGAGAAGCCGAAAGAGCCGAAGTCGAACTACGCCATAGTGGGATTGTACTTTTATCCGAACAAGGTGGTGGAGGTGGCGAAAGGGGTGAGACCTTCCGCCCGCGGGGAATTGGAGATCACGAGCGTGAACCAGGCGTTCCTGCGTGACAGGGAATTGAAATTGCAGGTGTTGGGCCGGGGATTCGCCTGGCTTGACACGGGGACGCACGACTCGTTGAGTGAGGCGTCGAACTTTATCGAGGTGATTGAGAAGCGGCAGGGGCTGAAGGTTGCGTGTCTGGAGGCGATCGCCTATCGCCGGGGATGGATCACGGAGGAAAAACTGCGGGAGGTCGCCAAGTCGATGGCGAAGAACCAGTACGGACAGTTCTTGCTGCGCTTGGCGGACGGACATCAAAAATAAACGACAAAATGAAAAGGAACATATTGATCACCGGCGGTGCCGGATTCATCGGGTCGCACGTTGTGCGGCTGTTTGTGAGGAAATACCCGGAGTACAACATAGTCAACCTTGACAAGTTGACTTATGCGGGAAATCTTGCCAATTTGAAAGACGTGGAGGATGCCTCGACCTACCGTTTCGTGAAGGCCGACATTTGCGACTTTGAGAGGATGCGGGAAATGTTACGGGAGTATAAAATAGACGGGATCATCCATTTGGCGGCTGAGAGCCACGTTGACCGGAGCATCAAAGATCCGTTCACGTTCGCCCGGACGAACGTGCTGGGGACGCTGAGCCTTTTGCAGGCGGCGAGGGAGTATTGGGAGTCCTTGCCGGAGGGGTATGCAGGAAAACGGTTTTACCACATCTCGACGGACGAGGTGTACGGTGCGTTGGAGATGACGCATCCGGAGGGGGTGGAGCCGCCGTTCACGACTGCGGCGTCCTCGGGGAGCTACCATCTGGCTTACGGGATGGAGTTCTTCCGGGAGGACACGAAATACAATCCGCACAGTCCGTATTCTGCGTCGAAGGCGTCGTCGGACCATTTCGTGCGGGCGTTCCACGACACGTACGGGATGCCGATGGTGGTGACGAACTGCTCGAACAACTACGGTCCATACCAGTTCCCGGAGAAGCTGATACCCTTGTTCATCAACAATATCCGCCACCGGAAGCCGCTTCCGGTATACGGGAAAGGGGAGAACGTCCGGGACTGGCTTTATGTGGAGGACCATGCTCGGGCGATAGACTTGATATTCCACGAGGGAAAAATTGCGGACACGTACAACATCGGCGGGTTTAACGAGTGGAAGAACATCGATTTGATAAGGGTGTTGATAAATACGGTGGACCGTTTGTTGGGACGGAAGGAGTTGGAGGACCTGGACTTGATCACGTTCGTGAAAGATCGTGCGGGACACGACATACGTTATGCCATAGACTCGACGAAATTGCAGCGGGAACTGGGTTGGGAGCCGAGCTTTCAGTTTGAGGAGGGGATAGAGAGGACGGTGAGGTGGTATCTGGAGAATCAAGAGTGGCTGGATAACGTGACGAGCGGGGAGTATCTGCGGTATTATGAGGAAATTTATGCGAACAGATAGAGAAATGACAGTTCAGAATTCTAAAATCATATCTCTTCCGAAGTTTTTAGACTCACGGGGGAATCTTTCTTTTGCCGAACAGTTCACTCATATTCCGTTCAAAATAGAGCGGGTTTATTGGATTTATGATGTTCCCGGGGGTGAGACTCGCGGCGGGCATGCTTACAGGGACAATCAGGAATTTGTGATAGCCCTGTCGGGAAGTTTTGACGTGTTGGTCGATGACGGAGGAGAGCAAAAAGTGTTCTCATTGAACCGTTCGTATTATGGTTTGTATGTGCCTAACGGGTTATGGAGAGAGATGCGGAATTTCTCGACGAACTCTTTAGCATTGGTGTTGTCTTCAACTTCATATTTGGAGGAAGATTATATAAGGAATTACGATAAGTTTTTAACGTTGAGAATAAAATGAAAAAGACTACGGTATATGATTGTTCGATAGTGGAATTGAGCCAACATCACTCGGACAGGAAAGGAAATATCTCTGTCGTTGAAAATGGTAAGACTGTGCCGTTTAATGTGAAGCGGACTTATTATTTGTATGATATCCCCGGAGGAGAGGAAAGAGGTGCGCATGCGCACAAGGAACTTCATCAATTGATAATTGCGGCGAGCGGGAGTTTTGATGTGACGCTCAATGACGGGAATGTCAAACGCACGTTCATGTTAAACAGACCTTACCAAGGGCTATACGTGGTTCCCGGCATGTGGCGGGAATTGAATAATTTTTCTTCGGGAGCGGTTTGTTTGGTTTTGGCTTCGGACATTTATGACGAGGCGGATTATATCAGGGATTATCGTGAATTTTTGGAATACAAGTTTTCAGAAAATAGTTAGAGACAAATTATATATAGTCAATTATGACGTGTTTCATTCTTGAAAAGTCTGATGTCCAGTCTTTGAGAATAGGGGAAGGAACTCGGGTATGGCAATATTGCGTGATATTGGAAGAGGCTATTATTGGGTGCGGCTGTAATATTTGTGCGCACGTATTGGTAGAAAATGATGTGGTGATAGGAGACAACGTGACTATTAAATCCGGGGTTCAATTGTGGGACGGATTGCGAGTGGAGGATGACGTATTCATAGGCCCGAATGTGACATTCACGAATGATTTGTTTCCAAGGTCGAAACATTATCCGGATAGTTTTCAAAAAACAATTCTGAAAAAAGGTTGTTCAATAGAAGCCAACGCAACCATCCTTGCGGGCGTAACTATTGGAGAGCATGCGTTGATTGGAGCCGGCAGCGTTGTGACAAAGGATGTTCCGGCGAATACTGTCTGGTATGGCAATCCGGCGAAATTGATGAAATATATAACAAACGAAGGAAAAGTCTTGTCTAAACAAGGCATAAATACATATCGTTTGTTAGAGTGTTAAGATGTTGTGTACATATCAATATGAGTATATTTTAATATATAACAAGATGAACTTCAATAATAGAAATGTGTATATTAGTCCTTCTGCAGTTGTGGGGGCGAATGTAAAGATTGGGGATAATACGGTCATATATGACAACGTGGAAATTGGTGACAATACGATTATTGCCAATGATTGTGTCATTGGGGAACCGTTGAACTCGTATTATGAGAATCCTGCCGTTTATGAGAATCCTAAAACAGTCATAGGAAAGAATTCGTTGATTCGTAGTCATTGTATTATTTATGCGGGTAACATAACGGGAGCTGATTTCGGTTGCGGACATCGAGTTACAATTCGGGAATACACGACATTCGGAGACCATTGTAATTTGGGGACATTGGATGACATACAAGGATATTCGGAATTTGGCGATTATTGTAGGTTGCATAGCAATGTGCATATAGGACAACATTCCAAACTGGGAAATTTTGTTTTCGTGTATCCTTATGTTGTCTTTACCAATGATCCGACTCCTCCGTCCGATATTTGTGTGGGACCTGTGGTGGGCGATTATTCTCAAATAGCAACAGGAAGTATTTTGTTGCCAGGTGTTCATATTGGCCAACATTGTCTTGTGGGGGCAGGCAGCGTGGTCGGTAAGAATGTGGAGGATTACCAACTTGTGGTGGGAACGCCAGCCAAGGTCATAAAAGATGTTAGAGATGTGAGGGACAGGGAAACAGGCGAGTCTCATTATCCATGGCCTTATCGATTTTCGAGAAGAATGCCTTGGGCGGAAATAGGTTTTGAGCAATGGTGTAAAGATAATAATAAGAATTATGATTAAATTTCTTGATTTGCAAAAGGTAACGGCTAAGTATTCGGAGGAGATACATGAGGCTGTGCGTAGAGTTGTGGATTCCGGGTGGTACCTGCAAGGGGAAGAGAACAGAAGATTTGAAAGCGATTATGCGGAATATATTGGCACTAAACATGCGGTCGCGGTGGCGAACGGGTTGGATGCTTTGATTTGGATTTTTAGGGCCTATGTGGAGTTGGGTGTGATGAAACCAGGTGACGAGGTGATTGTTCCGGCAAACACATATATCGCCTCCATATTGGCAATTACGGAGAACGGGTTGAAGCCAGTACTGGTGGAGCCAAGGTTGGACACGTATCAGATTGACGACTCGCTGATAGAAGAGGCGATAACGCCCCGGACAAAAGCGATCCTAATCGTGCATTTGTATGGTCAATGTGCCTATACGGACAAAATTGGGGAGTTGTGTGAGAGGTATGGGTTGAAATTGGTGGAGGATAACGCACAGGCACATGGATGTGTTTATAACGGAAAGAAAACCGGGTCTTTTGGAGATGCGGCAGGGCATAGTTTTTATCCGGGGAAGAACCTGGGGGCATTGGGAGATGCCGGAGCGGTGACGACGGATGACGGGGTGTTGGCGGAGACGGTGAGGGCGTTGGCCAACTATGGCTCGACCAAGAAATACGTGTTCAAGTATGCGGGGAGGAACAGCCGTTTGGACGAGATTCAAGCCGCAATTTTGGATGTGAAGTTGAAACATCTCGATGAGGATGTGGAGTTAAGAAAACAAGTGGCCAGGTATTATATTGAAAACATCAAGCATCCCGATGTTGTGGTGCCCCAAATAAAGAATTGGGAGAGGCATGTGTTTCATATATTTCCGGTGAGAAGTGGCAGACGGGACGAGCTACAAAAGTATCTGACGGAGAAAGGGGTGCAAACCATCATTCATTATCCGATACCGCCGCACAAGCAGGAATGTTATAAGGAATGGAACGGGATGTCGTTTCCAATCACGGAAAAGATACATGCGGAGGAGTTGAGTTTGCCGATGAGTCCGGTGATGGATTTACAAGCACTACAATATGTTGTGGAGATGGTAAATGAATGGGGGTTTAATTATTGCAAATAATTGTATTATATGTTAAGCAGATTAATTAGGGCATTGGTACACCCTGTTTTGATTTTGCATTATGGGCTTGGTAAGTTGGCTCCTTATGTGAAGGATCGAACTTATGTAAAATGGAAATATAGGCTTAATATGGGAGAGAGATGTGATTTGGAGCATCCTAAAACATTTCAAGAGAAATTACAGTGGATTAAGTTTAATGATCGAAAGCCAATTTATCATCAAATGGTGGATAAGGTGGAGGTAAAAAAGTTTGTATCGGAGCGGGTCGGCGAGGAATATGTAATACCAACATTGGGTGTTTGGGAAAATTTTGAAGATATTGATTTTGATGCATTACCCAATGAATTTATAATGAAAAATACCTATGATAGTGGCACGTACTATATATGTACAGATAAGTCTCAATTGGATAAAGAGGCTGTGCGGAAAAGATTGTCTGTCACATGGGGGAAAGATTATTATGTTTTTAGTAGGGAATGGCCTTATAAAGGATTGAAGCGTAGAATTATTGCGGAACCTTTATTGCATGATGAAAAAAGTCCATACTTAACAGATTACAAATTCTTCACATTTAATGGCGAACCGAAGTTTTATTATACCACTTCAGATAGAGGGGCCGTGACTGGGTTACGAGAGGATTTTTTCGATGTAAATGGTAATTTGTTGGAGTTAAATCAAAAAGGGTACTATAATAATCCTAATACTCCGGCTCTCCCTGTTAATTTGCAAAAAATGGTAGGTTTTGCTCGAATTCTGGCTAAAGACACGTATCATTTAAGGGTTGATTTTTATGAGGTTAATGGACGAATGTATGTTGGAGAGATGACTTTCTTTGATGGAGGTGGATTTTGTCCTTTTACTCCGGCTAAATATAATCAAATATTGGGAGATTGGATTAAATTACCAACAGATAATCTTAAATAGAGGTGGAAGGTTTGTATGTTTTATGTAAATTATTCTTACCAATTAGCTTTAATAAATCTTGTATTGGTGGTAATGCTGCTGCTGTTGGCTAAACCACAATACACGTTTGCCTCTCCTCGGAGTAATAATGCTCGGAGAGGAATACGCTTGTTCTTTTGGTTATATATTTTGCATAGCGTATTTGCTTTTTGGTCGGAAGATACGTATCATAGTTGGGAGGGTTTTATTGCAGCGTCGCAATACGTGTCTTTCGAAATAAGGGGGTATGAACAAGTTTATAATTGGTTAGCGACAGTCGTTGGTGGAAACTATTTTCTTTGGAGGGGATGTATTTGGCTTCCTGCTTGTCTGTTTATATATTATAGCGCAAAAAGATTAGACTTATTGCATCGAAATTTTCTCGTGGCATTGATTTTATTTGCGGGGCTTACCGCATATACACGAGGAATGCTTGGGCATACAATGCTTTTGTTTGGTGTTGTATTGTTGGTCGATACAAATAATAATCGTTTTGAACGTTTTGTTGGTCTATTGTTGTTTTGTGGATCGTATTTTTTCCACAAAAGTATGTATGTGAATATATTGTTTGCTTTATTAGCTTTTTATCCATTGGATAAACGTGGTATCATCTTATCCTATTGGTTGTTTCCGTTTTTAGTAATGGCGGCGACAGTTTTAATCAACAATATTGTGTCTGGAGTATTTTCTATGTCATTGGGAGAAGGTGTTGGCGGAGTTGGAGATGCAACTGCTGCTTATGCGGCAGGGGAGAAGCAAAGCGCTAATGTTTATGGAATAATCGGTCGATTGATAGAATTGGTTCCTGAATACATGGCTCTATTTTATATCGTTAATAGGGTTGTTTATAAAAGATATTTTGTAGGTATAAAACGTGAACGTATGTTTATTTATTTATTTCGATTAAGTTATATTTCAATCTATATTGCGTCCTTATTCTATTTTGTGGATACTTCGTCTTGGGTATACGAAAGATTTAAATATATGGGATTTTTTCCTTTACCATTTGTTTTGGCAAAAGTGTGGAGTTTGGAGCCAAAAACAAATAAATGGATTAAATTGATTATTTTGTTGCAATTGTGCTCATTGGCGTTTTCATGGTTTACAAAAATATATAACTGGTATGGCTTATAAACGTATATTGTTTTTGACACCGAATTTGGGTTCGGGAGGTGCGGAACGACAAATGGTGACCGTCGCTTGTTTGTTGAAAGAGGCGGGATGCGAGGTGGAGTTTTTGTGTTATGCGGAGGGGAACTTTTATGCTCACATTTTGAAGGAAAAACAAATCTCGATATTTTGGCATGTTGTGCCCAATCCATTAAAGCGGATGCTTACAGTAAGGCAATTTGTTCGTAGAAGGCATTATGATGCGGTAATTTCTTTTTTGGAGACTCCAAATTTCTTAAATAATTTTGCTGCTATTGGGGGGAAGCGATGGAAAGTAATCACGGGAGAGCGAAGCGCACAGGAGCGGACTTTTCTTTCAAAGAAAGGAAAAATATTTTGCTGGTTTCAGCGATTTTCTGACTATATCGTGTGTAATTCTGAAAATGCAAGGAAGATGTGGATGAAATATTGTCCACAGTATGGAGATAAATTGACGACAATCTACAATAGTGTGATATTACAACCGACAACATCTTCGTATGTTCCTAGGCGAGATAACAAATTGCATATTGTGGTGGCTGCTTCTTATCAATATTTGAAAAATGCCATCGGTGTTGTGGAAGCATTAGCTTTGTTGGATGAAGCAGAGCGGAATAGAATATGCGTAGACTGGTATGGCAATAGAGAAATTGCTTTGATAGGGACAAAAGTTTATGACGAGTGTTTGGCTGCAATTCATAAATATGGGTTGCAGGAGGTAATAATGCTTCATGAAGATACTAAAGATATTCATAATAGGATGAACGAGGCGGATGTTGTGGCCTTATTTAGTCGTTATGAGGGATTGCCCAATGCTATTTGCGAGGGAATGATGCTGGGCAAACCAATAATTATGACACGGGTTTCAGATTATAAGATTTTGATTGATGGAACGAATGGGATCCTTTGCGATTGGAATAAGCCGGAAACAATAAAAGAGGCTTTTGTGAAAGTTATGAATTTGCAAAAGGAAGAATTGTTGATGATGGGAAAATGTTCTCGACATAAAGCAGAAAAATTGTTTAAGCGAGAGATGATATTGCAAAGATGGAGTTGTTTAATACAAAATTAATATGCGTTTCTTTTGGTTGTTTTTGTGTTTAATTTTTTACAACATCTGCCAGCGACAGATGGTCGTTATCCATTGTCAAAAATGGAGAGGCGAATGCGCACATCTGTAGGTAAGCATTTGTTTGACAATTGTAAAATAAATGTTAATATAGAAGAAGGTGCGAACTTTGGCAGTGGTAAAGGTATAGCCATAGGTAATAATTCGGGGTTGGGAATAAATTGTAAAGTTAGAAGCCCACTTAGAATAGGAAATGATGTGATGATGGGACCAGATGTCATGATATTTACTTCGAATCATGAGACATCTCGGTTGGACCTGCCTATGAGGTTGCAAGGGTCTGCGAAAACAAAACCAGTGACGATAAGTGATGACGTGTGGATTGGTGCCAGAGTCATTATTCTTCCCGGAATTACGATAGGAAAGGGTGCAATATTGGGAGTAAACGCTGTTGTCACGAAAGATGTTCCGGAATATTCCGTTGTTGGTGGGAATCCGGCGAGGTTGATTAAGTTAAGAAAATGAGAAAGCTTGTTTTGGGGTATTTCGGTTATCGGACGAATCAGTTAGACGGGCAGACCGTGAAGACTCGTGATTTGTTCCGTTTGTTGAAAGAACACGAGGGGAATACTGTAGATTATTTTGACACACAGGAATTTCAATATAAGAGGACAAGTGCGTTCCGTTTGTTAAGGAAACTTGCCGCTTGTCGGATATTGTTTTATTTGCCGGCCCATAACAATTTGAAATATATATTTCCGGTGATTTTTGTGCTGTCAAGGATGTTTAGATTTAGGATATTGTATTTCGTGGTGGGAGGCTGGCTTGTCGAGTATTTGTCGAACAAGCCTTTGCATCGATGGATGTTAAAGCGAATAGACGGGATATTCACGGAAACATTATTAATGAAGGACTCTTTGGAAAATCGGTATGGATTTGCCAATGTCATATTATTTACTAATTTTAGATTCACATCATTTGTGCCAAGAGAATATCACGAAGATGGGAAATTGAAAATAGTATTTCTTGCTCGTATAAACAGGATGAAAGGATTGGATGTGGTGTTTTATTTGGCGGATTATATATTGAAGAACCAGCTTGATGATAGGGTGTCGATAGATTTTTACGGGCCAATTTATCAACCGGATAAGGACTATTTCTTTGGCGAATTAAAAAAGTATGATTTTCTTGCTTATAAGGGGGAATTACAGCCGGAGCGAATAAATGAAACGATAGAGAGATATGACGTGATGTTGTTGCCCACGCATTATTATACGGAAGGATTGCCAGGTTCTGTGGTGGACGCTTATATGTCAGGGATTCCGATTATTGTTTCCCAATGGAAACATGCAGTGGAATTTGTGAGGGATAGGGAAACAGGTTTTATTATTCCTTTTGAGAATGGTGAAGATGCCCTCTGTGAGAAAGTTGAGTTGTTATTAGAAGATTCAGAGTTATTGGGAGAAATGAAAAAGAAAGCATGCGAGGAAGGTTCTAGGTTTACTTCTGATAACGCATGGAATGTCATTTCACAGTATATAGACTGATAAGTTTTCAGATTGATAAAAATGTGTTGCCTTGAATTTAATTGACACATTTTACAGGAGAGTTTTTTATATGTAATGATGCAGAAATTCTGTTATGAAATTATTGTATATACATCAGTATTTTGGTTTTCCAGAGCAGTCGATAGGGACACGGTCGTATGATTTGGCGAAATCTTTTGTGCGTAGGGGGATTCAGGTTGTGGTGATAAGTAGCAAAGACGAAAAAGGAGAGAGGCGTTGGGAGGAGTACGAGAGAGAAGGAATACAATTTTATATGCTGAATTGTCCCTATGAGAACTCGATGTCGTTTGGCAAGCGGATTGAAACATTTGTGAGATTCATGTGGTTCGCAACTTGGAAAGCTTTGAAAATAAAATGTGATTGCGTTTTGGCAACTTCCACGCCTTTAACAATAGCCGTTCCTGCGTTGGTTCGCAAATGGATAAAGGGAACTCCTTTTGTGTTTGAGGTGAGGGACGTATGGCCGGAAGTTCCTGTGAAAATGGGTATTATAAAAAATAGAATCTTAATTAAGTTATTGTATTGGTTTGAAAAACTTGTGTATAAGAATGCCTTTGCCATTGTGCCCTTATCGGTAGGAATGGAAAGCAATATAGAAAAACGCTACCCTAACAAGAAGTCGGTGGTGATACCGAATATTAGTGAAATCAATCGATTTGCTAATATAAAAAACAAGATATCGATAGATGTGTCTTTGACAGGTAAGAAAATGTTGCTATATGCTGGAACATTCGGTACTGTGAATGGAGTGAAATATGTAGTGGATTTGGCTTATGAGACAGGCAAGATAGATACGAATGTGTACTATTTTTTGTTTGGTGAGGGGAAAGAGAAGGAAGAAGTGGTTGAGTACGCAAGAGGAAAAGGCATATTGAATAAAATTATATATATATTTCCTCCGACGGCAAAAAATGTTTTGCCTTATTTATATTCGTTGTGCACTGTGGGCAGTTCATTCGTGATAGACAATCCTATCCTATGGGACAATTCGGCAAACAAGTTTTTTGACACTCTGGCAGCTGGCAAGCCTGTGGTGATAAACCATGGAGGCTGGCAGGCGGAAGTGATTAAAGAATATGATGCGGGATATGTGTTGCCAACAAAAATAACAAAGCAAGATGCTCGATTGTTTGTGGAGTACATAAATGATGAAAACAGAATTTTAAAGCAATCGCATAATGCTTTGGAATTAGCGAAAAAAGAGTATTCGTTGGACAAAGCCGTGCAGAAGTATATGAATGTATTTGAACGAGTTGACAACAATTGTCTACGATAATGCCATGTATAAACAATTTTTGAAGCGGTGGCTTGACTTTGCCATCGTGTTTTGCGTGTTGCTGGTGATTTGGCCGTTGTTGGTGGTGATAGCGGTGTGGTTGCACTTCGCCAACAAGGGGGCGGGGGCGTTTTTCACGCAGGAGCGGCCGGGAAAGGACGGGAGGATATTCAAGGTGATCAAGTTCAAGTCGATGACGGACGAGCGGGACAAGGAGGGGAAATTGCTACCTGACATGAAACGCTTAACAAAAATTGGGCGGTTTATCCGAGCGACTTCACTAGATGAGTTGCCCCAACTGCTAAATGTGTTAAAAGGAGACATGGCTTTAGTGGGACCAAGACCGTTATTGCCAGAATATTTACCATTATATAACAAGGAACAGAGAAGACGGCATGAGGTTAGACCGGGGATCACGGGGTGGGCGCAGGTACATGGGCGGAATACCATCAGCTGGAATGAGAAATTCAAGCTAGACGTATGGTACGTAGATCATATGTCGTTTATATTGGATTTGAGAATCATTTTGATGACTATTAAAAATGTGTTTTTAAGAACAGGTATTAATAGTAGTGCAACGGATACAATGGAGAATTTTACAGGTAACAATTAATTGATATGGAAAAGATAGTAATCGTCGGATCGGGACAACATTGCCATGTTGTTTTGTATAACATGAAAGCTCAGGGACTTTATGAGCCAGCTTGCATCTTGGATAGTGATATGCGGTTAGCACACACACAAGTGGAAGGGATAACGGTTGAGTATTACCGTAACTTTGACAAGCATGGATTATCCGAGTTGAAAGAGCGATATTGCACGAATAAATTTTTTATTGGATTTGGCTCAATGAAATATCGTAAGACTGTGTTTGAATTCTTCTGTAAAGAAGGATGGGAGGCAGTGAATATAATTCATCCAGATGCAGTGGTATCTCCGACAGCACAAATTGGACAAGGGGTGTTGATAGAAGCGGGATGCTTAGTGACACCTTCTCCAGTGATAGGAGACAATGTTGTGGTAAACACGGGCTCTCAAGTTAATCACGATAACGTTGTGGAAAATCACGTATATATAGCCTCTGGCGTGGTTTTATCTGGAGGCGTGCATATAGGGTGTAATACTTTACTTGACGATGGTGTTATCGTGACGCTGGGACGCAAGGTGGGGGAAAATTGTGTAATTGGAGCTGGTGCTGTTGTAACCAAAGATGTGCCTAATAATGTGGTAGCTTATGGCAATCCCTGCAAGGTTGTCCGTTTGAACGGACAATTTGGAGAGTGAACGAGTGTATTGACTCATTGTTAGTGACCAAATATTTTGTAAGGTGAAAATCGAGGAGAAGTGGTTGGGCGGAGCTGGACTAAATTCGCACAGGATTCTTTGCGGGATATGATAGCGTTCATTGTCCGACAATGGAATAGCACGGTGGCGTTGAAAGTGCGGGACAGTATTTGTCATGACGCCCTTTTGCTGGAGCGACTTCCTTGTTTGGGCAGGAAATGGGAGATTGCGGGATTGGAGAGGTTTGAGGTGCACCGCATGATTGTGGACACACGTATAAAAGTGTATTACTTGATTTGTGAGAGGAAAATATATATCATGGCGGATTGGGGCACGAGACGGAATCCGTAGGCTCTTGAAGTTATGTTGCGAAATTGTTTGGAGGAGACGGGTGATTTTTAGAGTGGAAAGACTGTGGAGAGGAAAAAAAATCTTATTTTTGTGTGGTTGAAAGGAGATTAGACAATGAGACGAGAAGAAGTCATAGAGCGGATACGGGCGTTGCTTCAGGAGATTGCGCCGACGGCCGAGACGATATTGTTCGGTTCGGAGGCTCGGGGGGATGCCCGTTCCGACAGTGATATTGACTTGTTGATATTGTTGGACGGGGACAAGATGACGTTGGAACGGGAGGAGGCGGTGACGTTCCCGCTTTACGAGTTGGAGTTGAAGACGGGGGTGGAGATAAGTCCGATCGTGATGTTGAAAAAGGAGTGGACGAACCGTCCGTTCAAGACGCCTTTTTATGTGAACGTGGTGAATGAAGGGATTGTCTTATGAAAGAGCAGTTCCGGGCAATGGGGTGAGGCCTACGGGAAGTCGTGTAGGATTGTTTGGTAAAGGTTTGACTTTGATTTTGGGGAATGTGAGTTTGTTTTTGCGAAAAGGATTCGTATCTTTGTGAAAAACAAAGACGCTATGGAAAGGAACATGATTTTACATATAGACCCTCAGACGTTGCAGACGGCTTTCGATGTCGCTAAGGTGAGAGGTGTTGATTTGTCCGTTGTGGTGGAGAGTTTTTTGTTGAGGTTCATTTCGACGAGGAAAGTGGATAAGACGAATAAGGTCCCTATTTCTGATGAGGTGAGGGCGTTGGCAGGGATATTGGCGTCGGAGGACTCCGGTGTGGACTGGAAAGAGCGTAAACAGGAATATTTACAATCAAGGTATATGGAATGATCAGGCTTTTTCTTGACACGAATGTGGTGTTGGATTTGCTCGAACGCCGGGAGCCATGGGTGTATGACGTGGAAGTGATATTCCAATTGGCTGTAGAGAAAAGAGTGGAGTTGTTGGTGTCGGATTTGACTTTTATCAATATTGCGTATATCGCCCGTAAGTCTTTTCCCAAAGACAAGATATTTGACGCATTGGTTTATTTACGGCGATTCGTGGGGGTAATCGGTATTGGGCAGGAAGTCATAGATAGGGTGCTTGCGTCTCGGCATGTCGATTTTGAGGATTCCGCACAATATTTTGCGGCACAGAGAGAGGGTATGGATTATATTATCACCCGGGATAGAAAGGGTTTTGAGTTTTTGGATATTGAATCGTTGACTCCCAAGGAGTTTTTAGATAGATTTTTGTGATGTCATTGTTGATGACGAAGACGTTGTGGCCGTGTGGATTTTTCCATGCGAATGGTTTGTCGTGATTATTTAGTAGAACTTAAAATACATTTTACATGAGAGAAAGGATATGGCTTTCGCTTGCCCACATGGGCGGGCGTGAGCAGGAGTTTATCCGTGAGGCATTCGAGACGAACTGGGTGGTGCCTCTCGGGCCGAACGTAGACGCCTTCGAGAAGGCGTTGGAGGATTATTTGACGGGAGAGAGCGGGGAGGAGCGCCACGTGGTGGCTTTGAGCTCGGGGACGGCGGCGTTGCACCTGGGGCTGCTGTTGTTAGGCGTGGAGCGGGGGGACGAGGTGGTCTGCCAGAGCTTCACGTTTTCGGCCTCGGCGAACCCGATAGTTTACCAGGGGGCGACGCCGGTTTTCGTGGACAGCGAGGAGGGGACGTGGGACATGGACCCGGTGTTGTTGGAGGAGGCCATCAAGGACCGGTTGCGGAAGACGGGCCGTTTGCCGAAGGCGATAGTTCCTGTGTGGCTTTACGGGATGCCGGGACGGATAGGGGAGATACTGGAGGTGGCGGGCCGCTACGGGATACCGGTTTTGGAGGACTCCGCGGAGGCTTTGGGGTCTGCCTACAAGGGGCGGAAGTGCGGAACGTTCGGTGAGTTTGCCGGTTTGTCGTTCAACGGGAACAAGGTGATCACGACGTCGGGCGGCGGGGCGTTGGTCTGCCGCACGGAGGCGATGGCGAAACGGGCGATGTTTTACGCGACGCAGGCGAGGGAGTCGGCCCCTCATTACCAGCACGAGAGGATAGGGTACAACTACCGGATGAGCAACATCTGCGCCGGCATCGGGAGGGGCCAGATGTTCGTTTTGGACGAGCACGTGTGGCGTCGGAGGGAGAACCACGCCCGGTATGCGGAGCTGCTGGGGGGAGTTCCGGGAGTGGAGGTGAAGGGGCAGCCCGGGGGCGGAGATTACGCCTCGAACTACTGGCTGACGTGCGTGACGGTGGATCCGGGCGGGGCTGGCTTCACGAGGGAGGACTTGCGGTTGGCTTTGGAGGAAGAGAACATCGAGAGCCGTCCGTTGTGGAAGCCGATGCACCTGCAGCCAGTTTTCAAGGACGCTCCGTTCTATGGGAACGGTACGAGCGAGCGGCTGTTTGAGAAGGGTTTGTGCTTGCCTTCGGGCCCGACGCTGAGGGAGGAGGATTTGGAGCGGGTGGTGGCGGTGGTTAGGAAGTTGGCGGGGAGATGAGGTAGACACGAAATAAGCATAGGATATTTAGTTAATGGTCCCGGGAGAGCCATTTTGAGAGGCTGCTTCCGGGGCTTTTTGTTTAAACATAAAATTCTTATTTAATGGAACATGTTGAAAAGACGGGCTTGTTCACGTGCCTCAGAGAAAAAACGTGGAAGGAATTGACTGTAGCGGAAGTAGATAGAATGGCTTGCGAGTTTGTGGAGACTGTCCGGCGCGCATTGGAGAATCATGCGGGTTATCTGGAGGCTTCCCGTTTTTTGGAAGAGTTGGGAAAACGATTGAATTATTGGGTGGGGTGTCAAGATAAGGCGAGCATGGAGGAAGAGCAAGGGAGAATTTTTTTTCGGCCATGGACAAGGCGCAGAAGTTGGTGGAGGTGGAACTCCAGTTGACAAGGGAACATGCGGAACATCCGGAATGGTTCGAGACAAAACCGGAGAAGACCGCTCCGCCCGAGTTGGTGTGGGTGGGCAACCGGGAGAATGTGAAGATGGCGGTGATGGAGTTGCTGGTGGGGTTGTATCTGGCGAAGGTGTTGTATTTGCCAATCGGTGAGCCTGCGGGACTGGCGGACGTGGTGAGATGGGGAGAACGATGGTTTGGGGTAGACTTGTCGAATTACAGCAGTCTGAAGCGGAATATTTTTATGCGGAAGAAGATGGTGACCGTGTTTCTGGAACAATTGAAAAAGGTTCTGGAGGAGGAAGCGGAGAGAGTGAACCGGTGACGAGGGACAAAATGTGTCACAAAGGTCGTGGAATGGTACTCGTTCCACGATTTTTATATTTGTGGCTATTAGTCTGTTGTGGAGAAAAACAGTCATGTGGGAGAGATGTGATTGGCAGAGGTTGCCGGGGCGTGTATCTTCGCAACGTGAAACTCAAGGAGGGGTTTCGGAAAATTAGTCGTTAATAAAAAAATGAAGCATTATGGCATTGATTGAAAATGTATTGGACATGAGAGGACAGGTGGGGGAACTGGTGGTGTGCAAAAGAGGAAAGACGAGTTATGTGAGGCGGAACGTGGAAAAAATCAAGTCTCCCGCCTCGAGGATGCAAGAGACTATGAGAAGGAGGTGGAAGGTGGCAATCCGGTTTTACCAGCAATTGCCCGAAGGGGTAAGGCGGGTGTTGAACGGGGCGGCAAGGGATTGCGGGGAGTGGAGCGGTTATAATTTTTTCTTGAAAGAGAATTTGAAGGTGCTGACGGAGGACGGGGAAATCACGGATTTGGGGTTGTTGCAGTTCTCGGCAGGAACAAGGGCGAGGGTGGGCAGTCTGGAAGGCAGGAGAACTGAGGAGGGGCGGGTTGAGTTGTGGTGGGACAATTCGCCAATGACGGACGAGGAGGAGGGAGAGGACCGGTTGGTGGTCATCGCCGTGGCGGAGAACAGGATGTTCAGCCCGGAGGAGGTGAAAGGGGTGGATGCCGCAAGGGAGGACGGATTTGCCCGGTTTAGCTTGGACAATATGGAGGGAAGGAAGGCGCATTTGTATTGCTGTTTCGTATCGCCGGACGGGAGGGGATATTCACGGACTCAACACGTCGCCGTATGAAGGGGCCGATTGTGAACATAGCGCAGGCTATCGGGGATTTGGTCGGGAAGTTCACTTTGCCGGCGAGGGAGAAGCGGGAGTTGGAGGCGGAATTGACGAAGTTGATGATGGAGTTGGAAGACCGGTTCGTGGAGGAGCAGGCGGCCGTGTTGAGGGAGGAGGCGAAGGGGAATTGGCTGCAGCGTTCGTGGCGGCCGGTGTTGATGTTGGCGTTCGCAGTAATCATCGTGGTGGGCGCGTTTGTGGATTTGCCGATTTTGGCGGACTCGTCGAGGTTCTGGGATTTGTTGGAAATCGGGATGGGCGGGTATATTATCGGGAAATTCAGGGCGTATTGAGCGAGACATTCAGGTTTAATTTTTAAAGATAGGAAATTATGGAAATTTTGAATCATTGGTTGACAGGAAAAGGGGTGGTGTGTTTGCCATGCCCGAAAAACAAGGAGAGAATCGAGGGGCCGGACATGATTGTGTTGCATTACACGGCGGGAGCGAGCGCGGCTGGAGCGGCATTTTATCTGGCAAGGCCGGACGTGAAGGCTTCCGCGCACGTGGTGATAGGCCGGCGGGGCGAGGTGATACAGTTGGTGGCGTTCGACACGCAGGCGTGGCATGCGGGGGAGAGCAGTTATGAAGGGAGAAGCGGGCTGAACCGGTATTCGATAGGCATCGAGCTGGACAATCTGGGACGGTTGCGCAAGGTGGGAGAGCGGTTCGTGGCGGAGTGCGGCGTGGAGGTGCCCGAGGGCGAGGTGTATGTGTGCAGGGACGGGGAAGAGGAGACGTATTGGCACCGGTACACGAGCCGGCAAGTGGCCGTGTTGCAGGAATTGTGCCAGTTGTTGGGGAAGGCGTATCCCATCCGGAGCGTGGTGGGACATTCGGACGTGACGTCGAGGAAACAGGATCCGGGACCCGCATTGCCGTTTTGAGAGACAGCGTTTTTAATTCATTTATTTTTAACCATTTAATTTAGTGTTATGGCAAAATTTAATTCTTACATGTTGGGAAGAGTGGTGAACTCTTTGGGAAACGTGACGACGTGCGTGTTGCGGGGCGAGAATATCGCCCGGGCGAAAATCATGTCGAGGAAAGACAATCCGACTCCGGAGATTTTGGAGCAACGGGCGAAGATGGGGTTGCTGATTCAATTGTCGAGACGATTGCTGCCCGTGGTGCGATTGGGGTTCGTGGGGATTGGCAACGGGACCACTTCGAACGCTTTCGTACAGATGAATTTGAAGTTGGTGGAAGTGTCCGGGGATTATGTGGCGACGTTAGACTACACGGTGATGAAAGTGTCGTCAGGAATTTTGTATTCGCCCGATGTGACGGTGAGTTTCGACAGTGAGGGAAACTCGTTCACATTCACGCAAGGGACGTTGGAAGAAGAGAGCGGTTTTGAGATGGCGAGTGACAAGGTGTACGGGGTGTTGTTCGAGTCGGAGTTGTTGCAGGTGAGGGTTGTCGCCTTGAAAACGAGGGGCGAGGGCGGTAACACGATGACCAATCTTCCCCGGGGATGGACGAAAGAGAATGTGCATGCCTATTGCTTCGCCACGTCGAAAAATGGGAAAATCGTGTCGGACAGCACGTATTTGACGATTGAGTGAAGGGAGAACAGCGGGAGGCGGAAATTCGCTTCCCGCCGTTTGGGGGTGTCGAAATGTGATTTTCATACCCCTACCCCCTTCGGGGTACTTCCCTTACTTTAGGGGAAGAGTTTGCGAAGCAAAGTTATTTGACTGAATCTCATTGTTCCGCAACACCTCCCCCAATAGGGAAGGTGGCGGCAAAGCCGCCGGAGGGGTATAATTGTCTATTCCATCAACTGTTGCCGTGAAAAATGTGAAAAATCGGGCCGGAGGTTTGTAGTTTTGTTTTTTAACTGTATCTTTGCCTGATGCAAAAAAGGCATGTTATGATGAAGAATTTTATAGGATTTCTGTTGGCAGTCGTGGTGATGAGTTCTTGCAGTGAGTATCAAAAACTCATGAAAAGCGGTGATTACCAGGCTATGTATAAAAAGGCGATAGAGTATTACAATTATGGCGACTACATGCGGGCGTCATCGATATTCGACGGTATCCGCATGGTGTTCACAGGGACGAGCAAGGCGCAGACAATCGCTTATTACCGGGCTTTCTGTGCTTATAACCAAAAGGATTACGAGTATGCCGCGGAATTGTTCAAGCAATTCGTGTCCACTTATCCGGAAAGTTCTTATTTGGAGGAGTGTCTTTATATGATCGGGTATTGCAATTATATGGCATCCCCGAAGGCTCGGTTGGACCAGACTGTGACGGAGAGGGCCATTCAGGATTTCCAGTTGTATTTGAGCCGTTATCCGAACAGCGACCGGAAAGAGCAAATCAACGAGTATTTGGACGCCATGCGGGACAAGTTGTCGTACAAGGATTATTTGAGCGCAAGGAATTATTATTTGCGGGAGCGGTATAAGGCGGCCGTGGTCAGTCTTGAAAATTGTTTGAAGGATTATCCGGGTTCCCGTTACCGGGAGGAAATCATGTACATGCTGTTTAACTCGAAGTATGAGATGGCTGTGAACAGCGTGGAGGACAAGAAGTACGAGCGTTATAACGCGGCGGCGGAGGAATATTATTATTTCATGGAGGAATATCCGGAGAGCCGTTTTGCCGAGGAGATGAATCGGAAATACGGGGATATCAGCGAGTATCTGAAACAGTTTGATGTTGACGATGAGGAATAAACAGATAACATTATATAAATATTCAAATTAACCATGGTAGATTTTAAGAAAGTAAAGGCGCCGAACAACACGATTACGAGAAATCCGGCTATCATAGCAGCCAAGGCTGACAACATTTATGAGGCCGTCGCGATTATCGGTAAGAGGGCTAACCAGATTTCGGTTGAGATGAAAGAGGAGCTAAGCAGGAAATTGCAGGAATTTGCTTCGTACGCGGATAATTTGGAGGAGATATTCGAGAATCGTGAACAGATAGAGATTTCCAAATATTACGAGCGCTTGCCCAAGCCGGTGTTGATTGCTACCCAGGAGTTTTTGGACGATCAGATTTATTTCCGTAATCCGGCCAAGGAGAAGGGGGAAATGGTGGAGGACGAAGAGGAGGAATAACTCTGTTTGTAAAGATAAGCGGGAGGTTGTCTGCCGAGGCAGCCTCTTTTTAATTTTTGAAGAGGACAGTATGTTGAAAGGTAAACATATCATATTGGGTGTGACGGGAAGCATCGCCGCGTACAAGGCTGCGTCGCTGGTCCGTTTGCTCGTGAAGGAGGGGGCGGAGGTGAAAGTGGTGATGACGCCTTTGGCCAAGGAGTTTATTACTCCTTTGACTATGGCGACGTTGTCCAAAAATCCGATTTTGGTTGACTTTTACAATCCGGAGAATGGAGACTGGCATTCGCACGTGGCGTTGGGGTTGTGGGCGGATTTGTATTTGATAGCTCCGGCTTCGGCCAACACGATTGGCAAGATGGCGGCGGGAATCGCAGACAATTTATTGTTGACGACGTATTTGTCCGCAAAATGTCCAGTGGTGGTGGCTCCGGCGATGGATTTGGACATGTACCGTCATCCGGCCACGCAACGCAATCTGGAGGTGTTGCGCTCTTATGGGAATATGATAGTGGAACCGGAGAGCGGAGAGTTGGCGAGCGGATTGGTCGGCAAGGGAAGAATGGAGGAGCCGGAACGGATAGCGGAGTTCGTGAAGGAATATTTTCAAGGCCGTCAGGATTTGCAGGGGAAAAAGATTTTGGTGACAGCCGGACCTACCTATGAGAAGATTGATCCCGTGCGTTTTATCGGGAACTATTCTTCCGGAAAGATGGGGTTCGCCTTGGCGGAGGAGCTTGCCGGGAGAGGGGCGGAGGTCGTGTTGGTGGCCGGTCCTGTGGATTTGTCTGTGCGCCATCCGGCTATTCGGCGGCTGGATGTGGAGTCCGCAGCGGAGATGCGAGACGCCGCAGTGGCCGAGTTTCCGAAATGCGACGCAGCCATATTAAGCGCTGCGGTGGCTGATTTCACACCCAAAACTCGGACGGACGAGAAAATCAAGCGGGGAAAAGAAGATATGCGGCTGGAGCTTGTGCCGACGCATGACATTGCCGCCGATTTGGGGCGAATGAAACGTCATGGGCAGGTGTTGGCGGGTTTCGCTTTGGAAACAAATGACGAAGAGAACAACGCTTTGTCTAAATTACGGCGGAAAAATTTTGATTTTATCGTGCTTAACAGCCTGAACGATAAAGGAGCGGGGTTCGGTGTGGACACAAACAAGGTGACAATAATAGACAAGGAGGAAAACAAGCGGGAATATGCCTTGAAATCAAAAAGGGAAGTGGCTGGAGACATTGTGGATAAATTGAAAGAAGCGTTGGAGTCTCTGGGGCTTTGACGAGTCGGGAAGAAAAAGCGAGGAAAAGGGGAAAAATGATGAAGAAAAATTTTGCCCTAAGGAATTTTGTGTGTACTTTTGTGTTTTGATATGAAGATGCAACATCAAAATATTAGACGAAGATTGTTGTTATGCCTCGAGTTTAGGCAGAAACGGAGTCTTCGTTTTGTTATGATACGTGAAGCCAACATTGTTGTTAATTGACATTGTTGGTTTTTTTTTATATATGGACGAGAAAAATGAACGATAAACTTTTTAATATACGCAGAACATGAACAAACGTAGTTTAGTATCCATTACCGATTACTCGAAAGAGGACATTTTGGAAGTATTGAGGATTGCTTCCGAATTCGAGAAGAACCCGAATCGTAATTTGCTGGAAGGCAAAGTGGTCGCTTCCTTGTTTTTTGAACCGTCCACTCGCACGCGATTGAGTTTTGAGACTGCTATCAACCGGATGGGAGGTAGGATCGTGGGATTCTCCGACGCTTCTTCTTCCAGTACCACGAAAGGAGAATCGTTGAAAGACACGACCAAGATGGTGGATAATTACTGCGATCTGATTGTGATGCGCCATCCGTTGGAAGGAGCCGCCCGTTTTGCCAGCGAGGTGGCCAGCGTGCCGGTGATTAACGCAGGCGATGGGGCCAATCAACATCCGACACAAACCATGTTGGATTTGTATTCGATTTATAAAACGCAAGGCACGTTGGAGAATTTGAACATCTTTATGGTGGGCGATTTGAAATATGGCCGGACTGTTCACTCGCTTTTGCAGGCCATGAGCTATTTCAATCCGACCTTCCACTTCATTTCTCCGAAAGAGTTGGAAATGCCGGACGCGTATAAGATGTTCTTGGACAATTTGCACATTCCATACTATGAGCACCGTGAGTTGGACGAGGTGATTAACGAGGCCGACATTCTTTATATGACTCGCGTGCAACGGGAACGGTTTGCCGATCCATTGGAGTATGAGAAGGTGAAAAACGTGTATATTTTGAAAAACGCCATGCTGGCAGGGACAAAGCCGAATATGCGCATATTGCATCCGCTTCCCCGCGTGAACGAAATTGACGAGGACGTGGACGAAAATGAGAAGGCTTATTATTTCCAGCAAGCGTTGAACGGTGTGTACACCCGTCAGGCTATTATTTTTAAGGCATTAGATTTGAAATGGTAATTAAAAGAAAAGTTATGACTGCAAAGAAAGAATTACAAGTGAGCGCTGTGGAAAACGGCACAGTGATTGACCATATTCCGGCAAATAAGTTGTTCGATGTCATCAATATTCTGGGCATTCAGAATTCTGAAAATACGGTCACATTCGGGTATAATCTGAACAGCGGGAAGTTAGGGAAAAAGGCCATCATCAAGATTTCCGACAAATTCTTGTGCGACGAGGAAATCAACAAGCTGGCTTTGGTAGCTCCTTCCGCAAAAATCAATATCATTAAGGATTTCGAGGTGGTGGAGAAAAAAACGGTGCAAGTGCCATCTCACGTGGAGGGAATCGTGAAATGCGTCAACCCGAAATGCATCACTAATCATCAGCGCGTGCGCACGAAATTCGATGTCGTGGGAAGTTCTCCCATCGTGTTGAAGTGTCATTATTGCGAGAAACTGACGGATCAGGAGCATATCGTGATTATCTGACGCAAAGCGGTGCGGATTTCGTCAGAATGCAGTTTTCTACCCCTATCCCCTTCGGATACTCCACTCCTACCTAAGGGAAAGAGTCGCGTGATTTTAGCATAATAGGCGGAATATCATTATTCCGCAACTCTTTCTCCTAAAAACAGGGGGGCCGGAGGGGGTCGGGGTAATCATTTCAATGCGGCGTTCGTTTTTATTGCCGGGGATGGAATAAGTTTCGTATATTCGCGCACATAAATTAGGAAGATACAATAGCGTTATATATGATTTCGGTAAGTAATGTCAGCGTGGCGTTTGGAGGTTTTACCTTGTTGGACTCGATTTCGTTTTTAGTGAACAAGCGTGATCGGCTTGGTCTTACAGGACGAAACGGGGCGGGGAAATCCACTTTGTTGAAAATATTGGCGGGAGTGCAGGAGCCGACATCGGGAAGCGTGTCCATGCCTTCGGATTTGAAAATCGGCTATTTGCCGCAGACAAAGGTGTACGCCGAAGGGAAAACGGTGAGGGACGAGGCGAAGACGGCTTTTAATGACGTGTTGGCGTTGAGGAGCGGGTTGGAGAGAATGCACGAGGAATTGGCGAACCGCACGGATTATGAGTCTGCGAGTTATATGAAGTTGATTGACAAGATAAACGCACAGACGGAGTTGTTGCGTGTGAGTGGCGTGGATAATATGGAGGGAGAGGTGGAGGTGGTGTTGAAAGGATTGGGGTTCAGGCAGGAGGACATGGACCGGCGTTGCGAGGAGTTTAGCGGAGGATGGCGCATGCGTATCGAATTGGCAAAAATATTGCTTGGGCGTCCGGACGTGTTTTTGTTGGACGAGCCGACCAACCATTTGGACATAGAGTCTATTTCGTGGTTGGAGTCTTTTTTGCAACGTTATCCGGGTGCGGTTGTCCTCGTGTCGCACGACCGGGCTTTTTTGGACAATGTCACGACCCGGACGATTGAGATATCATTGGGAAAGGTGTATGATTATAAAGTGCCTTATACCCGGTTCACGGAATTGCGCAAGGAGCGGGTGGAACAACAAATGAGGGCTTACGAGAATCAGCAAAAACAAATAAAGGACACGGAAGATTTCATCGAGCGTTTCCGTTATAAGGCCACAAAAGCCGTGCAGGTGCAATCCCGCATCAAGCAATTGGAGAAAATCGAGCGTATCGAAGTGGAGCCGGAAGATTCGACTCGTATCACGGTGCGGTTTCAACCGGCAGTGCGTTCGGGCGACGTGGTGGTCAACGGACGGGGACTGACGAAGGCTTACGGGGAGCACGTGGTCTTGCAGGATGTGAACATCGAGGTGATGAGAGGGGAAAAGGTCGCTTTCGTGGGACGAAACGGAGAGGGAAAGACGACTCTCGTGAAAATGATTATGAACCAAATACCTTATGAAGGAAATCTGAAAATCGGACATAATGTGAATATTGGATATTTTGCCCAAAATCAGGCAGACTTGCTCGATCCGGAACTGACGGTGCTGGACACGGTGGACCGGGTGGCCGTGGGTGAGATTCGGAAAAAGATACGGGATATACTTGGGGCGTTTTTGTTTTCGGGGGAAGAGGTGGAGAAAAAAGTGAAGGTGCTTTCGGGGGGCGAACGGACACGTTTGGCGATGGTGCGTCTTTTGCTGGAACCGTATAATGTGCTTATCCTTGACGAGCCTACCAATCATCTTGATTTGCGGACGAAGGATATTTTGAAGGACGCCTTGAAACAATTTGAGGGTACGGTCATCGTGGTTTCGCACGATCGTGATTTCTTGATGGGACTGGCAGGCAAGGTTTATGAGTTTGCCAACAAGGGAATTAAGGAATATCTGGGCGGTGTCGCCCATTTCCTTGAGGACAAAAAGATAGAATGTTTCCGGGAATATGAACAAATGCATCCGCGGAAAGAAGTGGAAACGGAAACTCCGTTGGAGGTGGCAGTGTCTGAAAACAAGATGGCTTTTGAGGAGCGTAAACAATTGAACCGGGAAATCCGGCGTTCCGAGACGAAAATTGAGAAACTGGAAAAAGAAATTGCCGATGTCGAATCCCGGATTGCCGAGACGGAACGGCAAATGGCGGCGGGCATTGTCAACGAGACAATATTGAAAGATTATGGAGAGGCCAAGAAACGCCTGGAAACTTGTATGGCGGATTGGGAAACGGAAAATATGTTGTTGGAAGAATTGAAAAGTAAAAAATAAAAATTGTTGTTATGGCAAAATTCAAACAAGAGTGCATATTTGGCATTCGGGCTGTCATGGAGGCTATCAATCAGGAGAAAGAAATAGACAAGGTAATGTTTCGCAAAGGAAGTACCGGTGATTTGTTCCAGCGGTTGTTTGTGTTGGTGCGCGAGCGGGGAATACCTTTTCAATACGTGCCGGACGAAGTGTTTAAACCTTTTGCCGGGAGGAATCATCAAGGAGTGCTGGCGGAAGTGTCACCGATAGCTTACCAAAACATATTGGAAGTTGTGGACGAGGTGATAGCCAAGGGAGAGGTTCCGTTGGTGTTGGTGTTGGACCGCATCACGGATGTGCGCAATTTGGGAGGAATAGCCCGGACCGCAGAGTGCGCGGGAGCGCATGCCATCTTGTTGCCCAATAAAAATTCTGCCAAGATATCTTCGGATGCCATCAAAACGTCTGCTGGCGCATTGTATTATTTGCCGGTATGCCGGGAAAAGAATCTGAAGAAGACACTTCGGGAGCTAAGACGACGGGGATTGGTGATTTATGCGGCGACGGAGAAGGCCGAGCAGGTTTACACGGACGCAAACCTAAAGGAAGCTTGTGCGATTATTCTCGGCTCGGAGGATACTGGAATCGACGAGGAGTTGCTTTCTCTCTCCAATGAGAGGATAAAGATACCCCAGTTTGGCAAAATCGAGTCCCTCAACGTCTCAGCCGCCGCTGCTGTCCTCGTTTATGAGGCTGTCCGTCAGCGTAAGTCGTGAGAGACTTTCCTTAGTGAGGGAGAGAAGAACAAAAAGGATGCTTGTCACCGCCACGTTCGGGTGTTGACCGACAAGTCTGCTTGTACGCCAATTGGCCTGTTTGCCTGTCGGTTGTCAATCCTTTTATTCCCGGGTTTGTAGGGGATGGTTGCCGTTCCTGAGTTTCTATTGTGAGAAATGGCGGTGTGGAGAAAAAAGAGTTTTTGCGAGAGGAAGATTTCGAAAAGAAGGAACGGATGGGCGGGGAATTGGAGAAAAAGTGTATTTTTGCTGGTGGAAATTATTACAGACGAGCAGATGAAGAAGTTGCATGTTTTTATGCTGAAGAGTTTCGTGGGGCCGTTTGTGGCCACGTTTTTTATCAGTATGTTTGTGCTGATGATGCAGTTTTTGTGGATGCATATCGATGATTTGGTCGGAAAAGGGTTGGATGGGGAGATTATATTGCAATTGCTGATGTACGTGTCGATGACGTTGGTGCCGATGGGGTTGCCGTTGGCGGTGTTGCTGGCGTCGTTGATGACGTTTGGAAATTTGGGGGAAAATTATGAGTTGACGGCGTTGAAGGCGGCGGGGATTTCTTTATACAGGATTATGCAGCCGCTTATCGTGTTGATAGTGGTTTTGACAGTGGCGGCTTTTTTCTTCTCCAATGACGTGTTGCCTTATGCGAACTTGAAAGCGAGCAGCCTGCTGTATGACATAAAACGGCAGAAACCGGAATTGTCGTTGAAAGACGGGGTGTTTGTGAATGAGATGGACGGGTATAGCATCAAGGTCGATCATACCGACAAGAAAACGGGCATGATGTATAATTTGATGATATATAACCATTCGGACGCAAACAGAAATTATGAGATGACGATAGCGGATTCGGGGCGGATGGACACCGACCCTACGGGCCGATTCATGGAGGTGGAATTGTATCACGGATGGTCGTACACGGACGAGGGGTATAAGGACAGGAATACGAAGACGTTCCCTTTTCGGAGAGTTTCGTTTGAAAAACAGTTTTTTTTGATTCCTTTGGAGGACAACTCGTTGAAACGGACGGATGAGGATCTGTTCAAAAACAGTTACGGGATGCTTGACATCAAACAGCTGCAACACGCAGAAGATTCGTTGGGGAAAGGTTTGGAAAGGACTCAGAAGAATCGGGTAAGGCAGATGTTGAGACAGAATTATGTGAAGCGGAAAGAGGCGACTCCGGACAAAGATAGCGTGATGATGGTGGAAACGAGAGGCGAAAAGCTTGATTTGGACAGTTTGGCCGGAACAATGGACGTAAGGGAACAGAAAGGAGCGGCGGACAAGGCGTTGGAGTACGCGCGTGCGGCACAGAACGCTTTTCGAGGGGAAGTGGCAATCGTGGAAAGGCAGGAGGAGATAATCCGCCGTCACCAAATAGAGTGGCATCGTAAATTCACGTTGTCGTTCGCTTGTTTTATTTTCTTTTTCATCGGCGCTCCGTTAGGCGGTATTATCCGAAAGGGAGGTTTGGGAATGCCGGTGGTGGTGTCGATATTTTTGTTCATTGTTTATTACGTGATATGGATGATGGGGGAACGGGCGGCCCGCGAAGGGGCTTTGCAGCCGTGGCAGGGAATGTGGATCGCTTCGGTGATTTTGTTGCCGCTGGGAGCTTTTTTGACGTACACGGCGATGACAGACTCCGCCGTGATGAACGCAGAGGCGTATACGAATTTTATGAAGAAAGTAGTAGGAGTTTTTAAAAGGAGGAAAAAATGATGGAACATAATCTTAGAATTATATACATGGGGACACCCGATTTTGCGGTGTCGCCTTTGCGGCGGTTGTTGGACGCAGGCCACAAGGTGGTGGCTGTGGTGACTAATCCGGACAAGCCGGCTGGAAGAGGCCAGCGTTTGCAAGAGTCGGCTGTAAAGCGATTCGCAATGGAGCGAGGATTGCGGGTGTTACAGCCGGAACGTTTTCGGGACGAGCAGTTTCTGGAGGAATTGAGGGAGTTGAGGGCTGATTTGCAGCTGGTCGTGGCCTTTAAGATGTTGCCGGAGGTGGTGTGGAGCATGCCCAGATTGGGGACGGTGAATTTGCATGCGTCGCTTTTGCCTGATTATAGGGGAGCGGCTCCGATAAATTGGGCCGTGATGAACGGGGAACGGGAGAGCGGAGTGACCACTTTTTTGTTGAAGCACGAGATAGATACGGGAAATATCATATTTCAGCAGCCGGTGGCGCTGACGGACACGATGACGGCCGGAGAGTTGCATGACGCATTGATGGATGTGGGGGCCGAACTGTTGTTGAAAACCGTTGACGCGATGGAGGCGGGAAATTATCCGCTGGTGGAGCAGACGGGATTGCTGAAAGGGCGGACACCGAAGAGCGCTCCGAAGATTTTCAAGGAAGACATGAAGATTGACTGGACTCAAGGGAGCACGGAGATATACAATCATGTGCGGGGGTTGTCGCCGTTTCCCTCCGCATGGACGGAATTGCGGCAGCGAGAGACGGGAAATGTGGTGACGATGAAAATCTTTGCGGTGGAAAAATTGGACCGGAAGGTTGATGGAAGCGGGCCGGAGTTATGGACAGACGGGAAGACGTATTTCGGCGTGAAGGTGAGGGATGGGGTGATTTTAGTGAAGGATTTGCAGTTGGCGGGTAAAAAACGGATGACCACTGAAGAATTTTTGCGGGGATTTCGATTGAAGGAGTATACATTATGAGGTGATGCGCCATGCGGACCAAGAGTGCCAAAATGGGAATTGCCGCAGGGGTGGGGGTAATCGTGTTGTTGGTTGTTTGGTGGCGTGTTTTGCCGTTTCCGTTGTTTGATGTCGAATATTCCACGGTGGTGACGGACAGGAAAGGGGAGATTCTTGGCATGACGGTCGCAGAGGACGGACAGTATCGGGTGAAGGGGAGAAATCGCTTGTCGGCCAAATATGTGGCGGCGGTGCTTTGTTTTGAGGACAAGCGTTTTTTGGCGCATCATGGGGTGGATTGGGTGGCGATGGCACGGGCAATGTGGCAAAATGTGAGCAGAGGAGAAGTGGTGAGTGGAGGAAGCACGCTTTCGATGCAGGTGATACGGTTGGCCAGGGGAAATCCTCCTCGGACTGTGGGAGAAAAGATGCGGGAAATGGTGTCGGCCATGCGTTTGGAGCTGCGGTGTTCCAAGTGGGAAATATTGAACTTGTATGCCACGCACGCTCCGTTTGGGGGAAATATCGTGGGAATAGAGGCGGCATCCTTGAAATATTTCGGGCGAGGTCCGACTTCGTTAAGTTGGGCGGAAGCCGCTTTGTTGGCCGTGTTGCCGAATGCGCCGGCTTTGATGTACCCCGGACGCAATAATGACAATTTGAAGACGAAACGGGATTGCTTGTTACGAGATTTGGCGGCGAGCGGATATTTGGACTCGGAGGACTTGCAATTGGCTTTGGCGGAACCTTTACCGGAACGGCTTTGGCGGACGGAGTGTGTCGCGCCTCATTTGTTGGCAAGGGCGTTTTTGGAACGCAGGGGAGAAATGAGCCAGTCGTTTGTGGATGTCCGTTTGCAGGTGAGCGTGAATGCCATTGTAAGGCGTCATGTGGAAATTCTGCGGCATAATCATATTTATAACGCTGCCGTGTTGGTGGCCCATGTCCCGAGCGGGGAGGTGAGGGCTTATGTGGGGAACGCTCCTGCTGTGCCGGGAGGCGACGGGGAGCATGTGGATGTGATTACGGCACCGCGGAGCTCGGGAAGCATACTGAAGCCGGCGTTGTACGCTCTGATGCAGCAAGAAGGATATATTTTGCCCGAAAGTATCGTTTCTGATATCCCGTCACGTTTTGGCGAGTATGCTCCATTGAATTTTAGTAAGGATTTCCAAGGCGTCGTGCCTGCGGACAGGGCTTTGGCGCAGTCGTTGAATGTCCCTTTCGTGCGCATGTTGAGAGATTACGGGGTGGAACATTTTTACGACGGTTTGAAACGGATGGGCGTAAGCACGTTGCAATATCCGGCAGGGCATTACGGATTGAGTCTTATTTTGGGAGGGGCGGAGTGTACGTTGTGGGATTTGTGTAATCTGTACGGAGGGATGGTGTCCACATTGCGGCACTATAATATGTCGGACGGATTATATTTCAATCACGAGTATGGGCGTTTGCGTTTGTGGGAAGGAGAACGGAAGGATAGTGTCGTGGTCGGCAGGGGAATCGTGGGGGCGGGGGCTGTCTGGTTGACATTGGACGCATTGCGGGATGTGGAGCGTCCGTCATTGGAGTCGGGCTGGAAGAATTTCGTGTCTTCGATAGATTTGTCGTGGAAGACGGGCACCAGTTTCGGATATCGGGACGCTTGGGCGGTCGGGGTGAACGCTGAGTATGTCATAGGCGTGTGGGTGGGAAATGCCGATGGTGAGGGGAGGCCCGGCTTGGTAGGTGTGCGGGCAGCGGCCCCAATCCTTTTTGAGGTGGCTTCTTTGTTGCGGACGGACGAGCGATTTGAATGTCCGCAGGAGGATCTGGCAGACGTGGTCGTGTGCCGGAAAAGCGGTTATAGGGCTTCCAAAATCTGCCCGGAAACGGACACGATAAAAACGGCCATTGCAGGGCAAAGGACTCCGTTATGTCCGTATCATCGACTTGTGAACCTTGATTCCACGGGACGCTGGCAGGTCGATTCGGAACATGAATCCGTTCATTCCATGAGGATTGTTCCTTGGTTTGTTCTTTCTCCCGTGCAGGAATGGTATTATGCCCGCTCGCATGCGGACTATCGAAAGCTGCCGCCTTTCCGTCCTGACTGCCGGATTGTCCGTACGGATGTGATGGAAATGATTTATCCGCAGCGGAACACCCGTGTTTTTATTCCTCGGGATTTCAACGGAGTGGTGAAAGGCGTGCTTTTCGAGATGGCGCACAGGGAGCCGGAATGTGCGGTGTATTGGTATGTTGACGAGCGTTTTGTGGGGACAACTCGTTATCAGCATCAGATGGAAATTAACGTGGAGCCGGGAAATCATTGGCTGTATCTAGTGGACGAGGAGGGAAATTCGCTCCGCCAAAGATTTGTTGTCGTCGATGGTAAAAAAGAGGAGGGCGAGGCAAGGTGACAAAACGAAAAAAAGAGACCCGAGGGCCTCTTTTTTCATTTCCGGTCGACATCTCGGGAAGAGGCTTGCGCTGTTGGCATAATTTGAATGTCGTTCAGGCAAACATGGGCGGGCCGGGTGACTGCGAAAACAATGGTGTCGGCAATGTCTTCTCCAGTGAGCGGGGTAATTCCTTTGTACACGTTGTCGGCAGCTTGGGTGTCCCCTTTGTAGCGGACGATGGAGAATTCTGTTTCAACCATTCCCGGGGCAATGTTCGTGACTTTGATGTTGTGTTTTAACATGTCGATCCGCATGGCTTTGGAGAGGGCGTCCACGGCGTGCTTGGTGGCGCAATACACATTTCCTCCCGGGTAAACTTCTTTTCCTGCGACAGAGGCCAAATTGACGATATGGCCTTTCCCGTTTTTAATCATTAGCGGAGCCACTTCGTGGGTCACATACAATAATCCCTTCACGTTTGTGTCAATCATCCGTTCCCAGTCGTCGACAATGCCGTCTTGGATGGGAGAGGTGCCTACGGCCAAACCGGCGTTGTTTACAAGTACGTCTATGTTTTGCCATTCGGAAGGAAGGCCGGCGATGGCGTTGTGTACTTCTGTTTGGTTGCGCACGTCGAATTGTAAGGTGAGGACTTGAATACCTTTATCGGTCAATTCCTTTGCCAGTTCGTCCAATCGTTCTTTCCGCCTTCCAGTGATGATGGTGGAATAACCCGCTTCGGCCAGTTTGATGGCTGTCGCTTTTCCGATGCCGGAAGTGGCGCCTGTGATTAATGCTATTTTATTCATTTGTCTTTGTTTTTGAATTTGTTTGGCGAAGATACTGTATAATCTGTGAAATTTGTTTATTTTCGTCCAGAATAATTTGTTGAAAATGTATACGGAAATAGAAGTGAGGATGACGCCGGAAGAGGCGCATGACAAAGATGCGGTGCGGGAAACGCTTGCTGAAAAATTGCGTGTGGATAAGGAACGGATAGTTCATGCGGAAATTATCCGCAAGTCCATTGACGCCCGTCAACGGAAAGTTGTGTTGCAATTGAAGATTGGGGTACACTTGGATGAGTTGGAACTGAAAAAAAGAAATTTTGTTCCTCACTATCAAGACGTGAGCGAGCGTGAACCTGTGTTGATCGTGGGAGCCGGACCGGCGGGGTTGTTTGCGGCTTTGCGTTTGATTGAGCGGGGATGGCGGCCGATAGTGTTGGAACGAGGCAAATGTGTGGAGGACAGGAAAAAAGACTTGGCACGCCTTTATCGAACCAGAGAGGTGGATGAGGATTCCAATTACGGTTTTGGCGAGGGAGGAGCGGGGACTTTTTCGGATGGCAAGTTGTTCACTCGTTCGAAAAAAAGAGGGAATGTGGAACGGATATTGGAGATTTTAGTTTATCACGGTGCCGCAGAGAATATTTTGATTGACGCGCATCCGCATATCGGGACGGATAAATTGCCTCGGGTGATAGGAAACATCCGGCGGACAATAGAGCGGTTCGGGGGCGAGGTGCGTTTTAATAGCCGGGTGACGGACCTGTTGATTTGGGGAGGAGAGGTGCAAGGAGTCCGGATTGGAAGGGAGGAACTGATGGCCCGGCATGTGATTTTGGCCACGGGGCATTCCGCAAGAGATGTTTACCGCATGTTGCATCGGCATTCCGTGTTAATTTTGCCGAAGGAGTTCGCCGTGGGACTAAGGCTGGAACACCCTCAGGAATTGATAGACCGCATACAATATCATAATCCGGGCGGGCGTGGCGATTTCCTTCCTGCGGCGGAATATAGTTTTGTGACGAATGTGGAGGGGCGTGGTGTGTATTCTTTTTGCATGTGTCCGGGAGGCGTGGTCGTCCCCGCATGCACAGGGCCTCGGCAGCAAGTTGTGAACGGCATGTCGTCTTCAGGACGTAACACCCGTTGGGCGAATTCTGCGATTGTCACTTCCATCGGAGAGCAAGAATTGAGAATGGCGGGATGCGACGGATTGTTTGCTGGAATGGAGTTCCAAGAAAGTCTTGAGCGGGAAGCCTGGGTGCAAGGCGGGGGTGGTCTTTATGCGCCGGCGCAACGATTGCCGCATTTTCTTTCGGGGCATTTGAGCGAACGGTTCCCGAGTTGTTCCTATAAGCCTGGAATACGTTCTACCATTTTTCGTGATTGGTTGCCTGATTTCCTTTATCGTCGTTTGAGTTCCGGGTTGCGTCTTATGGGGCGGAAAGCCGATGGTTTTTTGTCGGAAGATGCGGTTTTGTTAGGCGTGGAAGCGAGGACATCCTCGCCAGTGCGGATTCCCAGAGGTGCAGAACGGTTGGCGCATCCGGAGATTGCGGGTTTGTATCCTTGTGGCGAGGGTGCCGGTTATGCGGGAGGCATTGTTTCCGCGGCGATGGATGGAGAAAAATGTGCGGAAAGTGTTGTTTGATGATGTTAAAAGTGAACTTTTTTTATTCAAGTACTTGTTTTGTAAAAGAAAATATATACATTTGTTGCAGGGATAAATATTGAAATATTGTTTAATATCTAATCTAATACTACGTTATGAATAAAACACAGTTAATTGACGCTATCGCAGAGAAGTCGGGTTTAACAAAGGTTGACTCCAAAAAAGCATTGGACGCATTTGTCGCAGCCGTGGGCGAGGCGTTGCAAAAGGATGAAAAAGTTGCGTTGGTGGGTTTTGGTTCTTTCTCCGTGGCAGAGAGAGGTGCTAGAACGGGAAGAAATCCGCAAACGGGTAAAACCATCGAGATTGCAGCCAAGAAGGTTGTAAAGTTCAAAGCGGGAGCGGAGTTGGAAGCACAACTTTAAAAATGTTTGGTTATGTAAAAGAGGGTGTTTGAACGACACCCTTTTTTATTATGTCATAGGTTGAAGTCATGCATTCGATAAGAGAACAAGTTGATTATTTGAAAAATTTCGTGACAGATTACAAAAATGAGCTTTTTGCTCGTTTAATCCGGGAACGCACGGGATACGTCACGCTGGTGTTGGAAGATTTGTATCAGCCGCATAATTGCAGCGCTGTTTTGCGTTCGTGTGATTGTTTTGGTGTCCAAAACGTTCATGTTATCGAAAATAAGAATGTGTTTAGAGACAACTCGGAAATATCCATGGGGGCGGCCGATTGGCTGACGCTTCATCGGCACAGGGGAGGGACGAGTCCGACGATGGAAACAATCAATGATTTGAAAAGGCAAGGATTTCGAATAGTGGCGACCACGCCTCATGAGCGGGACTCTTTTGTCGATGACATTAATCTTTATAAGGGGAAAATGGCGTTTTTCATGGGAACGGAGTTGACGGGATTGTCAGACGAGATGATGGCGAACGCCGACGAGTTTGTCAAGATTCCGATGTACGGATTTACTGAAAGTTATAATGTCAGTGTGTGTGCGGCTCTTTTGTTGTATAGTGTGGTACAGCGATTGAGACGGACGGACATTGATTGGCATTTGAGCGAGGACGAACAATATGAAGTTCTGTTTCAGTGGTATAAGCGTTCCATTAAAGCTTCGACTGAGATTTTGGACAGGTTTAATCAAGAAAGTGAATAGATATGGCTGATTTTAGTTATTTTGCAGAACAGTTTGATGACATAAAAATATTGCGTTATCAAGTGCCCGCTTTTGAGCGATTGACATTGCGGGAAAAGTTTTTTGTGTATTATCTGAGCCGGGCCGCATTAGCCGGAAGAGATATATTGTGGGACCAAAATAATCGTTATAATCTGGAGGTGCGGTCTGTTTTGGAAAAGATTTTGCGGGATTATTCTGGCGACAGGGAATGTGAGGAATTCAAGCAATTTTTGGTATATGCCAAGAAAGTGTTTTTTGCGAACGGAGTGCATCACCATTATTCGATGGAGAAGTTCGTGCCGCTTTTTTCTAAGGAATATTTTCTTGCTTTGGCACAGGACTCTGGAATCAGTTCTCCTCGGGAAGAGGTGATGCGCCTTATTTTTGATGCGGACTACATGGCCAAACGAGTGGTGCAGGATGAAGGTGTTGATTTGGTGACGGCTTCGGCCAATAATTATTATGTCGGGGTCACTCAGCGGGAGGCAGAAGAATTTTATCGTTTGAAGCCCGGAGAGGACGAGTTTGTGACGAGAGGATTGAATTCCACTCTTGTCAAAAATGCCGACGGTCGGCTGGAAGAGCAGGTGTGGAAGGTGGGGGGAAAGTATGGACCCCAGTTGGAACGGGTGGTGGCAGAGTTGCAAAAGGCGCAGGAATACGCTTGTAACGAAACTCAACGAAAGGGACTTGAGTTGTTGATAGATTATTATCGCACAGGTGATTTGCGTTTGTTTGATCGTTATTCCATTGCGTGGGTCAAAGAAAATGAGGCTCGTGTGGATTATATTAACGGGTTTATCGAAGTGTATGGTGACCCGTTGGCTTACAAAGCCAGTTGGGAGTCCGTTGTGGAAATTGTGGATGAGGAGGCTTGCGAGCGGACTCGTAAGTTGGCGGATAATGCGTTGTGGTTTGAGCGAAACGCACCGATAGACGAACGTTTTAAGAAGCCGGAAGTGGTAGGTGTCACGGCTCGTGTTGTCCAAGCGGCCATGCTTGGCGGAGATTGCCATCCGGCCACGCCGATAGGAATCAATCTGCCCAATGCCGAATGGATACGCGAGCGCTGTGGCAGTAAATCTGTCACTCTTGACAATATCACTTACGCTTATGATGTGGTGTCGCTTTCTTCTGGAGTATTGGATGAATTTGCGGCTTCGGAGGAGGAGAAGGCTTTGGTTCGGGAGTACGGCAGTCTCGGTGGAAACGTTCATACGGATCTTCACGAATGCCTTGGTCACGGTTCCGGTCGAATGCTTGCCGGGGTGGGACAGGAAGCCTTGAGAAATTATTATTCCACGATAGAGGAAACCCGGGCTGATCTTTTTGCCTTGTATTATATTATGGACCCGAAGTTGATTGAGTTGGGGGTGATTCCATCTCTTGACGTGGCCAAAAGTGAGTATTGCAATTATATTCGTAACGGATTAATGGTGCAGCTTACCCGTGTGCGTCCGGGATGCAATCTTGAGGAATCGCATATGCGCAACCGCCAATTAATATCCTCTTGGGTGTACGAGAAAGGGCTGGTCGACAATGTGATTGAGCGTGTGACTCGTCGAGGGAAAACGTATTTCCAGATTCATGATTTTCGTCGATTGCGGCTTCTTTTTGGCAAATTGCTGGCGGAAGTGCAAAGAGTGAAATCGGAAGGGGATTTTGAGGGGGCGCGCAATTTGGTGGAAACTTATGGAGTTTGTGTCGATACCGATTTGCATCAAGAAGTGCTTGCTCGTTACGAACGTCTTCATGTGGCTCCTTATGCGGGTTTCATTAATCCGTCTTATCGTCTTGTGGAGCGAGATGGCCGGGTGGTGGATGTCTGTGTGGACTATCCCGCGGATTTTCTTGCTCAGATGTTGGAATATGGTGAGCAGTTTTGATTTTGAAGATAGAACTATCCCCTCGAAGCCTATTCGAGGGGATAGATGTTTTTATAGCTTATTGATTTCTTCCGGGGAAAGTCCTGTGGCCTGTGCGATAAATTCATTGGTCATTCCCATGGTTTTCAACCGGCGGGCTGTTTCCTGCAATCCCTCTGCTTTTCCTTCTGTTTTTCCTTCTGCCAATCCTTTTTCCAATCCTTCCGCTAATCCTTTTCGGTGGCCTTCGTTACGGGCACTGCTGATTGTGGTTTTTGCGGTACTTACAATATCCCAAAATTTCTCATATCCCAAAAGTTCGGATTTGCTGAAAGCGGATTCCTTTAATTGAACGACTGCTTTGTTGATTTCAGGATTTTCCAAGAGTTCTTGAGGCACTTTTTCTGTTTGTTCGTTGATTTCGGTCAAATAGCGCAGCCACAACACTTGCATCTTCTTGTCTCCGTAATTCTGAGGAGTGAACTTGGGTAACTCAATGAATATGAGGCGTAGGCCTTCGATGACTTCCTTGGTCTCCGCTTTCTCGACGATTCGGAAATCATGATAATATCCCGTGCTTGTCGAAAAAACATCGTTCACCAGATTCAGCGAATAGACGGGATGCAGCATCTCATAATCGCTGCCTTTTTCCAATTGGCTCACGTAGGCCTTGGAAGCGTTGAACAACACCCGTTGTTTGTAGGCGGATGTCCACATCATTTGCATTTCCACGATGAATTGTCGCCCAAAGTTGTCTTCGCAGCGGACATCGACAATGCTGTCTTTCCGTAAAGGATTCAAAGGCACCAACTCTGGGTTGAGATAAGTGACTTTCACAATCTCATCCTCTTGGCTTTCAAATGGCAATAGGGCATTCAGGAAGCTGATAATGAGATCCGGATGTTCTCCGAACACCTTTTTGAATGTCAAATCGGCTTTGGGGCTCAAATACTTCATTGCTAAACAAGTTTGTTACACATCTACAAATATAAGGGATATTGTCTGTGAATCCAAAGGATAAATGAAGAAATCCACATTGGCAGAGTCAATCAGCAAGTGCAATATTACGAAATAAATTTGAAGAACTCCCTTTTTGGTGTGGAGAAGTTTAGT
>CALUHX010000027.1 GCA_944320555.1 uncultured Butyricimonas sp. | reverse complement strand
ATGAGTATGAAGATAATTAATTTATTATTGTTGCTTGTTTTGGCCATGGCAGCCAATGCGCAAAATGTTTCAAGCGGGAAAGATTCCACTGCGATGCCCAATTTGCAGGATGACGTGTTTGTCATTTTGACGACGAATACTATTTGGCGTGACACGTGCGTTTATGGGGATGGTATAGTGTTATATGAAGATAATCGAGTCGTTAATGTCGTATATGCTTGGGGTGGGATAACGGGAAAAGTGCTTTCCGCTCCTTTTTGATGACCGATTTTTATTGACAGCCGGGAGGCGACACCTGTCTCCCGGCATTTTTATTAACTTTCAAATTTTGTGATAGACTATGGAAAAAGAAAAGATGAAGACCTACTTGCGCGACATGAAGAACACGCGGGTGCAAGTGACGGGGCGCGTCCCGCTAACCCTCGTCGTGAACGGTTGCGGCGACTTTCAGCAGTTTCAGGAACAATTGTTCGCCCAACAGCTGGACATGCTGGATTATTGCGCCCGCCTCATTGCGGCGAGGGAGGCCCACGAGGGGGAAATCCGAATCCTGCAGGCCGTGCTGCGGGGAATGCTCGGGTCGTTCCTGTCCGGCAAAAACGGACGGTTGCGCCGGCCCCTGCTCCATGTGGAGGAGGGCGGGGGAAAAAATCACCGTGCGTGACGGGCGGTTGCGCCGGGCCTTGGAGCCTTACGTCGCCGCGCAATTGGAGTCAGTGACCCTGGTGCTGGAGGTGCTGTCGCCCGCCGCCGCGGTTCCCGACTTCCCCTTCCGTTTCACGGGAGGCCTTACCGAGTTCGCCCGTTTCGTCCGGGCCTTCTTCCTCACGGGCATGATTGTTCCCGTCGGCGGAGCCAGGATGGTGGACTGCCTCCGCTACCTCATGTGTTTGTTCCGTGTCCCCGAGCCGCGCAATCTCTCCCTCGTCGTCTATAAGCTGTCCCTTACGGAAAAGCAGCTTCGTTTCCTCGACCGTTTCCGCTCCCTTTTCGAAAAAGCCATTTTCTCCGGCAAATGAGCGTCATTCTCCGTGTCCGTTCCCCTCCGTCCGCTCCGCGTCCCGATGAGGCTTCGCCTCGAACCGGCTACGCCCGGCAAAGAAGCTGTGTCGAAATGTCCTTATCATACACCCTCCCCTTCGGGGTACTCCCCCTACCTTAAGGGGAGAGTTTCCCGCCCGCAGGAATCCCGCCCCTGTTTTAGAGGTGAAGTTTGCAAAGCAAAGTTGTTTCGCTGAATATCATTGCTTTGCAAATCCTTCCCTAAGATAGGGAGAGGTGGACGCAAAGCGGATGAGGGAGGATAATTGGCCATCTCGACATGCCCCTCTTTCTCTTTTTGCGGAGACGCGGTGTTTTTGTGTAAGGTGTGGGGAGAAGGATTGGTGGGGATGCGGGAATTTCGTATCTTTGCGGCGTTTAGATTATTGACGTATGAGTGAAAATTCCCTTATAGAGAAATTAGGCGCCTTTTATGTCCGTTTCCAAGAAATCGGACAATTGATAACGGATCCGGAAGTGATTCAAGACATGGGCCGGTTCGTGAAGCTGAATAAAGAATACCGGGAACTGGAGGAGGTGACAACCGCTGGCGACCAATTGAAGGCCGCCGTGAAGGCGATGGACGAGGCGAAGGAGATATTGGAAACGGAAAGCGACAAGGAGTTGCGGGAAATGGCGGAGGCGGAAATTGAGGAGCTGGAGACGAGGATTCCCGAGTTGGAGACGAAAGTGAAAATGTTGTTGGTGCCGGCCGACCCGGAGGACTCGAAAAACGTGATTCTGGAAATCCGCGCCGGGACGGGCGGGGACGAGGCCTGCATCTTCGCGGGCGACCTGTTTCGGATGTATTCCAAATATTGCGAGTCGAAGCGTTGGAAAATGGAGGTGACGAATTACAACGAGGGGGCTTCCGGCGGGTACAAGGAAATCGTGGCGAACGTCACGGGAGATGGTGTCTATGGTCTGCTGAAATACGAGTCCGGTGTCCACCGCGTGCAACGCGTGCCTGCGACGGAGACGCAGGGCAGGGTGCACACCTCGGCGGCGACGGTGGCCGTCCTGCCGGAGGCGGAGGAGGTCGACGTGGTGCTGAATCCGGCGGACATCCGCAAGGACACCTATTGCTCTTCCGGTCCGGGCGGGCAGTCGGTGAATACCACCTATTCCGCCATCCGCCTGACGCACATCCCCACGGGTATCGTGGTCACTTGCCAAGATGAAAAGTCGCAAATCAAGAACCTGGCGAAAGCCATGACGGAATTGCGCTCCCGGATTTACGCCATCGAACACCAGAAGTATTTGGACGAAATCGCCTCGAAGCGGAGAACGATGGTGTCCACGGGCGACCGCTCCGCCAAAATCCGCACCTACAATTATCCGCAGGGCCGGGTGACGGACCACCGGATCAATCTGACGCTTTACAATCTGGCGGCGGTGATGGACGGCGACTTGGACGAAATCATCGAGAAATTGCAAATCGAGGAAAACACGGAAAAATTGAGGGAAAGCGGTTTTTGACATAATCGAAATAAGGAGATATTATGACGTATGACGAATTGTTTGAACAGGTAAAAAAGAAAAAATCATTTCTTTGCGTGGGTCTGGATTCCGACATTAAAAAGATTCCGGAACATTTGACGGGAGCGGAGGATCCCGTTTTTGAGTTTAACAAGGCGATTGTGGACGCCACGGCGGACGTGGCCATTGCCTACAAGCCGAACATCGCTTTCTACGAGAGCCGGGGCGTGGAGGGCTGGATGACGCTGGAAAAGACGGTGAAATATATCAAGGCGGAATATCCGGAGGTCTTTCTGATTGCCGACGCCAAAAGGGGCGACATCGGGAACACCTCGGAGATGTATGCCCGGGCTTTCTTGGAGACGATGGCGTTCGACGCGCTGACGGTCGCTCCTTACATGGGGGAGGATTCCGTGACTCCTTTCTTGAAATACGAGGGGAAATGGGTGATTTTGTTGGCTTTGACCTCGAACAAGGGGGCGTACGACTTCCAGTTCTTTGAAGGCGGGGAGGGAAAGTTGTTCGAGAAAGTGTTGCGGAAGTCCCAGGAATGGGGCGACGCCCGTAATATGATGTACGTGGTGGGAGCGACAAAGGCGGAAATGCTGGCTGGAATCCGGGAAATCGTGCCGGACCATTTCTTGCTGGTGCCCGGCGTGGGCGCGCAGGGAGGAAGCCTGGAGGAAGTGGCGAGACACGGGATGAACGACCGTTGCGGATTGATTGTGAACTCGTCCCGGGGAATCATTTTCGCCGGCAAGGGAGAGGATTTCGCCGTCCGCGCCCGCGAGGAAGCCGTGAAGCTGCAACGCCAGATGGAAGGCTTGTTGGCAGAAAAAGGTATTTTGTAAGAAAACTTTAAGGAAATGTTATAATTTGTTCTGAGCGGAATTTGCTACGTTTGCAACGTAAACATAAATATTAATCGTATGAAAAGAATTTTACTTATTGTAGTGTTAGCCGTGTTTGCGTGCACCGGCTCGTTTGCGCAAGTGAATCCCACTATGCCGACAACCAATCTCCCGACTCAACCGTCGCCAGAGTATGTGGAAACCTTGAAAAAATACATGGAAGTTTCTGGCGCTGCCGACATGTATAAAAATCTCGTGCCGCAGATGTTCGCGGCCTTGAAGCAGCAATTGCCGAACGTGCCTGCCGACGTGTGGGACTCTTTGGAAAAAGAATTGAACACCCCGACTTTGTTCGACGACATCGTGAAGGCTTTCGCCCCGGTTTACGAAAAGTTGCTCACGAAAGAGGATTTGGAGGAAATCATCAAGTTCTATGAGACTCCCGTGGGACAGAAGTTGGCGAAAGCCCAGCCGGCCATCATGGATGGAAACATGCAAGTGATGCAGCAGATTCAGATGCCTATCGTGCAACGCGTGCAACAAGTGTTGCAGGAGAAGGGGTTGCTGCCCACCCAGCCGGCAATGTGATTCGCGCTTGGGCGCGTGTGAGAGGCTGTCTCAAAAATGTTCTTGTCATGCTTCCTTCCCCTTTTTGGGACTTCCCTCTGTCGTTGGGGGAAAGTCGGACGGCGTTGCTGTCCAAGTGTTTGAGCTTCTCCCCTAAAACGGAGAGGCGGTTGCGGGGCGGACGGAGGAATATGAAAGACTGTTTTTGAGACAGTCTTTTTTTTGTTTTGTCGGGAAACGTGGCCGGAACGTCGGGAAGACGTGGGGTGGTCGGCAGCCATCTTTGCTGCATCGCCGGTGTAAGGCCGCTGTGGAGTCTGCAGGGAGCGGTGTGGTGGAGGTCTTTCGGAAGCCGGGGAGCGGTGGCGGGAGACGATGTCCGCCCGGTGGCGTTTCTTGTGTGGAGGGAGCGGGCCTTAATCCGGCAGGCGGTTTAGGGCGAGGTCTGCGAACTCCGCCAATCCGTTGTCTTTGTCGGCGGCCACGCAGGGGAAGGTCCGCTTCAGGTCTTCGGGTGCGTTGGCCACCACGAATGGGAAGCGGCAACGGGAAAGGAAATCCACGTCGTTATAGTCGTTGCCTAGTCCGGCGCAGTCTTGAAAGGAAAGGCCGAGCCGCTCCAACAACAACTGGCATGCGGAGCCTTTGTTGACTCCCGGGGCGAATATCTCCGTCCAAATGGCTTGCTTGTCAACCGGGGAGGTGGCGCGGACGACGGAATAGGCGGACAATTGTTCCCGCAACTCGTGGAATAGCGGCAGCTGGTCGGCTTCCAGTATGGCCAGGAATTGCGTGCCGCCGTCGTGGATTTCCTCAAAGGAGGAGAGAGGGGCGCTGAATCCCGGATAATCCTCCACTCTTCGGCGGAAATCCTCGACAGGCCGTCTCACTTGCCGGTAGACGAAATAGTGGTTGTCGGGAATGTGGCCCTGTATCGTGAAGTTGACATCGTGTCTCCAAAGGATGCCGGCTATTCTCAGCGTGTCGTCTTTTGACAGCTCCTGTTTGTGCAGCACGTGTTTGTCGCGCCAGCGCATGATGCCGGCCCCCGATGAGAAGACCATATAGTCGATGGGAAGGCCCTGGGGCAGCACCCGGTGCAGGGAGTAGGGCGAACGCCCCGTGGCGAGGATGCGGACAACGCCGCGCCGCGCCGCTTCCTCGAGGGCGGCTGTGTTTTCGGGGCTGATGTGTTTTTCCCGGTTTGGCAGGATTGTCCCGTCCAAATCCACTATGATCGCTTTCACCATGACGCTTTATTTGACGGGAGTGTCCAATAGTTCATACCGATAGTAGGGCAACGACTCGTTGAGGTAGTGCAACACTTTTTCCTGGTCCATTCCGTCCAAGGGCGAGTGGTCGTAGCCGAAGGTGGCCTTTATGCCCATGTTGATGAAATAGACGGCCCGGTCGAGCGCCTCGGGCAGGCTGCTGCCGTTGAGTACGCACCCTGTGATGACGCTGGCGAACGCGTCGCCCGTGCCGGGGTAGGAGGCCGGGATATAGTCGTAGGCGACCCGCCACGTGCGTTGGTCCAAACGGTTATAGGCCAGCGTGGACACTTTCCGGGCATCCTCGGCGGGGGCGGAAGTGATGAGCACTTGTTCGGGGCCCAGCGCGGACAACGCCTTCCCCCATTCGATGGCCTTGCGGGTGTCGATGGGTTGCGACGGGTCCTCGTCCAGCAGAAAGGCCGCCTCCGTCAGGTTGGGAGTGATGATTTTGGCCTTGGCGCACAGCTTCCGCATCCCGGCCACCATCGCGGGGGAGATGTTGGGATAGAGCGCGCCGTGGTCTCCCAGAACGGGGTCCACCAGGATGAAATTGGAGTCCGTTTTGAAATCGTCGAAAAAGCGGTTCACGATTTCCATTTGCTTCTCGGAGGCGAGGTAGCCCGAGTAGATGGCGTCGAAAGAAAGGTGCAGTTCTTGCCAGTGGGCGATGAATTTCTCCATGAAGTCCGTCAGGTCGAGCGAGCGGAACCCTTCGTATTCGCTGTGGGCGGAGAGGATGGCGGTCGGCAGCGGGCACACTTGGTACCCCATGTACGAAAGAATCGGGATGGCCACCGTGAGGGAGGCCCTGCCGTATCCGGACAAATCTTGTATAGCGGCTATTTTTTTCATTTTACTTGCGTTTTGTGCTTCAAAAGTAATAGTTCTTTGCCGGAAAATAAAATGGAAAAATATTCAGTCCTCCTTTTTGAAAGGGGGTGTGTGTCGTAAAATGATAAAAATTCGGCAAATTGTGCTGTTTTTGATGGGGTGTGTGTTGTGAAAATGATATTTTTTATATATTTGACCCCGGAAAATGAAAGGGTAAACTCATAAAAAAGAAATTATGGCGAAATTCAGATTTTTGGCATTGCAGGCGGTGGCCAACCGCAAGCCGGTGGAAAACGGCAAGTTTCCCCGTTGTTCGGAAATATTCGGGGAAAATGTTTTTTCTTCAGAGAAGATGCGCCGTTATCTTTCGACGGAGGCGTATAAGCGATTGGAACGGGCGATGACGGAGGGCGTCGCTATCGACAGGGAATTGGCCGACCAGGTGGCGGCCGCCATGAAGGCGTGGGCGCTGGAGCACGGGGTCACGCATTACACGCATTGGTTTCATCCCTTGAACGGCTCCACGGCGGAGAAACACGATTCTTTCATCGACCTCTCGCCGGATGGCGGGGCGATGGAGGTTTTTGACGGACGGGTGCTTGTTCAGCAGGAGCCGGACGCCTCGAGTTTCCCCAATGGAGGCATCCGCAACACCTTTGAGGCTCGGGGGTACACGGCATGGGATCCCGCCTCGCCCGCGTTCATCAACAACGGCACGCTGTGCGTGCCCACGATATTCGTGGCCTACACTGGCGAGGCTTTGGATTTCAAGACTCCGTTGCTGAAAGCCTTGGCCCTGATAGACAAGGCGGCCACGGACATTTGCCAATATTTCGACAAGGACGTGACCCGCGTGACGGCCACGCTGGGCTGGGAGCAGGAGTATTTCCTCGTGGACGAGGCTCTCTACAACGCCCGTCCCGATTTGAAACTGTGCGGGCGGACGCTGATGGGGCACTCCTCCGCCAAGGACCAGCAGTTGGAAGACCATTATTTCGGAGCCATTCCGGCCCGGGTGTCCTCGTTTATGGAGGAGCTGGAATACGAGTGCCACAAGCTGGGCATTCCCATCAAGACCCGCCACAACGAGGTGGCTCCCAATCAGTTCGAGTGCGCTCCCATATTCGAGGAGGTGAACTTGGCCGTGGACCACAACCAGTTGCTGATGTCGACCATGAAGAAGGTGGCCCGCCGCCACAATTTCCGCGTCCTCCTGCACGAGAAGCCCTACAAGGGAGTGAACGGATCCGGGAAGCACAATAATTGGTCGCTGTTGACGAACACCGGGGTCAATTTGCTTTCGCCGGGCAACAAGCCGAAGTCGAACATGCAATTTCTGATATTCCTGGTGTCCACCGTGAGGGCCGTGTATGAGTACGGCGATTTGCTGAAGGCCTCCATCGTGTCGCAGGGCAACGAGTCGCGGCTGGGCGGGGACGAGGCGCCTCCCGTCATCATGTCCGTGTTCTTGGGCAATTATCTGGACGGGGTGCTCGACGAGCTGGTGGAGAAGGTGAGCGACAAAAAGATGAGCCCGGACGAGAAGACGGAGCTGAAATTGAACGTGGGCAAGATTCCCGAAATCATGCTCGACAACACCGACCGCAACCGCACCTCGCCTTTCGCCTTCACGGGCAATCGTTTCGAGTTCCGGGCCGTGGGAGCCTCGGCGAATTGCGGAGGGCCGATGATAGTGCTGAATGCCGCCGTGGCTCTCCAACTGATGCGGTTCAAGCGGGAGACCGATGCGTTGATTGACAAGGGGGTGAAAAAGGACGAGGCCATCTTCCAAATGATACGGAAATACATCATCGAGTCGCGCGACATTCGCTTCGAGGGTAACGGTTACGGTCGGGAATGGCGGGAAGAGGCCGTCCGCCGGGGGCTTTCGGTCGAGACGGATTGCGTGTCGGCTTTGCGGGCCTATCTTTCGGACAAGGCGAAAAGGCTTTTCGTGGAGAACGGCATTTTCAGCGAGCGGGAGTTGCGCGCCCGTTTTGAAATCAAGAACGAGATTTACCTGAAGAAGTTGCAAATCGAGTCCCGCGTGCTGGGCGACCTGGCGCTGAACCACATCATCCCGACGGCCATCACTTATCAGAACACCCTGCTGAGCAACGTGGGGGCGTTGAGGTCCGTTTTGCCGGACGAGGAGGCGATGGCCGGCGTGCAAGTCAGCGCCATTCGCACGATATCGACCCATATTCGGGAAATCCAGACGTTGGTGTCCGACATGACGGAGGCCCGGAAGCGGGCGAACGCCTTGGCCGACGAGGTGCGACGGGCGGAAGTCTACACGGAGACCGTGCGTCCTTATTTGGATAAAATCCGCTATCATATCGACAAACTCGAACTGTTGGTGGACGACGAGATTTGGCCGCTGCCGAAATACCGCGAGCTGCTCTTTTCCCGTTGAACCGGTGGGCAACGGACCCTGCCGCCCTTCTTTGGGCGCGTTCCTATCGCGTTCCTATGACGTGCATGGTGTGGTCCGTATATAATTTCGTTCCACTTACGCGTCACAAACGTCTCACAGCCGCTCAATTGGGCGGCTGTGAGACGTTTGTAAAACGACAGTGCATCGCCCGTATACCCTAAGCACACCATGCACACCATAGGAATGCGCCTTGATTATGCCATGAACGCCCGAGGCGGGAGGGACGCGGTTTCTTTGCGCCGTCAAGCCTCCCCGCAGGGTTCCGCCATCAGACGCAGGAGTTCCTCGATGTGGGTGCGGTCATTCCATAGTTGGGGCACTTTGTTTTGGCCGCCCAGTTTGCCTTTTTGTTTGAGCCAGTCGTTGAACAGGCCGGGGCGGGCCACGTGGAGAATAAGGCGTTGCAGCGACAACATCCGCTTCGCCTCGTAGTCGGAGTTGACGGATTGCAGTTCTTTGTCCAGGATGTCGGCGAATTCCTCCGCATTGGCCGGAGGGGTCTCGAACTCCACCATCCACTCGTGCGCTCCCTTGTGGCCGTCCTCCATGAATACGGGGGCGGCGGTGAAGTAGACCACGTTCACGCCTGTCCGTTCGCACGTCCGTTTGAGCGCCTCGATGGCGTTGTCGATGATGAGTTCCTCGCCGAAAGCGTTGATGAACAGCTTGGTGCGGCCCGTGATTTTGAATTTGTAGGGGCTGGTGGAGGTGAACATGACGGTGTCGCCGATGAGGTAACGCCACAATCCTCCGCAGGTCGAGATGATGAGCGCGTAATTGACTCCCTTTTCCACTTCTTCAAGCAGCAGCGTCCGGGGCCGCTCTTTCCCCAGCTCGTCGAGCGGCATGAACTCGTAGTAAATGCCGTAGTCCAGCATGAGCAGCATGGAGGGGTCGTCGGGGTCGTCTTGAATGCCGAAGAACCCCTCGGAGGCGTTGTACGTCTCCATGTATTTCATCTTCGGGTCGGGCAGCAAGCGGCGGTATTGTTCCCGGTAAGGGGTGAAACTGATTCCCCCGTGTATGAACAGTTCCAAGTTGGGCCACACTTCGTGCAGATTGCTTTTTTGCGTGCGTTCCAGAATCCGGTTGATGAGGCTCAGGAACCATGAGGGCACGCCCGCCAGGCTGCGCACGTCTTCGTTGAGGGTCGTGTCGCAAATTCTTTCGAGCTTTTCCTCCCAATCGCTCATCAGCATGACCGACTGGTCGGGGGTCTTTTTTAGGTTCGCCCAAAAGGGCGTGTTTGAAATCATGATGGCCGACAGGTCGCCGTAGCGGCAGTTGTTGTTGTCCTTGCGCACTTCGCTGCTTCCGCCGAGGGCCAGCGTTTTTCCTTTGAACACGGGCGAGTCGGGGTATAAATGGTTGAAAATGGCGATGACGTCTTTTCCCCCTTGGAATTGGCTGCCTTTCAGGATTTCCTCGCTTACGGGGATGAATTTGCTCCGCGCAGCGGTCGTTCCCGACGATTTGGCGAACCACGTGACGGGTGTCGGCCACAGCAGGTTTTGCTCTCCTTTCATCATGCGCTCGGAGTAGGGGGCCACCTCGTCGTATTGGATGACCGGCAGGCGCTCGCGGTATTGCTCCCGTGTCCAAATGGAGTCGAAGCCGTATAGCTTTCCGTATTCCGTGTCGCCCGCTTTGCGCACCAGGTCGGCCAGCGTTTCCCGCTGCACGGCGACAGGGTTTGTTTTGAAGCGTTCTATCTGGGCCAGCCGTTTCGAGGTGAACAGGGATATGATGGAATTGAATATGGACATGCGTTGAGGATTTAAGTGGTTAAATTTTGGAGTCTTGCGTTTCAAAGTCGAATGTCAGTTGATTGTCCAGCAGAGCGAAGGAGTGCCGGTGGAACGGAGTGGGCCCGTGCAGGCGGATGGCTTCCCGGTGTTCCCGTGTCGGATAGCCTTTGTTTTTTTTCCATCCGTAGGCGGGGTATCGCTCGTGCAGTTGCCTCATGAATTCGTCCCGGTGGGTCTTGGCCAGAATGGAGGCGGCCGCGATGGACATGTATTTCCCGTCGCCTTTCACGATGCAATGGTGGTCGATGTCGCCGTAGGGCTTGAATCGGTTGCCGTCCACCAGAATGTGCTGTGGCCTGACTTTCAATGCGTCCAAGGCTTTGTGCATGGCCAGGATGGAGGCGTTGAGTATGTTTATTTTGTCAATTTCCTCGTTGTCCACTTGGGCCACGGCCCAAGCCACGGCCTCCCGTTCGATGAGTTGGCGCAATTCTTCCCGTTTTTTGGCCGGGAGTTGTTTCGAGTCGTTCAGTGTTTCGTTGGAAAAGCCGTCGGGCAGGATGACGGCCGCCGCAAAGACGGGTCCCGCCAGGCAACCCCGTCCCGCCTCGTCGCATCCGGCTTCAATCCGGTCGTTGAAGTATTTCAAAGTAAGCATATTCCGCAACTGACATCTGTTTTTAGGGTTATTGTAGCAAATATATAAATTTGTCGTGAGAATAAATGAGTATTTGCGCGTATATTTGTGCGGAAGTTAGTCGACAACGGAAAAACTAAAGGAATCATGTACACGAAAGAGGAAGCGAAAGCGTTAAGAATCGGGTTTTGGGACGGTTTCAAGCGTTATTGCCAGCGAAAGCGCGTTTACCGGAGATGGGTGCTCACGGGGGTGAAAATCAAGTCCGTGCAGCTGAAATTTTATGTGGATGGCGAGAAGGCTTTGGTTCTCTTCCAAATCGACCATCGCAATGACCTCCGCCGTTACGAGGTTTACGAGTGCTTCCTCTCTTACCAGACTCTTTTTCGCCAGGAAGTGGGCGAGGACCTCCTCTGGGAGGAGGAGTACACCGGCATCGAGGGACAGACCGTCAGCGCCATTTATTTCGAGCTTCCCGGCGTCAGCCTTTACCGTCCTGCCGATTGGGAGCGCATTTATGCCTTTTTCGTCGCCAAGATGCCCCTCCTCGAGGGTCTTTATTTCGACTACTGCGACCTTATTGCCGCCCGTCTCAAGGAAGAAGCCGGTTGAGCGCTCCCTTGTCGGGAAAATATTCCCGCCCTTCCGCCCAAGGCAGGAATTGCCGGGACGAAAGGGCGGGTAGGAACATGTCTGCCACACGGGACGGACGATGGTTATTTCTCCAGTGCCTTTTTGATTTGGCGTTTGGCCAAGGTCAAGGGAGCCAAAGAGCAGGGGCCGTTCACGCAGCCGCCCTCGCAGGCCATGACTTCCACGAACTGGGCCTCCGGTTTCTTGACGAAGCTTTTCAACAGCATCTGGTTCTTCTTGTCGAGTCCTTCGATATTCGTGGTCTTGTATTCCGGACCGACGGCGTGGACAATGGCGCCCATCACGCCTCCGGCTTGGGCGTAGCCCCGGCCGTATTTGGTGACTTCCGGGTCGAGCGGCAGCTCCTCCATGGCGTTCACGTCAATGTCGTAGGCGATAAGGAACGCTCCCAGCTCCTCGAAGCTCATCACGTAGTCCACCTCGGGCACGTACATTTCCGCCTCGTACCGCTTGGCGAGGCACGGGCCGATGAACACGACCTCCGCGTCAGGATATTTTTCTTTCACGCGTCGGGCGGCATACACCATCGGGCTGCGCGTGTCGGACACGAAGGGTTTCAAGGTGGGGGCGTGTTTGTCCACCCATCCCACATAGGCGGGACAGCAGGAGGTGGTCATGAACGGTTTGCCTTCCTCCATGCGTTCCTTGAACTCTGCGGCCTCGTTGCGGGAGGTGTCCTCGGCTCCGAGGGCCACTTCCACCACTTCGTCGAATCCGATGGCCTTGATGGCCGCCAGTATCTGCCCCGGGGTGGCGTTGAACTGTCCGTTGATGGCGGGGGCGGGGATGGCGATTATCTTCTTGTCGGGGTTGGTGATGCTCTTGTAGATGTCGATGATTTTCGAGCGTTCCATGATGGCCCCGTAAGGACAGGTCTGCATGCACTTTCCGCAGTAGATGCACTTGCTCTTGTCGATTTGCTCCGTGCCGTCCTCGCTTTTGCTGATGGCCTTCACGGGGCAGACATCCTCGCACGGCACCGGCGTGTAGACGATGGCGTGGTAGGGGCACACCTTGAAGCACAGTCCGCAGCCCACGCAGTCCTCCTGGGTGATGCAGGCTTTTCCTCCTTTGAAGGAGATGGCCGCTTTCGGGCAGTTCATCAGGCAGGGGCGTCCCTCGCATCCGCGGCACATGTTCGTCACGAAATATTGTGACTGCATGCACGCGCTGCAGGCCTCGTGCACCACGGAGAGGATGTTCTCCTTGGCGTTTTTGTTGTCGAGGGATTTTTGCGCGAAGTCGCTCAGCGGGATGAGGTCGATTTCCTCGTCCGTGATCTCGAATCCGAGGATGGAGATGATTTTATGTTTCAATATATACCTGTCCTTGTGGACGCAGCATTTGATCGGGTTTTTGCTCCTCGGTCTCATTTCCACGGGGATGTATTTCACCCCGTCCACAAGATTCTTCTCTTTTAAGAGTTTCACAATTCTAATCAGCAGCTCCCTCTTGGTGAGCATGGCAAAATTGTCATACAGCATTTCTGATTTCTTCTTTTACGATTTGTATTAAATTGATTTTACTAACTCCAGCAATTCTTTTCCCGTTTATCTCGATGAGTGGCGGACGTTGCGTCTCGCAACATCCTAAACACGGGGAATAAGTAATGTTAAGATGTTCTGTAAGTTCGGCGGGAAGTGTCTCTATGGCGTCTTTCAGTTCGGCGCCTCCCATCACGTAGCACATGGTGCCCACGCAGATTTTCAAATTGATTTTGTTCGTCATACCGCGTAAGTTTTGTCAGTTTTTTTGTCCCCCTAAATATACATTATTTCCACATCTTTCAAATACTTCGTCTCCAATAAATATTTTATTTTTTTTACCACGTTTCTTCTAATCTCCAACTCCACGGGGAGATTGGGGTCCTGGTGGGCGATGTTGATGCGCGTGCCCACGAGTAGCGTGATTTTGTCGCTGTCCAGCAGCATGCGGACCACTTGTTCGGCCGGGCCGGCCTCTTTGTGGAATTCCGTGTTGCCGGAGGTGAGGATGCGCTCCACTTTCCCGAGGGTCAGGATTCCCTCCGTCACCAGGTCTACACCCTCCATGTGGGAAAGGGGCGGAAGCTCTTTGTCCACGATGTCCATGTCCACTTCCATTTTCAAGCCCAGTTCCCGGGAGATGATGGTGGCGGTGGTGCCCCCGCACAGGATTTTGCGTCCCCGGAACTCCTTCACCCGGTTGGCCAGGTATTTGTCGTTTTTCTCGTCGAACGGAGGCCCCGTGCACACGAGCAGGTTGCGGGGTTTGCGCATGTAGATGACGCAGCAACTTGTGTCGTCCTTCAGGGAATACCCGTCGTTTTTTTCAGCCTGTGCCACGATTTTGTGCGCCAGTTCCTTGGCGGATATGTCGTTTCGTTGGTTGACGAGTCCGGCGATGTATGTCTTGGCTCCGTCTTCCCAGCCGAAAGGCATGGAGGCGCTCCCCATGCCGGATTGGCTCACCCCGTCGCTGAAGAAGATGATGCGGTCTTCCTTTTCCAGTTTGAATTCGGATATCCAAAGGAACGTGTTGCCCAAGTCCTCGCGCTCCACGGGTATCTTTTTCTTTGGCACGTCGATGAATTGCCCCCGGCGGAACAGGTAATAGGCCGGCGACTCGTACTCGATGATTTTCACGTTGGCGAAGCAGTCGATGTCGCAAATGCAGAACGTGGAGTAACTGATTTTGCGCACCATGTCCTTGGGCAACGTGTTCATTATGGATTTGGAGGTTTGCAGGATGCTTTCGTTCATGGCCGTGAAGTTCATGGCCATCGTCACCGTGAGGGTCGAAAGCACGCACGCCTTGATGCCGCTTCCCAATCCGTCGGACAGCACGCTGATGATGCGTCCCTCGCCTTTCAGTTTTTGCGACATGAAACTGTCGCCGCAGACCACGTTGCCTGCCTTGTTCTTCTGAAAGAAGTCCACTTCGATGAAATTGTCATTGTTCTTCACGGCGTGGGTCTTGTTAAAGGGTGTTCAAGTCGTTCTTTTTGAAAGCGTCCATCACGGTGCGCAGCGTGGCGTCCGTGAAGGCGGCGTTCTCGCCGAGGAGGCAGGCCACTTGCTGGACGGTCTCCATGTGTTTCTTGATGACTTCCTGCGTTTTCTCCAATATCCATTCTTTCCGCACCAGCGGCTCCCGCAAGTCCTGCAATATGCCGAACACGAGCCTGTGGGGTTGGATGTTGTATATGGAAAGTATCCATGTCTTGTCGTTTTCCCGCACCTGCCGTTCGGTGATTTCTTTTCCCGTCGTCAGCACGGCGCGGAAAAGGTCCTCGAACGAGCAGATGTTGCCCACCTCCATGCCGTTCAGTCCCGGCGACACCTCGTAGATGGTCTCGATGTCCTCGCCCAACAAGGAGGCGCAGAAAGCGTTCATGTCCGTGATTTTCAGCTCGTCGTTCACGAGCATCACGCCCGCCGGGATTTTTTGCAGCAACACGGTGGCTTTGTCGTGGGCGATTTTCCGCATGTACGACACGCACATGTTCTCCTCCGCGCGGCCTTCCAGCATGGCGATGGCGAAGTCGCGGCAACTGTCGTACCCGCATCCGCTGCAGTTCAACTCGTCTTGCGGGGTGGTTTTGCCCACGGCGGCGAGGGCTTGTTTGATTTCCTCCTCCGTGTAGTGCGGTTCCGTGATTTGCGGGTCCCGGCAGAACAGGATTTGAAGGTCTATGTCTTTGAAGTCGTTTTTCGGGTCGCCGATGTCCGACTTTTGAATGATTTCATATCTTTTCAAGGCGGGCGACACTTGGCTCAAGTGGGCTGGGCCGTTGATGCAGCCGCCTTTGCAGGCCAGCAGTTCGAGGAATATGGAGTCGTCCTGCCGGTGCGTGTCCAGATGTTTCAACACTTCCTTTATGGTGGACAAGTCCGAGAAGGCCATGTTGTGTACCGGTCTCGGATTTTTGTGCAGGCCTTTCAGCATGCCTCCCTCAATGGGGTAGAGGGAGCCCAGTCCCGAGCGGTAGGGCACGAATTTCTCTCTTTCTCCCCTTTGCGCCAAAGCGCACAAGTCGATTTCGGCTTGTTCGAACCAGTTCCTCAAGTCCTTGAATGTGATGACCACCTCCACAAGGTCCTTGAACGTGTCCGCCTCCAGCTTTTTGCAGATGCACGGGCCGGCGAACACGATTTTGGTGTCCTCGCCGTACAGTTGCTTGATGATTTTTGCGTGCGCCAGCATGGGCGACACCACCGGAGTGATGTTGTGGACGTGTTCCGGCGAGTATTTCCGGATGTATTCCACCACCACCGGGCAGGCCGATGAAATGTATATGCTGTTTTCCGCTTGGGCGAGGAATTTTTCCGTCCTGTCCGAGACGATTTCCGCCCCCAGGGCTGTTTCCGACACTTCCGTGAATCCCAGGCGTTTGATGGCGGCCACCAGCGTTTCCGACGGAATGTCTCCGAACTCGCTCACGTACGACGGGGCCAGCGACAGGAACACTTTCTTGTTCTGCGCCAGCGTCATCTTGGCTCTTGTCAGCCCGTCGCGGATTTTTTTCGCTCCTGTCGGGCACACTTGCGTGCAGTGGCCGCAATAGATGCAACGCTCGGCGATGATGGAGGCTTTGTTGTCCTCCATCCGGATGGCTTTCACTGGACATTCCCGGATGCATTTGTAGCAGTCCTGGCAATTCTCCGGCTCGGTGTATATCGGTCTCAGTTGCATGGGAATTCTTCTTGTAGGATTTTATACAATAACGACAGGTTCACCTCTTCGTACACTTTGTCGTCGATACGGATGATGGGACCCTTGTTGCACATTTCCTCGCAGAGGTGGCCGCAGAAATCAACGTTGGCCTCCAGATGGTTCTCGCTCAAGTACTTTTTTATGACCCCGAGGTTGACGTTGTTTCCTCTGGAGAAGCACGAGCTGCCTAGACAGATTCTTATTTGCCGTTTTGCCATTTTCGTCCTGTTATAAAGTGATTCCTTCCACACCAACTTTCGCGCTGCAAAATTATAACATTTATTCCATTTATTCTAACGGAATTGTGTTTTTAATGTTTTGGCGCTCCGTCTGCTTACGAATTGTAACTTCTCCTTCGTTTGTGCCTTCCGTTTTTGCACTTTGCGGTCAAGAGATTTGAAGGCCTTTTCCTTTGATGGCCGTATTGGTCGTGGCTTTTTCTTCGGGGAATCTCGGGTAGGGGAGAATGGCTGGGCTCGGAATGGCAAAAGCCAAAAATAAATGGAGAGAGTCGGTACGAACTCTCTCCATTTATTTAAAGATGAAAGAATCTTGATTCTTTTATTTCTTAGCCACTTGTTGTTGCTCTTGCTTCTTGGCGAATTTGCGTCTGAAGTCGAAGGAAAGCGGCGTCGCAATGAATACGGAAGCGTATGTTCCGACTGCGATACCTACCAACAGGGCGAAAACGAAGCCCTTGATGGACGAGCCTCCGAAGATGAAAATGGCCAGCAACACCACCAAGGTGGACAATGAGGTGCTGAACGTACGCCGCAACGTGGAGTTCAATGCGTCGTTCACCGTCTGCTCGTCATCGCGCTTCGGATACAATCTGCGGTACTCGCGGATACGGTCGAACACGACCACCGTGTCGTTAATCGTGTAACCCACCACGGTCAGCACGGCGGCGATAAACGCCTGGTCCACCTCCATTGAGAAGGGCAGGAGTCCCGCCAGCAAGGAGAAGGAGCCGATTACGATGATGGTGTTGTGTGCCAGACCTAATACCGCGCCGGCGCCATATTGCCATTGAGAGAACCGTACCATGATGTACAGGAAGATGCCGATCAAAGCGAATACCACCGACCAGATGGCGGCCCGGGTGGTGTCTTCAGCCACGGCCGGCCCGATTTTTTGTGTCTGGAGCAGATGATTGGCCTTGAACGTGTCATAATCTGTGCCGTCCGGCAGGAATTCTGTCAAGCCCACGTACAGCAGCGAGTCGACTTCGTGGTCCACTTCCGCGCTTGTCTCCTGGATGCGGTATTTCGTCGTGATTTTTACTTGATTGTCCGTGCCCACGGTTTTTACCTCGGGAGCGGTCTCAAACACTGTGGCCAATTGGTCTGCCACGTCGTCCACCTGCACCGGTTTTTCAAACTTCACGGTGTAGTTGCGTCCTCCCACGAAGTCGATGCCCTTCTGCAAACCTCTTGTCGCCAAAGAGACAATACAGATAAGGATGACCAGTCCGGAAATCGTATAGCTGTATTTGCGCTTGCTCAAGAACGGGAAACGCGTGTTGCGCAGCCAATTTGCGGTCAGGCGCGTGGTGAATGTCACGTTGTCGCTCTTCTTCGCGGCCCGCTCCAATATCAAACGGGAAATGAAGATGGCCGTGAACAAAGAGGTCAGGATACCGATGATCAACGTCGTGGCGAATCCTTTGATGGGGCCTTCGCCGAAATAATACAGGATGAAACCGGTCAGCAACGTCGTCAACTGTCCGTCGATGATGGCGGAGTAGGCGTGGCTGTAACCTTCCTTGATGGCGAGTTTCATGCCCTTCCCTGAGTTCAGTTCCTCTTGGATGCGCTCGTAAATCAGCACGTTGGCGTCCACCGCCATACCCATCGTCAGCACGATACCGGCGATACCCGGCAGCGTCAGCACCGCCCCGATGGAAGCCAGGATGCCGAACAGGAAGAACAAGTTGGCCAGCAATGCGATGTCGGCCGCCAGACCGGCGTTCTTGCTGTAGAAGAATACCATGTAAACCAAAATCAACACGAAGGCGATGACGAACGACCACATGCCCGATTGGATGGCCTCTTTACCCAATGAGGCGCCCACCACCTCGTCGGCGATGATGCGGGCCGGCGCGGGCAACTTACCGGACTCGAGGATGTTCGCCAGGTCTTGCGCCTGTTGAACGGTGAAGTTTCCGGATATGCTCGAGCTTCCGTTTTTGATTTCGTCGTTCACCACCGGCGAGGAGGCCACCATCCCGTCCAGCACGATGGCGATGCAGTGGTTGATGTTCTCTTTCGTCAGCCGCGCCCACGTCTTGGCTCCTTCGCTGTTCATCTGCATGGAAACCACCGGGCGTCCTTGTTGGTCGTAGTCCTGTTTTGCGTCCGTCACGGCGTCGCCTTCCAGCGGGGCCTTTCCGTTGCGGGTCGTGATTTTAATGGCGTGCAGGGACACCATCCCGTTCTCCGAGGCTTGCATTTCCCACATCAGGCGCGCGTCGCGCGGGAACACCGCCTTCACTTGCGGCATGCGCAAATATTTGTTGATGAGCGACGTGTCTTTCGGCAGCGCGTATCCCACTGTCGAGCCGGGAACGGGTTGCCCGTTCTGCATGCGGGCGGGCACCAGCCGCGACAACAGCGGGAAGCGTTTCTGCAAATCCTCCAGGCTGGCGTTGCTCAGGGAGTCCTCCGTGTTGCCCGTGATGTCGCGCAGCAAGTCCGAGTCGCTTGTCTCCTCTTCTTTTGCCGGAGCGGTGGTCACTTTGTTCGTGTCCGGTTTTGCGGTGGCTGCGGCCTCGGCGTCCAATATTTGTTTCACCCGTTGGTCGGCCGCGTCCAAATATTGGCTGAACACCGGGTTGTCATACGTCTCATAGAATTCCAAAGCGGCGGTTCCCTGCAGCAATTCCCTCACCCGCTGCGGGTCCTTGATGCCCGGCAGCTCGATGATGATGCGTCCCGAGATGTCGGCCTTGCGGATGTTGGGTTGCGTCACGCCGAATCGGTCGATACGCGTGCGCAGGATGTTGAACGTGTTGTCGATGGCCCCGTCTGCCGATTGCCGGATGACGTTCAGCACCTCCTCGTTCGTCGCCCCGATTTTGATTTGGTCCTTCAACTCGTGGGTCCCGAAGATATTGGGAGAGGCCAGCGATTGTCCCGGGGCGATGCGCTCGAACGCCTCCCCGAACAGCGTCACGAAGTCCTTCGGGCTGGTCACCCTCATCTGGCGCGCCTCCTCGATGGCCTGGTTGAACGCCGGGTCGGTCGAGTTGTTGGCCAGGCTGCGCACCACGTCGGCCACGTCCACCTCCATCGTCACGTTCATACCCCCCTTCAAGTCCAACCCGAGGTTGATCTCCAGCTCCTTGCATTCCTTGTAGGTGAACTTCGCGATTCCCAAGAAGTTGTAAACCGTTTGATTCGACACCGAATCCAAATAAACCCTTTCTTTGGCGGGGTCTCCGTTGGCAAATTCCCTTGCCGCTTTCTCCACCTGCGTTGTCTTGTACGTGAAGAACAACTGGTAGAGACTGACTAATGCTAATGCTATAGCAAGTAGTTTAATCGCTCCTTTATTCTGCATCTGTCTTATGAATTTATAATTACTTGTGCTATCATAGTCACGTCAACCTATGTTTTAACGCGCAAAGCTAAAATATTTTTTTCAATAATGCGATATTTCATCGGATACTTTTAAGGTCAGCCGCCTATTTTCGTAATCGATGATGGCCCCGTACCTCACGAGGAAGTCGCACCCCAGCAGCCCCGCCACTCGCCGCCGCAGGTGTTTGTCGTATAGCGAATTCACATAGTCGAGGTCGATCACCGCCGCGTGCACGTCCCGCAGCGCGTGGCCGCCCACTGCCATTTCGGGAATGTTCGCCATCTCCACCTCCTCGATTTGGCCCCCCACGCTTCCCGAGTTCACCTCCGTCACCCCCTCCAGCGGCTCGTGGCTGAAAGGCGTGTGGCGGTCCACCACTGTCACCGACGCTCCCGTGTCGATGATAAAATCTCCCTCGATGCTCCCTATCTGCACCGGGACGATAAGGTGGTAACTGTTGTCCTCCAGTTCCACCAGCTCCATGGGTATCTCTATTTTCATCTTCGCTCCTTTGCGGCGAAAATACCTCTTTTCCCCGACATCTGAAAGCCTTTTCCCTCTTTATTCTCCGCCACAACAATTTTAATGATTAAAAATATAAAGACTGGGAGATGTAGTGCCTTCAGGGTCGATGGAAATAACACCGCGCACCTCTCCATTTTCGTCAACAACGTAATAGAGATCCCATGGGTTGGTGTCCGGCCATTCTTCGTGAATGGCTGTCTCGGAGATTGTGGTGTTCTCCATGTCGGCTATGTCCGCCATAAGATTCTCGAATGTTTCTTTTAACTCATTGCTCGCCGTGTCAAACGAGAAAGGAAATCTCCATCGTGTCACCTCCCACATGTCTTTGTTGAAAACGACTTCTTTGTATATGCCGCCGTCCACAATATTGATACGAATCTTGCCATTGCTTTTCAAATCACTCATGATTTCATCCTCGATTTCCGGAATGTCCTTGTCTGCGAGCCTGGCTTCCAGCAAAATGGCGTTGGGATATTTTTCGTCCATCGCCTTTTGCTGCGTTTCCGAGAGAATGATAGGCACGTATGTCCGGAAAATCGATTCTCCCACCCGGTACAACTCCCCGTTTTCCCGGTAATAAAGGTTGGTGGGTCTGGAGTCTTTCACGAGGCTGATGGCATACGTGTTTTCCCCTCCTTCGAAATGAAAATGATAAAGGGCGTTTTGCGGATAGTCCTTGTACTCGCCGCTTTCGAAACTGTTCCTCACCGCCGCCGGAAGTCCGTCGTAGCCCACTTTCCGTTGTGTCATCGCCCACACCCCCTCGTCGTTGAACCACGTCACGGTCTCCTCGTCGTCATACAGGAACTCGGCCTTGTTCAATCCGTTCTCCGTGCTCCACGTTACGTCCGCGACTCCGGGGAAACGTTCTTCCAGCAACTCCTCCCGGCTTTTCGCTCCATCGTCATACGTGTCGTCGTCACTGCAATTGGCCATGCTCACGCCGACAAAGGCGATCAGGCACACTGTCGTCCATTGTTTCAATGGTCTCGTCTTTAAAAATTTTTTGATACACATAAAAATAATGATTTTGTGTTCCTGGCGGAAACCTTTGCTTCCGTCGGAAACGGGTTTAACTTGAATTCGGGGGAAACGTCACCAGCCTTTCCCCTTTTATCTTTTCGGCCTCCTGCCGTCCTTGTCTCCGTGTCTGCCACTCTGTTTCTCATGTCAGTCGTTTCTTATACATTCCGTTTTTAACAAAAACGGCTGAATAAAATAAGTTATAAATTGTCAATGCGATATGAAATTGTCGCGTTCGTTTTGTTTCTGTTCGTTGTCATTTGTCGCTTTGTTTAAAATTCGCTTTGTTTGTGTCATTTGTTTTCCGGTATGCCTTTCCCTTCGATGCTTAATTCTGCCTTTGGTGGAGTTCCGTTTGTTTTCACCGTGACTGTTTTGTGGAACGCTCCCTCATCAACAAGGAAAAGGAACTGAAAAAATACGTCAGCCACGTGCGCTCCCTCCTCGCCCCCGACCCTTCCCTCGACATCCGCTCCGAAGGCCAAGGCCGCTACTGTCTCCTCGCTCCCGGATACGGCGGCTGACCGCCCGTCCCCGCTCTTCCCGCGCCTTCCCCCGCATTGTTGCGCCCTTTGCTTCCCAAGGCGGACACCCGGCCTTGCTTTATGCGCTCCCTTTGCCTGTTCCTTTTTTCTTTTCCTGGTGTCCCCTCGATTCCTCCGATTCTAAATTTACTGCGAATGCGCGATAAATTTGGAATGACCGTTTCTCCCGTTTTAAGTTTTCTGAATATTTTCCCCATAAAAAGAAGTGTTCTCTTTTTTTATGAATAACAGAAATGATGTTAACTTTGCATGGTAAAGATATATGGCATGAAGGTTGCTTTTGATAAAGAGTCGGCCTATCCGACGTATCCGGGGACTATATTGAAGGATGAGATAGAAAGTCGAGGCATAACCCAGCGTAGTTTGGCGCGGCGGATGGGAATGCCTTACTCGGCGTTGAATGAGATATTGAACGGTCGTCGGCCTTTGACGGAGAAAACGGCGTTGCTTTTTGAGGCGATTTTGGGCGTCGATGCCGAGCCGTTGCTTGCACTGCAGATGGAGTACAATTTGCGTGCGGTGCGCAAAGATGCGTTGTTCATGGAGAGGTTGGTGCGGTTGCGGCAAGTGGCGGCCATGCTGTGAATGTCGGAATGAGTTGGTCGTGTAGGTGTTAACCGTCGGTGTGCGGTAGGGTGGGCATTGTCCTCCTTCGGGGAAAAGTCATCTCTGCGCCGGGGTTTCGCTTGTATTGCGGCGCATGGGTGGCGTTTCATTGGCGCATCATCGGAGTTTGCGAACTCCGATGATGCGCCGTTCATGCTCCGAGAGTTCTCGGCAAATCAGGCGCGACCCCGGCCCGGCCCCGGTACGGCTATGGCCCGCTTGCGGGCGTTTGCCGGACGGGAAGAGGCTTTTTCCGAGGGTGTGTCGAAATGCGATTTTCATACCCCACCCCCCTTCGGGGTACTCCCCCTATCTTAAGGGGAGAGTTTGCGGAGTAGAGTTATTCGGCGGAATATCATTGTTCCGCAACTCCTCCCCTAAAATAGGGGAGGTGGCGGCAGAGCCGCCGGAGGGGTATTATTGGCCATTTCGACACACCCTAGGGTAAAGATATTTAATTGAATGTCAACATTTTGTAACTCCTTTTCTAAGGTGGGGGAGGCCGGCGTTTCAATGAGGGCAGAGGGAGAACTTGTTCCCGGTTTGCCGGGCGTGGCCGGTTCGAGGCGAAACTTCACTTGGACGCGGAGCGGACGGAGGAGTATGATTGGTTGTTCCGGGTGTCATTGCCATTTGATTTTTTGGGAGAAGTACATGACGACGGCGAGAATGGCGAAAAGGCCGAGGCTGCCGGCGAGGAGGGCGTAGGTCTCCATGCGGATGAGGAGGAAGACGTAGGCGTAGAGGCAGGCGAGGAGGCCGCCGATGGCGAGCGCCGTGCGGCGGATGCGCAGCACGCCGGACAGGTAGAAGGTGATGAGGCCGACGGTCATCACGGAGGCGAGGGCGTAGGCGAGGGCGAAGCCGGTGTGCTCGGCGGTGGCGAGAAGCAGCGTGTAGAACAGACACAGGGCAAGGCCCACGAGAAGGTATTGCGCGGGGTGGATGTTCCGCCGTTGGAACACTTCCGTGAAGAAACAGATGACGAACGTGAGGATGATGACGAGGAAGGCGTACTTCGCCGCCCGGGTGGTCTGCTGGTATTGGTCCACGGGCAGCAGCAGGCTCACTCCGAAAAGGGAGGGGAGGATGGTCTCGCTGACGTCGGCGTAGTCCATGTCGGCGGGGAGGGAGAGGTTGGGGTCGTTGTGGTAATTGGAGAATTTTTGCCCGCCGACGATGGCTTGGGGATAGTTGCGGTTGAGTTCGAGCACTTGCCATTCGGCGGTGAATCCCGTGTCGCTCACTTCGCGCTTGCGGGGGAGAAAGGCCCCGGTGAAGCTGGGCGAGGGACAGTCGGAAGTGAGGCTCGCTTTCGTGACGCGCCCGAGCGGGGCGAAGAACAGATGGGCGGAGCCTCGCAGGTGGAGGGTGACGGAAAATGGCACGGAGCCGTCCGGGCGGAGGAGGGGCGTGGCGTCGGCGGGGATGGAAATGCCGGAGGTCGCGAGGGAGTGGGGCGAGGTGCCGGGATTGGCGGGGACGGTGGTGTCGCCCCAGCGGATGTCCACTTGCTCGCAAATGCCGCGGAGGTCGCTGATGCCGATGTTCAGCGTGGCGTCGGCGGGCCGCAGGTTGTCGAGGTTTGCCCTGAGCGCGCGGAGATCGTTGGCGGCGAACGTGCCGCTGAGCGTGACGGGAGCGTCGTAGACCACGATGTCGTATATGCCCCGTCGCAGTTGCTGGGTTTGCAGCGCGCCGGAGATTTCCAGCGTCTCGGGCAGGTAGTTGACATGGCCTGTGGTCCATTTGCCTTCGCTGTTCTGGTAGGAGTAGGGGATGGTGAGCGAGGGGCCGGCCAGGATTTGGCTGCCGCTCCACGATTGCCGCACTTCGGCCACGGCTTCCCGTTGCCGGTTCTCCCGCTCGCTGATGAGGGCGTAGACGAAAAGCATGGGGATGACAAGGACGACGGCGAGAATGCCGATGAAAAGGATTTTCATTCCGGTCGAGTGGTTGGAGCCGGGATTGGCCTGCGCTGCGGCGGGCGGGATGGGTGGAATTTGATTTGTGTTCATGATGGTTACGTTTTTAAGTTGTTAAAAGTACTTTGAAATGCAAAGTTTATGGGTAAAAAAAATTATTGTCGTTGTTGTCGGATAAACTCCTCCAGGGCGTCGAGGTGGCGGCGGAAGGCCTCCCGTCCCGCCGGGGTGGCGGAGTAGGTGGTGTTGGGCCGTCGGCCCACGAACTGCTTGGCGCAGGCGATGTAGCCCGCCTCCTCGAGGGCCCGGGCGTGGCTGGCGAGGTTGCCGTCGGTGAGGCCCAGGAGTTGCTTGAGCGAGGTGAAGTCGAGGGTGTCGTTGACCATGAGCGCGGACATGATTCCGAGCCGCACCCGGCTTTCAAACGCCTTGTTGATATGGTCGAGACACGCTTTCATGGGCGGGGGCGTTTGGCGGGTTGTCCGGGGCGGTGTTCTATCCTCAGGTGGAAGAACACGCCGTATATGATATGGAACAGGCCGAACCCGACACCCCAAAAAAGGAGGGCGTAGTCGGCGGCGAAACTGTCAGCGAGCCCCAGGAGTATTTCGGCGTAGCCGAGGTAGCGCGTGTTGGAGTAAGTGTATTTCGAGGCGTTCACCAGTGCGAGTCCGTAAAAGAGGAGCATGACGGAGGACGTGAGCCCGTAATGCCCGTGGACGAGCAGCGAGGCGCAGAACAGGCCGCCCGCCACGAGGGGCAGGAAGAAATTCCACAGGAGCCGCCGCGTGGCGGGCGTGACGAGGGGGCCTTCCCCGGCCCGTTTGCATTTGCGGTAGCTGAGGGCGAACACCGTGGCGAGGCTCGCCGCGAGCACGGCGAGGGCCGTGAGGCTGCCGGCGAAGAGCGGGCGCAGGGTGTTCACGTGGTCGGGCCGGACGTGGTAAGTGTCCGGCTGGCCAAGAATCCGGGCCGCCACAAGGACGCCCGCGCAGGCGTAGACACCCACGAGAATGGCGGAAACGCCGCTCAGCGAGAGGAATTTGGTGGAACGCTCCATGATGTCGCGGATGTCGTTCAAGGTTTCTATGGCTTCATTCTGTTTCATGGTGTGAAGTACTTTGAGATGCAAAGTAAACGGTTTTTGTGAGAAAAAGCAAGCGCCGGTGGAATAATTTTGAGGGAAATAGTGATTTTTAAGGAGTGTGGAGGATGAGGTCGCCGACGGTGGGTAATTTTTCCCCAGTGGCGGAAGGAAAGGAACGCGCGGTTGGGGATGTCGCCGGCGGATAATCAGCGCGATGGCGGGATGTCGTTCTTTTGGCTTGCTTTTTGCTTGTGGGGGGCGAATTTTGAAGAAAAAACTGAATTAATAAATAGCAATGGAGATTTTGAGATTTTTACGAGAGACAATGAGGCGGGCCGGGGCGGTCGCACTGGGCGCCTGCATGATGGCGGCGGGGGAGGCCTTTGCCGCCGGTCCGGACGACACGGACTCGGAGAAGCGGGAAACGTGGAAAATTGAAGGAACGGTGACGGACAAGAATAGCGAGCCAATCGTGGGAGCCGCGATTCTGGAACGGGGCACGACGAACGGGACGGTGACCGACACGCTGGGGCGTTTCCGGTTGACGGTGAAACAGAACGCCGTGCTGCGGGTGTCGTATTTGGGCTACACGACGCAGGACGTGGTGGTGAGGACCAGGGAGCCGTTGGCCGTGGTGCTGGAAGAGGAGAACGAGGAGCTGGACGAGGTGGTGGTCATCGGCTACGGGGCCGTGAAGCGGGAAAACTTCACGGGGTCGGTGAGCACGGTGGAGATGAGCAAGTCGCCCCTTTCGCTTTTGCCGAACACGAACCCGATGGACGCCCTGCGGGGGACGGTGACGGGATTGACCGTGTCGCAGCAGCAAGGCGCGGGGCAGGCGCCCTCGTTGCAGGTGCGCGGGCAGCGTTCCATCAGCTCGGGGGCCTCGGACCCGCTCATTGTGATGGACGGGGTGATTTTCATGGGCAGCCTGCGGGACATCGACCCCACGAACATCGAGAGCATGAGCGTGCTGAAGGACGCCACGTCGTTGGCGGCATACGGCTCGCAGGCGGCGAACGGGGTCATCATGGTGACGACGAAGAAAGGGCAGTTGGGCAAGCCGGTGCTGAATTTCAATTTGTCGTGGTCGCTGTCCGCGATGGCGAACAAGCCGAAGTTGCTCAGTCCGAAGAAGTTTATCCGCAAGGTGAACGCCATACAGGGACTGGACGAGAACGCGGACCCGCGCGACTGGATGACGACTTTCGAGATTGAGAACTACGAGGCGGGGAAGACGACGGACTGGTTGGATTACGTGAGCAGGGTGGGCTTGATGCAGAGCTACGCCATGACGTTCTCCGGCGCGACCAAGACGCTGAATTATTATATGTCCGCCTCGCACGTGAGGCAGGAGGGCGTGCTGGTGGGCGACGACTACAGCCGCGAGGCGGTGTCGCTGCGGTTGCAGAGCGATTTGACCTCCTGGCTGCAGGTGGGCGGACAGGTGAACTACACCTTCAACGACTATTCGGGGCCCACGAGCTATAATCTGGAGACGGCCATACGGATGAGTCCCTATGCCCGCGCCACCCGCCCGGACGGGGGAATCGAGAAGTACCCCCGGGAGATGAGCACGGTGAATCCCTTGTGGCTGTCGGAGAGCGGCACGGTGGACGACCACGACACCTACGGCACGCTCCTGCTGAAGGGGCACGTGCTGGTGACCTGTCCGTGGGTGGAGGGGCTGACGTACCGGCTGAACCTCTCGCACTCGCTGGAGCGCGTGGAGCGGGATTACTTCGAGCATGAGGGCTATTTCGTGGGCGAGGGGAACACGGAGGACCGCTATTCGTCGGACGCACTGACCTCTTTCCTGAGCAAGGCCAACGGCTACAGCGCGCGGACGAAAAACACGTACTGGGTGATTGACAACATTGTGAATTTCCAACGCCAGTTCGGGCGGCATTACGTGGACTTGACATACGTGTACACGCGCGATTCCAAGAAATATGATTATCGGCGGATGGCGGGGAGCGATTTCTCCGAACAGGGGAACACCATTCTGGGCGCGGAGGGATTGACTTACGCCAAGACGCAGCAGATAACCGACATCGACCGCACGAAGCACAACAACGTGGGGTATCTGGGGCGGTTGAGTTACAACCTCGATGGCACGTACCATCTGAGCGTGTCCGTGCGCAGGGACGGCTCGTCGGTGTTCGGCGCCAATTCGAAGTGGGGCGTGTTCCCCGCCGTGGGCGTGGCCTGGACGATGTCCAACGAGGCGTTCATGCAGCGGTTGGGTTTCGTGGACTATCTGAAGCTGAAGGCCTCGTGGGGAAAAAACGGCAACCAGTCGTTGGAGCCTTACGCCACGCTGTCGAGCATTATCCTCGGGCAGCAAGGCGGCGTGAGCTACCCGTTCGGCAACAATTCCGAAGTGAGCTGGGGGCAGCGGGTGGACAAGCTGGGGAACGCCGACTTGGGATGGGAGGCCACGGAGGCCTATAATTTCGGATTCGACCTCGGCGTGTTGGGCAACCGCCTTTATTTGGAGTTCGACGCCTATGTCTCGGAGACGACCGACCAGATTTTCGACCGTGAGATTCCGGTGATGAACAACGGGCTGACGACCATGAAGGCGACGATGGGAAAAATCGCCAACTGGGGAATCGAGGCCAACCTGACGACGACGAACATCCGGCGGGAGGCCTTCGAGTGGAAGACGGACGTGAATTTTTATCTGAACCGCAACAAGCTGAAGGAACTGTACGGCGACGGAAAGGACGACATCTCCAACAGTCTGTTCATCGGCAAGTCGCTGGGAGCCATATACGGTTATAAAAACATAGGCATTGTGCAGGAGGACGACACGGAATACATGGCGGCGAACAACGCCGTGCCGGGCGACGTGATGTTCGCCAATCTGGACGGCAGCGCCGACGGGGTGATTACGGCGGACGACCGCGCCATCCTGGGGTACACGAAGGAGAATTTCCGCTTGAACATGGCCAACACGTTGTCATATAAGAACGTGGAGTTGTATTTCCTGCTGACCGGCGTGTTCGGGGGAAACGGCTACGGGCAGTACAAGAACACTTACGCCTACCGGAGCGCGACGGGTGTCATTTGGGACAATATGCTCGACCACGATTGGTGGACGCCCGAGAACAAGAGCGACAAGTATCCGCGGGTGGCCTACGCCGACAACCGCTACACGCCCGTGCAGGGGTTCGGCTTCGTGCGGCTGCAGGACTTGAGCTTGTCCTACACGTTCCGTCAAGAGTGGTTGAAGAAATTGGAAATCAGTAATCTGAAGGTGTATTTCGCCGCCAAGAACGTGTTCACGATAACGAATTGGGTGGGCGGAGACCCTGAAATCAAGCAGACGTTCGACGGCGGCAGTTACGGCTATCCGCTGGCCGCCATGTATTCTTTTGGGTTGAATTTGACTTTTTAAGCATTGGTTTATGATACGAGATATGAAGCATTTGAGAAAATACGCTGTGGTGGCCGCCGCTGTTTGCGGGCTGGGGCTGGCCGCTTGCGAGGACGACAGGTTTTTGGAGGAACACCCGGACACTTTCTACACGGCGGAGGACGCTTTCGAGACCGTGTCGCAGGTGGAGGCGTGCGTGACGAATTTGTACGTGCACGCCCGCTATTGGTTGCAGAACAATTATTTCTTGCGGGGGCAGGGGACGGACGTGTACGACATTCCTATGTGGCGTTCCAGCGGCAACGGGCTGTCGAACTTCGCCACGTGGTCGTCCGACAAGGGCGAGGTGAACCAGATATACGAGGCGTTCTATCAGTTGGTCGGCTATGCCAACCAGACGCTGGAGGGCACGGAGGTGGAGACGCTGACGTGGGACAGCGAGGACGACCGGGCGCAGGCCCGGGCGCAAGCCCGCTTTTTCCGGGGATACGCCTATCTGGTGCTCGGGGAGTTGTTCGGGGGTGTGCCCATCGTGGAGAAGTATTACGAGGCCCCGAGGTATGACTTCACCCGCTCGACCCGGGAGGAGACGTACCGCTTTGCCATAGCCGACCTGCAGGCGGCCGCCGACACGCTGCCGGATTATCCGGCGGAGGCGGGGAGAGTGGGCAAGGGGGCGGCCAATCATTTCCTGGCGGAGGCTTATCTCGCCTTGGGCACGGAACTGGGCAACGACCGGGCTACCTTGCAGTTGGCCGTGAACGCGGCCACGAAGGTGACGGGGCTTCACGCACTGATGACGGAGCGGTTCGGGTCGAGGGCCAATCCGAACGGGGGCGAGGAGATGAACGGCGTGGCCGCCTATTACGCCGGCGGGGACGTGTTTTTCGACCTTTTCCAGCGGGGCAATCTGGACCGGGAGGAGGGCAACACGGAGTCGCTTTGGGTGTTGCAGAACGACGTGGAGGTCTGGCACGCCTACGGGGGCAACCAAGTATTGACTTATGCGGCGACATTCTCTCCGGTGTTGCGCGAGATGAAATGGAAGGCGGAATATATGGAGGACGAGGCCGGCCCCGGGCCGTGGAACATGAACATCGACGAGACATTGTATCCCGGCGGGAATTTCTGCGCCTACATCGGCGGGAGGGGAACGTCGCAGGACGCGCCGACGGAGTACGTGTGCGATTACATCTGGCAGGATGACCCGGGAGACATCCGCAATTCGGCGGCCAATATCCGGCGGGAGTGGGTGTGCATCGACAGCAAGCACTCGCTCTACGGACAGAAGGTGACACTCGATATGTTGGAGACGGACAATATCGACCGCTTTTATCCCGTGTGGACAAAGTTTTGCCCGGTGGACGACTGGGGCTTTGAGGATTTGCAATACGGGGGCAACCGTTCCAATATGTTCCGGGACGAGTACGCCGCCCGTCTGGCGGAGACCTACCTGCTGCGCGCCGAGGCTTATTTCCGCATGGGCGAGACGGCTTTGGCGGCGGAAGACATCAATCAGCTTCGCCGCCGGGCGAAGTGCGAGCGAGAGGTGTCGGCGGACGAGGTGACGATTTATTACATTCTGGACGAGCGCGCCCGGGAGTTGTTTTTGGAGGAACGCCGCTGGTGCACGCTGTTGCGGATGGAGAAGGAGGTGATAGAACATCAATTGCTTGGTCACGCCTATTACACGGCGGATTATCCGGTGTTCACGGGTTCCATCGACTGGCATTTGCTGCCGATTCCGCAGGCGGCCATCGACGCCAATCTGGACGCCGTGCTGGAGCAGAACGAGGGCTGGGAATGACACCGCCCCTCCGGTCCCGCCGCAAGGCAGGGATCGGGTTGAAATGCGTTTTTCATACCCCTGCCCTCATTCAGGGAGGGGGCTGTGTCGAAATGTTCTTATCATACTCCCTCCCTCCTTCGGGGGACTCCCTCTGTCTTAGAGGGAGTGCTAAACAGCGTTGCTGTTCAAGTATTTAAACTCCTCCCCTAAGATAGGGGAGGTGGACGCGAAGCGGACGGAGGAGTATGAATAGCTATATCGATACACTCTCAGTTGTAAAGTCGCGGCGCAATGACATCCGACTCATTGCGCCGCGACTCCTCTTTTAAAACAGAGGAAGTGGCGGCAGAGCCGCCGGGGAAGGGAGGACCGTCTATAGTGGGAGAGGCGTGAAAAAAAGCCGCTCCGGTTGTCCGGAACGGCTTTCCTTGAATGCGAATTCGTGTTTTATTAGAACAACTTCATGCCGTCCAGCACGTCCATCACGCTTCTTACGGCCTTGGCTGATTTTTCCAACAAAGCTTTTTCCTCGTCGTTCAAAGACACTTCGATAATCTTCTCGATACCGTTCTTGCCCAATACGACCGGCACGCCGAGGTAGATGTTTTCCATGCCGTATTCGCCGTGCAACATGGCGCATACGGGGAACACCCGGCGGTGGTTGCACACGATGGCCTCCACCATTTGGGCTGCCGCGGCGCCCGGAGCGTACCAGGCGGACGTGCCCATCAGTTTAACCAACTCTCCGCCGCCCACTTTCGTGCGCTCGATGATGGCGTGCAACGTGTCGTTGTCAATCAGTTCCGTAACGGGGATACCGCTGACCGTGGTGTAGCGGGGAAGCGGAACCATCGTGTCGCCGTGGCCGCCCAACAACAAGGCTTGGATGTCTTTCGGCGAAACGTTCAACGCCTCGGCCAGGAAGGCGCGGTAACGGGCGGTGTCCAGGATGCCGGCCATGCCGAACACGCGGTGGGAATCCACCTTGGCGGTCAGGTAAGCGCAGTAGCACATCACGTCCAGCGGGTTGGACACGACGATAATCTTGGCGTTGGGAGAGTGCTTGATGACATTTTCAGTCACGGACTTCACGATGCCGGCGTTGGTGGCGATAAGGTCGTCGCGGCTCATGCCCGGTTTGCGGGGAAGGCCGGAGGTGATGACCACCACCTCGGAGTTGTTCGTGGCCTCGTAGTCGTTGGTCACGCCCTTGATGCGGGTGTCGTAGAAATTGATGGGGGCTGTCTGCCACATGTCCAGCGACTTGCCCTCGGACACGCCTTCTTTGATGTCCAAAAGAACGACTTCGTTCACGATGTCTTTTTCAGCGATGCAATTGGCGCATGTCGCACCAACGTTTCCTGCTCCTACAACTGTTACTTTCATCTTGGTAATGTTTTTATTGTTATACGTATTTGCTGTGTCATAAACCATTCGTTTTACACAAGGTCAAATGTACGTCTTATTTTTTATATCGCCAATCTTTCCGGCATAAAATAACAGAAAAATTTCTTTATTGGCCGGTTCCGCCCTGGAATGGGGAGACGGCGCTTCCGTGGTGTCAGGAACGCCGGGGAAACGGAGTGCGGGCGGAGTGAAGACGGCGTTGGAAGAAATAGTACCACACGGCCAGCACGCTTCCTTTCAGGACGCTTGACAGGGATATGCTCCACCAGATGCCGTTCATGCCCAAGGCGGGGAACGTGACGAGCCAATAGGCCATCGGAATCCTCGCCGCGGTCAGCAAGATGCTTGTGACGGCGGGCGGGGTGGTCCGCCCGCAACCGTTGAACACTCCGGCGGTGACACTCTCGAGGGCGGAAAACATTTGCGACACGGCGAGGATTCGCAGGTAGGCGCTCCCCGCTTCCACGACGGCGGGACTGTCGATGAAGATGGAGAAGATTTCCCGGCTGAACGCCAGGAAAGCCGCCGTGGCGGCCAGGGCGATGCCTCCCGCCAGACGGAGCGTGTAGCGGTAGCCTTTCCGGATGCGCTCGAGATTCCCCGCTCCGTAGTTCTGGCCGGTGAAGGCCGCCAGGGCGGTCGAGAAGCCGGCCGCCGTCATCCACGTGACGGCCTCGATTTGGCCGCCCACGCTTTGCACGGCTACGCCGATGTGGCCCCATTTGGCGGCGATGGTGGCGAGCGTGATGGAGAACGTGGCGAAAATCCCGTTTTGCAGGCTTACCGGCAGCCCGAGGAAGGCGATGCGCCGCACGAACCGGCCTTGCGGGCGGGTGAAGAATCGCAGTTTCCCGATGGAGGATTGGCGGACGTAAAGGTTCCAAAAGAAGATGGAGAACACCACGAGTTGGGAGAAGCTGGTGGCGACGGCCGCGCCGGCGGTGCCCATGGCGGGAATGAAGCCCCAGCCGTAAATCAGCAGCGGGTCGAGCGCGATGTTGCACACCAGTCCCGTCGCGATGATTTTCAGCGGGGTGCGGCTGTCGCCTTGCCCGTTGTAGAGTCCGCTGTACGTGTTGTTGTTAAAGGTGAAGAACAGTCCCGGACAAATCAGGCGCATGTACTGCGCGGAGAGGTCGGCGACGTTCTGGTCGAGGTGGAAGATGCCCACCAGCCACGGCGCGGCGGCGTAGACGAAAAGGGCGTAGCACAAGGCCATGACGGAGGACAATTGGGCGGCCTGGTTGGCGTAGATCCGGGCCCGGACCGGAGAACGGGACCCGAGCGACTGCGAGATGGTCACCTCCGCTCCCACTTTGCTCGTGAACGAAAGGGCGTTGCATATCCACGCGAAAAAGCCGGCCACGCCGACGGCGGCCACGCTCTCGCTGCCGAGCCGCCCCAGCCAAATCATGTCCGTCATGCTGTAGGCCATCTGCACGAAAGAGGCGGTGATCAAGGGAAGTGCCACCCGCCGAATGCCGCCGCTGATGTCGCCTTGTGTCAGGTCGTATGTTTTTGCCATGTCTTATTTTTTACGGCGCAAAATTATAAACCTTTCGGCAATTATCTATATTTTTGCCTGTGTTCTAAAATAGAGTGACAGATGAAAAACGTAGTGGTAATAGCCGGGGGAAATTCCTCGGAGCATGACGTTTCCCTCCAGTCCGGGGATTACGTTTACAGCGAGCTTGACGGGACTCGTTATAATAAGTACCTGATGCACATGCGGGGCAGGGATTGGCACGTGGTCCTTGGGGACGAGACTTTTCCCGTGGACCGCAACGACTTCTCTTTCATGCGAAACGGGGAGAAGGTGGTTTTCGACTTCGTGTACCCCATTATTCACGGGAATCCGGGCGAGAACGGGATGCTGCAAGGCTATCTGGAGATGATGGGCGTGCCTTACGCCGGGTGCAGCACGCTGTGCACCGCCCTCACGTTCGACAAGCACACGTGCAACACCTATCTGGCGGCTTGCGGCGTGAACGTGGCGCGCTCAGTGATGATTACGCGCGGCATGAGTTTTTCCGCCGGGGAGATTGTCGGGGAAGTGGGGCTGCCTTGTTTCGTGAAGCCGAACGCCGACGGGTCGAGTTTCGGCGTGTCGAAGGTGAAGACGGAGGGAGAGTTGCCCGCCGCCATAGAGAAGGCGTTCGGGTGCTGCGACGCGGTGTTGGTGGAGTCGTTCATCGACGGCATGGAGTTGACCTGCGGGGTGTGCAAGACGAGGAACATGGACGTTGTCCTGCCGATTGCGAAAGTGATACCCAAGAACGAGTTTTTTGACTTCGAGGCGAAATACGACCCCTCCATGTCGGAGGAGCTGATTCCCGCCCCGATACCGGACGAGCTTACCGGGCGGGTGAAGAAGCTGTCCTCCGCGATTTACGACATTCTCCGTTGCGAGGGCATTGTGCGCATTGATTATATCGTGCGTGACGGGGAGATTTTCCTGCTGGAGGTGAACACCGCGCCGGGCATGACTTCCAACAGTTTTATTCCCAAGATGATTCATGCCATTGGCTGGAGCGTGCGGGATTTCTTGACCCGTGTCATCGAGGACAAGCTGAAGTGATTCTCCGCGGAGTGGCGGCGGAATAGGATTTTCACACATGGACGGGGGGCGAAATAGCCAATTCCCTCCGTTCTTATTTTTGTCGCCTTTGGCCGAGGCCTTGGTTGTCGCTGCGGAACCGGATTGCCGGCCTGCCTATGGAAAGCGTTTTGGTGGCTTCTCTGCCCCTTTTCCGCCAGTAATAAGCGTGCATTAAGCCCCTTTTAAGCCATTATGCTCGGTTGAGGTTCGATGGCGGGCCGGTGGGTGGTCGTCCGTGGACGAACGCCCATCGACGCTGCATCGCGCCGCGCACGCGCGGCATGGCTTAAAGGTGGCTTAAAATACGCTTATTGGTATGTGAAAACCCTTGGGCGTTCGGGATGCCGTTGTGTCGTGTGTCCCGGAGCGGAGGGTGTTTGGGCATTTATGCGTGGCAATCCCGGGGAAATACATGGGATTTCCTAAAGTTATCGTCCCTCATGATTTTTTCAGCAATGTTAGAGGAACAGTGGAGGAACACTCGCGAGTGTTCCTGTAACGTTCCTGTAACAATGTTGTAACGAAGGTGTGTGATGTCAACCCTGTGAATTCTCATTGAAGGCTTTGGGAAGGGAGCGTGCGCAGGGAAATGCCGTCAGGTATTGAAGGGATGACGGGCGGCTGTTTGGCGGGATGCGGAGAACCGCTTGTTTTCAGAGGTTTCGGGGAAAAGTTTTTTCGTGAACCATTTTGAACTATTGCGATTTGTTAAGCGGTTGATTTACAATGGTCATTTTTTTTGCTCTTTTCTTGTCCGACAATAAAATTGCCCGTATATTTGCATCGCAGAACGTGAGGTTTTATGACGAAACCGGCGTTTCTGCGGACAGTTCACATGCGCTGACAGCTGTGTATATTTTTAAGCAAGTGGATGTGACGATTGGCGATAAAATGAAAACCGGTGAAAGGGTCATTGCGCGAAGCGCGCCCGGACGGAATGTAATTGGGATTGTGCGGGGAAGAGGACGAAGGGAGGATGAGACGGAAAAGTCCCGGTTATTTTATTTTTTGTGTTTTGATGATGAAAAACTTTGTAAACGCATGAAAGGAGAATGAACGGGAAAGAGCAAGTCTTGAAAAATACGGCGGGCGGGAGCGGTATTCCGGCGGAAGGAGCGAGGGAGAAACATTGGTACGCGGCGTACACCCGCCCGAACCGGGAGTTTGTGATAAAGGCCCGGCTTGACGAGTTGGGGGTGGAAAATTTTCTGCCGACGGAGGAGACGATACGGGAAACGCCGGAGGGAAAGAAGAAGGTGAGGGTGCCGCTGATTCACGGGATGATTTTCATACGGACGGACAAGGTGACGAGTTTCTCGTTGATTAACGACTATTTCTTGCGCATTGTTTATTTGAAGGACATCGAGGGGCGCCATTCCTTGATTGTGCCGGACAAGCAGATGGCGGATTTTATGTTTTTGTTGGACGTGTCGGCGAAAGGAATCGAGGTGCTGAACAAGGATTTGCGGAAAGGAGACCGGGTACGGGTAATCAAGGGGCCGATGGCGGGAGTGGAGGGCGAGTTGGTGCGGGTGCGCGGGCACAAGCGGGTGGTGATTCGGCTGGACGGAGTGGCTTCGATAGCGATGTCTTATATTCCGGGCTCGTTTTTGGAAAAGATATGAGAAAAGAGTAGATTTTATTATCTTTACATAGTGAATCAAAATTATGACACTATGAAATACCCGATAGGCATCCAGAGTTTTGACCGAATCATAGAGGGCGGTTTTGTTTATGTGGACAAGACGGACTTGGTTTACAGTCTCGTGAAGGAGGGAAACATATATTTTCTGAACCGTCCGCGGCGGTTCGGGAAGAGCCTTTTAGTATCCACGCTGAAGAATTATTTTCTGGGGCGGAGGGAGTTGTTCAAGGGATTGAAGATCGAGAAGTTGGAGAAGGAGTGGGCGGAGCATCCGGTGTTTCATATTGATTTCAATGGCGACAACTTCACGCAGGCAGGGGTTTTGGAGAGGAAGATTGAGGGGCGCATCGGGATGTGGGAGGAGGAATATGGCCGAGATGCGAACGCATTGACCGTGGGTGACCGTTTCGTCGAAGTGTTGAGGCGCGCGCATGAGCGGACGGGGAGGCGTTGTGTGGTGTTGGTGGACGAGTACGACAAGCCGATATTGGACGTGCTGGACACGGGGACAAGGATGAAGGTGGGGGAGAACGAGTGGCTATTTTAATAGAGAAAGAGACTGGATTTGATTAGCGACAAATTGAGCGAAATGCTTGTTTCTTGCGTTTGCCATAGATAAGGCGGACGTGATTTGTGGTGCTGGGAAGTGGGCGGTTGTTTGCGGTCTGGAGGAATGGAGTGATTGACGAGGAAATGTTGAAATCGAATAGATATGGAGAAAAAAGGCTGGTTGCAAGGATTGTTTGATTATTTGAACAAACATTACCTGAATCAATGGATTATTCTGGTGATGGAGGTGTTGTTGATGACGGTCTGCAGTGTCGTCGTGTGTGCGGGATTCGTGGAGATAACCCGGGACACGCTGACGTGGTGGGGTCTTGGGGAGCTTTGCGCGGTGTCGGCGGGCGTGTCGTTGTTTGGCTCTCTTTTGTTGCGTTCGTACCGTGATCCGGTGCGTTATGCCCGGGAGGCGACGTGGTTGCGTATGTCGGGAGTCATTTTGTTGAAGTCGCTTTGCGTGGGCTGGGTGTTGGGCTGTGAGTTGACGCCCCGTGTCGTCTGGGTGCTGGTGGCGGTGGATTTCATGTTCACGGTGGTTTGCGTGGCGGGAGTCCGTTTGGGGATGCTGGTGTTTTACAATTTTCTTTGCCGCTTGTTCCGGAAAGAGAACGCCAGGGTGTTGGTTTATGGGGAGGGAAGCAAGAGCGTGGCGTTGGAGGTCCGACTGCGAGAGAGTACCCATTATCAAGTGGTTGGCTTCCTCGTTCCGGGGAACGGGAAGAAGCGGGGAATGTTGTCCGATTTGCCCGTGTACACGTTTAAGGACGAGGACGATATGGTCCGTGTCGTGAACGAGAAGGGTGTTTCGGGGGTGTTGTTCGCTAAAGACAAGGACGCCCGTGAAGAGGAACGGCGGTTGTTGGAGTATTGCAAACGGAACAAGGTGAGGTGCCTGATAGCCCCGACGATCAACGAGGCGGACGGGAACGGGGTGTTCCACCAGTTTGTGCGACCGATACGCATCGAGGATTTGCTTGGCCGGGACGAGATCGTGGTGGACACGGGGAAGATACAGGCGGAGTTTCAAAACAAGGTCGTGCTCGTGACGGGAGCCGCAGGGAGTATCGGCAGCGAGTTGTGCCGTCAGTTGGCGGGCATGGGGGTGAGGAAGTTGATACTTTTCGATTCGGCGGAGACACCGCTTCATAATATCCGATTGGAGTTGGAGGGGCGTTTCCCGGAATTGGATTTCGTGCCGGTGATCGGGGACGTGCGGGTGAGGCAGCGGGTGCGCTGGGTATTCGAAACTTACCGTCCGTCGATAGTTTTCCATGCCGCGGCGTACAAGCACGTGCCGTTGATGGAGGAGAATCCCTGCGAGGCGATTTTGGTGAATGTGACGGGCAGCAAGCAGGTGGCGGATAC
>CALUHX010000026.1 GCA_944320555.1 uncultured Butyricimonas sp. | reverse complement strand
TTTTGACGTATCTTTGAGGTGAATAGATGAGTTGTTTGTTTAATAATAATCAAGTCAACTTTTTTCAGGAAAGCACAGGCCAATTATACCCCTCCGGGGTGCTCCCCGTCGTTCATACCCCTGCCCGGCTTTGCCGTGAGAGTGTGTCGAAATGTGATATTCATACCCCTACCCCCCTTCGGGGTACTTCCCCTACCTTAGGGGAAGAGTTTGCGGAGTAGAGTTATTCGGCTGAATATCATTGTTCCGCAACTCCTCCTCTAAAATAGGAGAGGGGGCGGCGAAGCCGACGGGGGGCACGGTCGGCTATTTTGCCTGTTCGAGCAGGATAATCAAGCCGCTGCGGCCCATGATTTCGCATTGCTTCAGGTTGTCGAGTGTCCCGCCCCATTGGATGTTCCGTATTTCCGGGAGGGTGAAACGCGTCGGGCGGAAGCCCAGCGCCTCCTCGTCCACGGTGATTTTTGCCTGTTGCGGAAGGTCGGTCCAATTGGCGATGACAACGAGGGCACGCTTGCCGTTGGTGTAGACCGTGGCGGGAAGATCGGCGTTGTCGGTCCGGACGGGGCACCGCGGGTCCCAGTAGCCGCTCATGGAGGCGTCTTTCATTCCGAATTCGTCCCAAAGTTTCCAAAGCGGTGTCGGGTCGCCGCTCCACGGCAGGCGCGGCAACATGCCGAAAATCATACCCCTGAAAGGATTGCGCGCGTCGAGCGTCTCGCTCAGCAACCCGAAAGGAATGCCGGACATTTCCACGAGCCAGAAGTCGGCAGGATTGTCGGCTCCGAATCCCTCGCCTATCCACGTGCGGTCCACGTAGGGGAGCAGCTCGGTGTAAAGGAGGAGGAAATTGGCGTAGCCCGCCCATTGGTTCATGTGGTTCCACGAGTGGATGTCCACGAGGCGGCGTTTGCCGTCGGCGTCGAGAACGCGCCGGGCGCGCTGCAAGGTTTTGCGGAACGTTTTCCCTTCCGTGTCGGTTCCGCCTTGATTGAAGCATTGAAAAGCGGAGGCGGGGATTCGTTCGCCTTGCCCGTTTTTCAGGTCGGAGAATGAGACAGTGACATTTTTCAATTCTTTGAAGGGAGTGAACAGGCCGATTTGCCATGTGTAGAACTCTCCGGGACGGCAGTTTCCTTTTAATTGCCGCCGCGTCTCCGCCGGTCGCTCGGCCCAACGGGCCGGAATTGCCCCGGTGAGCCGGATGTCGTGCGCGCGGTCTTCTGTGAAACAGTAGAAGCCGGCTTCCGGACATTGGGCCAAAAGGTGTTGCATGGCGGTGGCGGAAGCGGGGCGGCGCATTTCGGAGTCTTGCTCGTTCACGGTTCCCGCGCGTTTCAAGTCGTCGAAAGCGTTGGTGATAGAGTCTTGCGCTCTCATTTCGCCTGTTCCCCAAAAAAGAAGCGAGACGAGAAAGATGGCTTTCGTTGTCATGGTTTTGAGTGTCGTGTTCATTTTTCTAATTGTTTGAATGATAGGATTCCAGTCTTATCGGGAGCTTGCCATTTTTGCTTTTTTATATTGTCGCGATTCTTTTGAGACAAACATAGAAAATATTTTTTGTTTTTCATTTGAACAGAGGGACTTTTTACATTTTCGTCACAGATTTGTAACCGTTTTGTAACAAATCTCGCTTTCCTTCGCGGCAGAAATCAAAAACAGAAAGAAGATTATGAAAACACTCGTTTTGTTAATAGCGTTTGTCGCCGTCTGCTTGCGGATGGACGCGCAAGTGTTGGCGAAGGCCGACAAGGAGAGCTCTGCGCAGCCCCGCCGGGAAGCTGCCGCCGCTGACGCCCAACAATGGGAATTCTCATTGGCCCTGAAGGACTATATGGAACACGCCTACGCCAAAAGCGAGGGAGACGTGTTCGGACAGGAGGCCGCTTGCCTGTTGGCCTTGATGGACGAGCGGTATGTGCGCCGGGTGCAGGTCACGGGAGGCGATGTGGCCGTTTCCACGCAAATACAGAAGCCGGTCGTTTACAACGCCTTGAAGAAGATTGAAAAACATTACCGCGCGAGAGCGAAAAAAGGCTCTCTCTCCGAGACCGACCGCTCGCATTTCGTTCATGCCCTTAAAGTGGCCATCGCCTGCCTTGAGGACGATTCCCGACAGTTCGAGGAAGCCTTGAAGGCGTGCAAGAAAAACGTGGAGGAGCAAATCCGGCTGTTCCAAAAAGTCAAGTTGAATAACATTTACGAATAAAAACTTCATTATTTATGAAATCAATGAAAATGTGTGTTGTTCTCGCCTTCTTGGCGGGAATGCTAAGCGTATTGTGTTTGAACGCCGAGGGGCAGGCCAGAAACGGCGTGCTGCGAGGGCGAGTGTCCGACGAGAGCGGCATGTTTTTGCCGGCCGCCACGATTTATCTGGAAGAATTGAAGATGGGCGTGGCCACCGACATCAACGGTTTTTACGTGTTTTCCAAAATTCCGGAGGGAAAATATCACTTGAAAGTGAGCTATGTAGGCTACAAGACCCAGCGGGTGTCGGTCAGTATTAAGGCCGGAGAGACTTTGGAAAAGAACTTCAAGATGGAGAGCGACAACAAACTCTTGAGCTCCGTTTTCGTGGGCGGTACTTTCTGGGGCTACCAGCGCGCCACGAGCTACCGTAAAAGCAGCCTGAACCTCCGCGACGTGGTGTCCGCCGACCAGGTGGGACGTTTCCCCGACGCGAACATCGGCGACGCCATGAAGCGCATCCCCGGCATTAACGTGCAATACGACCAGGGCGAGGCCCGCTTCGGCCAAATCCGGGGCACGTCGCCCGACTTCAGTTCCGTCACCATCAACGGCAACCGTCTTCCCTCCGCCGAGGGCGACATCCGCAACGTGCAGCTGGACTTGATTCCCGCCGATATGATTCAGACCATCGTGGTGAACAAGGTGGTGACGCCCGACATGGACGCCGACGCCATCGGTGGTTCCGTCAACCTCGTCACGAAGAGCTCTCCCGTGCGCCGCATGATCAACGCCACCGTGGGAACGGGCTACAACCTCATTTCCGACAAGTTGCAGTTGAACGCCGCTGTCACCTACGGCGACAATTTCTTCAACAACAAGCTGGGCATGATTATCGCCGCCTCGTACCAGAACAACCCCATCGGCTCGGACAACGCCGAGTACGAGTGGTCGCAGGACGACAACGGCAACCCCTACGTTTCCAACTACGAGGTGCGCCAGTATTTCGTTCACCGCGAGCGGCAGAGCTATTCCCTCTCCTTGGACTACAAGTTCAATCCCAATCACCGCATTGACTTCAAAGGCATCTACAACCGCCGCAACGACTGGGAGAACCGCTACCGCCAATCGATAAAGGACCTCAACGAGGACGGCGAGGCCGAGGAAATCGTATTCCAGACCAAGGGCGGCACCCACAAGGACGCCCGTCTGGAACGCCAGCAGACCATGGACTTCGCCCTCAACGGCGAGCATCTCTTCGGGACCACCCTTCTCAACTGGAACTTCTCCATCGCCAAGGCCACGGAAAAGCGGCCCAACGAGCGGTATATCGCCTACAAGGTGGAGATGGACGAGGAGGCCGGACGCACGCTTAGCTTCACGCCCGACCTGTCCGACTTGCGCGAGCCGCGCTTCACGCCGGCCAACGCCGCCGACATGGTGCTGGGAGCCGCCGCAGGCTATGTGCTGGACGAGCTTACCGAGCAACAGGAGGACATTTCCGAGGACGACATCAAGGGAAGCATAAACCTCAACGTTCCCGTCCGCATGGGCAACTTCGTCAACAACATCCGTTTGGGAGCCAAGATTGTCGACAAGCACAAGAAACGCGACCTGGAGTTCTACGACTACACGCCCCTTGACGAGGCAGGCTTCGACTCCGACGCTTTCGCACACTTGAAGGACCAGACCCGCTCCGACTTCTACGTCAGCGACTACGAGGTAGGCACTTTCGTGACAAAAGAATTCCTGAAAAGCCTCGACCTCAATAATTCCTCCCTTTTCGAGAAGGAAGAGAACCTCGAGGAGATATCCGAAATCTTTAAGGCGCACGAGACCGTCACGTCCGGCTATGTCCGTTATGACCATAACTTCTCCTCCCGTTTCCAGGGAATGGCGGGCCTCCGCGTGGAGAACACTCACTTGCGGTATCGGGGCAAGCAACTGGTGGTTGACGAGGACGCCGACTCCACCTCGCTGAACGACACGCCGGAAATTACTGACAATTACATCAATGTCCTGCCATCCGTGCTTTTCAAGTACGATGCCACTCCCGAATTGTCGTTCCGCCTTTCCTATACCAATACCATCGCCCGACCGAAATATTTCGACCTTGTGCCTCATGTCAGCGTGACCAGAGAAGACGGGATAACGGAACTTTCCGTGGGTAATCCGGAATTGGACGCCACCCTGTCGCACAACGTGGACTTCGGCGTGGACTACACGTTCGCCGACTTCGGTATCGTCTCTGCCGGTTTCTACTACAAGCACATCAACGACTTCATCGTCAACCAGACCCGCCGCGACGGCACTTACCAAGGTATCGCCTACGACGAGATGGAGCAACCCATGAACGCCGGGAAGGCCGACCTGTGGGGACTGGAGTTCGCCTGGCAGAAGGACTTTTCCTTCATCGCCCCGGCCTTGAAGTATTTCGGCCTTTACGCCAACTATACTTACACTCATTCCAAAATCACGGACTTCTATCTGGACCGCGAAGACGCCGAGGGCAATACCCTCGAGGACGAGGACCTGCCCCTGCCCGGGTCGCCCGAGCACTTGGCCAACGTCTCCCTCTATTTCGAGCGTAACGGACTCAATATCCGCGCCTCCTACAATTATGCCGGAGACTTCATCGACGAGTTCGCCAATACGCCTTTCGAGGACAGCTACTACGACAAGGTGAACTACCTCGACGCCAATATCAGCTACACTTTCGCCAAGCATTACACCGTCTACGGCGAGGCCAACAATCTGCTGAACCAGCCGCTGCGCTACTATCAAGGCAGTTCCGACCTCACGAAACAGGTGGAGTACTACGGTCCGAAGTTCAATATTGGTTTCAAAATCAATTTCTAACCCACAATAAAACACAGAAAGAATGAAAAGAGTGTCATTGTTATGGAGTCTTCTCTTGGTTTGCGTCTGGAATCTTTCCGCGCAAACCAGAGAACTGACGGAGGAAGAGTTGGACGACCGCTTCAACTTCTACGTCGTGAACGACCTCGGCCGCAACGGATACTATGACCAGCGTCCCATCGCCGAGCGCATGGGCGAGATGGAACCTGTCGTCGGCTTCGAGTTTATCGCCGCCCTTGGCGACGTTCACCACTTTGAGGGCGTGGCAAGCGTCAACGACCCCCTGTGGATGACGAACTACGAGCTTGTCTATGCCCATCCCGAGTTGATGGTTGACTGGTTTCCCATCCTCGGCAATCATGAGTACCGGGGCAACACCCAGGCTGTACTCGACTATGCCAAGGTCAGCCGCCGTTGGAGCATGCCCGCCCGTTACTACACCAAACTCTATGAAATCGAGGACACCGACGCTTCCATCCGGCTCATTTTCATAGACACCACGCCTCTCATCGATAAGTATCGCAAGGAGGACGGCTATCCTGACGCCCGCAAACAGGACAACGACCGGCAACTCCGCTGGCTTGATTCCGTGCTCACCGTCAACAAAGCCACCTGGACCGTCGTCATGGGACACCATCCCATCTACGCCCAAACCTCCAAGTCGGACACCGAGCGGGCCGACATGCAGCAACGCGTCAACACCATCCTTCTGAAGCACAATGTCGACATGTATGTCTGCGGCCACATCCACAACTACCAGCACATCCGCCGGCCGGATTCGCCCATCGACTACATCGTCAACACTTCCGCTTCCCTCAGCCGCGAGGTGGAGCCCACCGAGGGCACCGTTTTCTGCAGCAGCGCGACGGGATTCTCCGTTTGCTCGGCTTCGGCGAAGGATCTTAAATTCTACATGCTCGACAAGGAGGGCCGTGTCCTCCACGTCGTCGAGCGTCGCAAATAACGCTGAACCTTTCTTTGTAATACATCCCGAAGGCGGGTCCCATTCTCTTGGGCCCGCCTCCTTTTTTATCCGTGCTCCGGATGGAGATTTTCCTCAACGATTCAATCCTCTGTCTCAATATGTTTCCATCTTTTCTCTTTCTTTGGTGCGGAGGCTGTCTCAAAACAGCCGATTGCGCCCCTCCGGCGGCGAGCTCCAGTGGAGAGTCATGATTTCATACTTCTTTTCTTTTCCCTCCGGGGTATTCCCCTTACCTTAAGGGGAGAGTTTGCGGAGTAGAGTTATTCGGCTGAATATCATTGTTCCGCAACTCCTCCCATAAAATAGGGGAGGTGGCGGCAGAGCCGCCGGAGGGGTATTATTGGTCATTTCGACACACTCCCTGGCCGCGAAGCGGACGGAGGAGTATGGTGAGTCAGAGAATCATCTGCGGCATGAACTCGAAGGAGTTGTATTCGGGCCGGAGACGGTCGGTATTGTAGAAACGGTCGATGTCGACGATTTTTTTGCTGCTGGTGATGATGTCGATGGGCGCGTTGTCGTATCGTCCGTTGCGGAGGGTGACGAGTCGCCCGTGCAGTTTCTTGGAAATGAGGTCGAGGGCGAGGTTGCCGTAGGCCATGGGGACGATGGAGTCGAGAGCGTCGGGATTTCCGCAGCGGACAAGGTAGCCGAGCTTCTGATTGATGACGTTGACGGTCTCGCCCTTGTTGTAGCGGGCGGAGAGGTTTTTGAGCTCGGAGGATACGTAATCGCCTATGCCGCCGAGTTTTTTGTGCCCGAACATGTCGGTCTCGTCGCTTTGGAATATCATTTCGCCGCCTCGGTAAGAGGCTCCCTCGGAGACGAGGACGACGGAGTATTTGGAGGGGTTGGTGTAGCGGTCCTGGCAGAGAAGCTCGGCGAGGCGCTCGATGTCGAACTGGTATTCGGGGATGACGCAGCGATTGGCGGCTCCGGCGAGCGTGGGAAGCATGGCGGTGAATCCGGCGTAACGGCCGAAGACCTCGAGAACGAGGATTCGCTCGTGGGAGCCGGCGCAGGTGCGGAGATTGTGGGTCAGCTCGATGGTGCGGGTGATGCAGGTGCTGAATCCGATGCAGTAGTCGGTGCCGGGGACATCGTTGTCCATGGTTTTGGGGATGGCCACGACTTTGACACCTTCCTGGGCGAGGCGGACGGCGTAACTGAGGGTGTCGTCGCCACCGATGGGGATAAGGTAGTCTATGCCGATGAACTCGAGATTTTTGAGGACCTCGGGCGTGAGATCGTTGATGTCATCGGTGTAAGTGTCGCGCAGGTGGGCGGGCACGGCGGCGCGGGGGATATGGGAGGCCCGGGTGCGGGAACTGTGGAGGAACGTGCCACCGGTGCGTCCGGCCTTGTTGACGATTTCCTCGGTGAGCTCGAAGAAATTGTCGGAGTTGTCGGCCTCGGGGTCGCGGACGGTGTCGACGAGTCCTTTCCATCCGCGGCGAATGCCGACCACTTTGTATCCCTCGCGGAGGGCGCGTATGGTGACGGCGCGTATGGCGGGATTAAGTCCGGGGACGTCTCCTCCCCCGGTGAGGATTCCGATGATACCTTTGCATTTTGTTTCCATAGTGTGTTGTTTTTAGTGTGTTAATAATATTAGTGTTTGTGTCACCAGTCGCCGGAAGCTCCTCCTCCTCCGAAAGAGCCTCCTCCGAAGCCTCCGAATCCTCCGAAAGAGCCGCTTCCGCCTGAGAAAGAGCCGAAACCTCCTCCGCCTCCCATGGGGAAGATGAAGAAACCTCCTCCGCCGGATGAGTGGCCGGGGGTGTAGCTGCCGCCTCCCCTCCGCCGGAAGAGGAGGGAGAGGATGACAAGGGCTATGATTATGCCGACGGCGAGGATGGCGCCGTTGCCTTGGCTTTCATACTCGTCGGCGGTGTACTCGCCCGCGGCGAGGTCGGCGAGAATGCCCGCGGCCCGGTCGATGCCGGCGTAGTAGTCGTTCCGCTGAAAGGCGGGAATCATTTCGTCGCGCACGATGCGGGAGGCGGTGATGTCGGGGATGACACCCTCAAGGCCGTAGCCGACGGAGATGGCGGCCTGCCCTTTCTCCCGCGCGGTTTTGGGCTTGACGAGGAGGACGACTCCGTGGTCCTTGCCTCTTTGTCGGACGCGCCGTTTCTCGCCGAGACGGGTGGCGTAGTCGTGGACGGCGAGCCCCTGGAGGGAGTCGACGGTGACGACTGTGATTTGCGTGGAGGAGGCGCGGGCGAAGTCGGCGAGTTTCTTTTCGAGCGCGGCCCGTTGCCCGTCGGACAGGATTCCCGCGAAGTCGTTGACAAGTCGGCGAGGTTTCATGGGGTCCGGCAGATTCTGGGCTGTTCCGGCGACGAGCGCCAGCAGAAGGGCGGCGAGTGCGAGTATGCGTTTTGTCATTGGGCAGGCGTGTTTAGTTGAACGATATGTCGTCGGGGAGCTCGTTGCGGTCGTCGGCTTGCCGGGGAAAGTAGTCTTTCAGGGCTTTCCCGGCTGCGAGGACGGCCTCGCACACGCCTTCCGCGACGTGTCCCTGCTTGAATTGCTCGACCATGCGGTTCTTGATGTTCTCCCAAAAGTCGGGCGGGACTTTGGCGTTGATACCGGCGTCGCCGATGATGGCGAGCTTGCGGTCCCGGAGGGCTATGTAGACGAGCACGCCGTTGCGGAGGGCGGTCTTGTGCATTTTGAGGTGCGCGAAGACATCGGTGGCGCGGTCGAGAACGGGCTTGGGGCAGTGGTTCTCGATGTGGACGCGTATCTCTCCGGAGGTGTCGCGCTCGGCCTGTCGCACGGCGTCGACCATCGCCTGCTTCTGCCGTTCGGTGAATTGCTTTTCGGGTGACATGGCTCGGCGGTTAGAATTCCACTTTGGGTGCCTGTTCCGTTCCCTCGGCCGCCTCGAAGTAAGGCTTTGGGGTGAATCCGAACATGTTGGCGACGATGTTTTGGGGGAAGTAGCGGATGTAGGCGTTGTAGCTCTTGACTTCCTCGTTGAATTTGCGCCGCTCGACGGCGATGCGGTTCTCGGTGCCCTCAAGCTGGGCCTGAAGGTCGCGGAAGTTTTCGTTGGCTTTCAGGTCGGGATATTTCTCGACGGACACCATGAGACGGGACAGGGCGGAGGACAACTCGCCCTGGGCGGCGTTGAAGCGCTGGATGGTTTGCTCGTCGAGGTTGTCGAAGTCGATTCGCGTCTGTGTGGCCTTGGCGCGCGCCTCGACCACCTGCTGGAGGGTCGACTGCTCGTGTTCGGCGTATCCCTTGACCGTGTTGACGAGATTGGGAATGAGGTCGGCCCGCCGCTGGTATTGGTTCTCGACGTTCGACCACTGGGCCGAAATGGCCTCCCCGCGGCCCACCATTTGGTTGTAGTGTCCTTTGAACCAGAAGAATGCGGCCAGGACAATGACGATAATCACTCCAATTACGATATAACTCTTTTTCATGTTCTCTATTAATTAAGTGTTAGTTTCTTTGAATGCAAAGATAAGAAAAATCGGGATTACGAGGAGGTTGAGGAGTGTTTTTGCGTTCAGCCGCATGTTTTTTTTAAGGATGATTGCGCGGCTGCATTTGGCCTCCATGTTAAATAATAAAAAAAAGTGTGTGTGTTGTTTGTCATGTGTACTTTTTTCCTTACTTTTGTAACGATTAATGTAATTGAATAATCGCTCTTATAGAAAATGATTGAGTAAAAAATATTGTCCGACTCTTGAGAAAGAGAAATGGTCATTGACATCAATGACATAAATTTGATAATTATGAAACGAAAAATACAGTTTTTGTTGGTTGCAATTTTTTGTATGTTTTCTTTCGAGGCTGTTCAGGCTCAAAAACGGCAGTTTGCCTTGAAGACGAATTTGCTTTATTGGGGAACAACGACCCCGAATCTGGGAATGGAGTTCTCTTCGGGACGAAAGAGCACGTTGCAATTGTTTTACGGTTGGAATCCGTGGAAGTCGTCAAGCGAGCGCAAGCTGCGTCATTGGGTGTTGCAACCGGAGTATCGGCATTGGTTTTGCCAGCCGTTCAACGGTTGGTTCGTCGGTTTTCATTTGATGGGGGGAGAGTTTAACGTGGGAGAGGTGAAGCTGCCGTTCGGGATGTTCAAGGAATTGCGGCGGAGACGTTACGAGGGCTGGTTCGCAGGAGGCGGCGTGACGGGCGGTTACCAATGGATTCTTTCGCGGCATTGGAATCTGGAGGCCTCGTTGGGGCTGGGTTACGATTATATCAAGTACGACAAGTTCGCATGTGGTTATTGCGGGGAGAAGCTTAAGTCGTCACATCGCAATTACTTCGGGCCGACGAAGGTGGCAATCAGTTTTGTCTATTTGTTTTAAAAATCATAACTATGAAAAAGTTGGGAAAACACTATGCGCAAGTGTTATTGGCGGCTTGTTTGTCCGTGTCGGGTGGCATGACCGTTTTTGCTCAAGAGGAGGCCAAAAGGATCGCCCCGATTGTGGGTGACAAGGTGAAGGTGGAGAATCTTCAGGTGATACACCGGGAGAACCGTTTGGTGGTGGACATGGATTTGAATCTGGACTCGTTGGATTTGTGCCCCAACCGTCGGTTGGTGTTCCATGTGCTGGTGACGGACGGAGAGAACCGGCGCGCCATGCCGTTGGTGGTGGTGAACGGGCGGAAACAGCAAATCATGTATGACCGTCAGGATTACAAGGATTTTGACGAGAACACGACGGTGGTCCGCCGGGATAACAATAGCGACCAGACGGTGCATTACAGCGCAGTGCTTCCCGGCGAAAGCTGGATGCGCAACGCGGACGTGGTGGTGGAGGAGGATTTATGCGGGTGCGGGGAAGTGTTGGGTTCGGCCACGTCGATCATCAAGCGGATGCGCACGCCGTTTTTCGCATACATCCGTCCCGCAGTGGAAGGCAAGAAGACTCGTTATGTGGAAGGCCGGGCTTATTTGGATTTCCCGGTGGACAAAATCACGCTTTATCCCGAATACCGGAACAACCCCAGGGAGTTGGAGAAAATCGTGAACACGATCAACGTGGTGAAAGAGGACAAGAACACGTCGATCACAGGAATCACCATACACGGTTACGCCTCGCCGGAGGACACGTACGAGCATAACACGTATCTGGCGGAGAACCGGGCGAAGACGCTGAAGGATTATGTGCGGGGATTGGTGGAACTGCCCGACACGCTGTTCAGCGTGGGATACACACCCGAGGACTGGGAGGGCCTGCGCGCCTATGTGGACACGGCGGACGGCTTGACGCACAGGGAGGAAATACTGGCACTGATAGACGACGAGGAGATGAACATAGACACGAAAGAACGGAGCATACGGGCGAGGTATCCGGAGGATTACCGGGTGCTGCTGGCCGAGTGTTATCCGGGCCTGCGTCACTCGGACTATACGGTGAACTATGTGGTTCGGGCGTTCACGGTGGAGGAGGCGAAGGCGTTGCTATACACGAAGCCGCAGCAATTGTCGCTGGAGGAGATGTACCAGGTGGCTCAGACGTACGACGCGGGGACGCCGGAGTTCAACGAGGTGTTCGAGATTGCGGTGCGGATGTTCCCCTCGGACACGACGGCGAACCTGAACGCGGCGGTGAGCCAGTTGCAGATGGGGAACCTGAACGCGGCATCGCGTTATCTGGCGAAGGCCGGCGACGGGGCGGAGGCGACGCACGCCCGCGGGGTGCTGGCGATGCTGAGGGGCGAGAACGAGAAAGCGCGGTCGTATTTTGAACGGGCGGCGGCAGCCGGGCTGACGGAAGCCGCAGAGAATCTGAAGTTGCTGAACACGGACAGCCTGATGACGACGGAAGAGAGCACGGGAGGCGAGAAGGAAAAGAAATGAGGTAAAATACGAAAATACATGTAGAATTTTATTATTAAACCAAAACGAGAAGAACATGAACAAGAAAAGATGGTTTCCCATCGCGTTGGCGATGTTGACGCTGGGAGCTTGTTCTGACGACAATTTGTCAGACTATGAGAACGGACAGCCGCAATGGAATGCGGAGGGACAAGGGTATGTGACCCTTGCGTTGAACCTGCCGACGACACCTTCCGTGTCGCGGGCGAACGACGAGTTTGCCGACGGAGAGGCGAGCGAGTACGCCGTGAACGATGCCACATTGTTGATTTTCACTGGTAGTGACGAGAGTTCCGCCACGTTTCACAGCGCATACGAGTTGAATTTGAACAATTGGAACAACGAGACGGACGACCCGAATCAAATCACTACGGCAACAAAAATCACGCAATTGATTAACAATTACGATGAGGACAATGTGACCGCATTCGCATTGGTGGTATTGAATAACAACGGGAAGATTGTGGTGGACAACAATGCCGGGGTTACAATTTCCGGAACGAAAATAGAGGCTCCGAATAATACTTGGTCTGCAGTGCAAAAGGCAGTGTTGGAGAATTCAAATTTGACGAACAATGGAATCATGATGGTGAACGCCACGCTGACGGACAAGCCGGGAGGCAAGGACGACCCAACGGGAGGTGCCATAAAAACCTTGGTGGCTTTGGATGCTGACAAGATTTATACCACGGCAGCCGAGGCTGCATCCGGTGATCCAGCCGCCTCCATTTATGTGGAGAGAGCGGTGGCCAAGGTTAAATTAACCTCCTCGGCGAGCGGTGCATTAGAGAATAATAGCACAATTAAGTATGAGATTGACGGTTGGCTATTGGATATCACCAATAAGAAAACTTATTTGGCACACGTGGCAAAAGCTGACTGGTTGGGATATGCTTCCGCAGGAGTAACCTCGGCCGATTACCGTTTTGCTGGCAATGCGCCGGTGGAGAAAGGCGTGGCATTGTATCGTAACTATTGGGCGGAAGATCCGAACTACTCCTCTTTTGTTGCGGGTGATTTCACGCGAGTGGAAGACATTACAGACCAAACATCGTTCTTGGCTCTGGGTGGACATGCTTATTGTCTGGAGAACACATTTGATGTAGCCAATATGAATGAGAATCAGTCGACCCGGGTGATTGTGAGAGCCAAATTCAATGGTGGAACCACATTCTATACTTTGGATCAAAGCACAGATCAATTCTATGATAAAGATGGAATGGAGGATCTGTTTAAAGAAAAATTGTTGACCAATGAATCTTTCAAGGCTTGGACGGCAGAGAATATCCAAGGTGGTACCGGAACGGTGACAGGTGAGAAAATCTTGTTGACTTTTAGTGCTGGGGAAGAGGCCAAGGGAAATATGCATGTGAGCGCAATCGCATTTACAGATGACATCGAGGCTCAAGCAGGGAAGACGACAGTCATTCCGGATACGTACGTGAATTTGGTAAACGGATTGAATGTGCAGAAGTATACGAATGGTTATTCTTATTATCCGGCAATCATCGAGCATTTCGGTGACGAACAAACGCCGTGGAACACATGGGAAGAAAAGGCAGGAGCGGATGTTCCGTCGAATGAGGATGTTTATCCTGGAGAAGATGCGGAAGCCAACTATCTGGGTCGTTACGGTGTGGTGCGTAATAACTGGTACGAGCTGAACGTAAGCAAGGTGTCGAAATTAGGATGGCCTGATGTCCCGCCTGCCGATGGAGGTTCCGATGACAACATGGACGCTTACATCTCGGTAGAGATCAACATTTTGAGCTGGGCCAAGCGGACGCAGGATGTGGAATTGTAATTAATAATATTATCTAAAACTATGCAACCAGGAACCCGGCGGACAGAATGACCGCATCGTGGGCAGTATGACCGCCGGGTTTATTTCAAGAATGTCGGACGAATAAATGATTGTGGTATGAAACTCAGGATAAAATATGGTTTGCCCTCGCTTTTCTTTTTGATGATGGCGACGTCGTGCACGATGATGCATCAGGATTTGGACGATTGCCCGGTGGGGTTGTACCTGACTTTCCAATACGATTACAATTTGGAGCGAGCCGACATGTTCAACGACCACGTCGGGTCGGTGACGGTCTATGTCTACGACACGAACGGTCATTATCTGACGAAGCAGGAAGAGGCGAACACGGCCTCGTATTTGCCGCTTCAGTCGACGGATTACCGGATGCACATGGATTTGCCCGCGGGGCGTTACCAGTTGCTGGTGGTGGCCAACGACAAATCTTACGAGGAGACATTGCTGGAGGGGGCGAATTTTGTGCGGAACGAGCCTCAGGAGGGCGACGCGGTGGAGGATTTCTGTCTGCTGTTGGACCGCATGCAGGAGGGGACCCGCTACCGGGTGGACCACAAGGGGACGCCTCTTGACGACTTGTGGATGGGAAGATTGTTGGAGGAGGACGGAACTACGATGAAGGTGGTGGACGTGTATGACACGAAACCCACATACGACACGGTTTCGCTGGTGCGCGACACGAAACGAATCAATGTGACGCTGCGCGAGTTACAGGAACCGGAATTGATGGACATAGCGAATTTCGACATGAGGATATACGACCGGAACTCGCATATCCTATGGGACAATTCACTGAACGAGCGGGACACCGTATATTACACGCCCTACGCGACGTGGAACACGGAGGACCGGGAAACGTCCGCCGAAGGGCGGACGACGACGGCGACGGGCCGCATGGCGCACGCCGAGTTTATGACTTCCCGCATCATTTACCACGAACGGGCGGAGGATGACGCCGTGCTGTCGGTGGTGAACAAGGAGAGCGGGGTGGAGGTCATCCGCATCAATCTGGCGGATGTGTTGAGCCGCCTGGCCTCGAGCGAGACGGATTATTCTCCCCAGGAGTTTTTGGACCGGGGGTACGAGTACCAATTGTCGTTCTTTTTGCAGGGCGACCGTTGGGTGTACGCACAGCTGAGCATATCGACGCTGAGTTGGAGCGTGCGCATACAAAACACGGAATTGTAGTATAAACAACATATAGGACGAAAATCATGACGTTGACGAGGATAATCGGACATGCGTGGCTGATATGGCTGGGGGCGGCCGCCGCCGCCTGCTCGGACGACGGCGGAGGGCTTCCCGGCGGGGAAGCGGCCTCGGGCGGGGAGACGCGGCTGCATATCGACCTGAGCCTGACGGGCGACCGCAGCCGGGCGAGCGGGGCCGCCAATCCGGACACGCCGGAGGTGGCCGGGCACGGATGGGAGAACACCATCCAGACGTTGAGCGTGTTTGTGCGCGAGACGACGACAGGGGCGTGGGTCGGCGAGGTGATTCGACTGGAGAATGTGGAGGCCAACCGGCAATATACGGTGACGCTGGAAGAACCCTTGTCGACGGATACGGAGGTTTATGCGGCGGCCAACCTGACGAAGGCGCAGGAGGAGGCGTTGAAAAGCCAAATCATTAACGAGAACGATTGTTACACATTCTCCGGCGGCGATTGGCGGTTGGTGACGGATTTCGCCCCCTATTCGACGCGGGAAGCGGACACGAGCAGCACAATCAGCACAATCGCAATGTGCTGCGTGAAGGCGGCCAAGCCAAAAGGGGGCGGGCGGGATTTCGAGGTGCAGTTCGATTTGAAGCGGATGGTGGCGAAGGTGCTGGTGACGGCGAAGGAGGAAAGCGTTGATGTGCCGGGCGGGGAGAGCGGCGTGGCCTACGTGCCGATAAATAAGGAGAGGGCGGACGACAACTTCGTCGGGGGATGGGTGCGGCGCGACAGCATGCGCTACACGCTGAACGGGTTGAACCGCAAGGCGTACATCATGCAGCGGCTGGACGAGAAAACCGATGACACGGACGCCAACGTGGTGGATCCGAACAACGATTTGAACGCCTCCGCGACGGACGACTTCTATTCCTTCGTGCTGAGCCAGGCGAACGAGGCGGCGGGATACGAGCAGGTGTTGCCATTTGCCGAGGGGCGGCTGGCTGACGGCAGCGAGAACCATTATTGGGAGGGGATTTATTGCCCGGAGAACACGTTCGCCCCGGTGTTGTCGGAGTTTGCCGACGGGCAATGGCCGATGGTGACGCAGGCGGTGATTTCCGCCAAGTTCACGCCGAGGAAGCTGAACGTGGAGTATGCGCTTTTTGACTATATAGCCGGGAGGACCGGACTGACGAAAGAAGTGGCCGCCTTGAAGGCAAAGGTGGATGCCGAAGGGACGCACGAGGGGACGGACGTGGTGGGCGTGGAGTGCCCGGACGAGGCGACGGCGCGGCTGCTGTTGACGGAGTCGCTGCGGAGGGCGGGACGGTTGCTAACGCCGGGAGAGGATGCCAAACATTTCTTCGCGGAGGATTCCTATTTCTATAACGCGGACAAGGAGTTCTTCACCTACGGGGCGGCGATGATCCGGCTGGGTAGAAACAACAATAATAATCTTGGGCCGGAATCCCCCGTGTCGGACTTCGGGAACTACGTGCCTTACAACGGCGGAAGAGGGTATTACTACACTTACATAGACAACCGGGCGGAGGGGAAGAAGACTGCGGACAACCCGTTCCGTTTCTACCGGCACGGGCAGGTGGAGCGCAACCGCTATTACATCCTGACCGTGACAAGCGTGAGCAATCCGGGCTCGTCGTTCACGAACCCGAACTATATCGAGGTGCACACCCGCACGATGGAGTGGCTGTCGGGGGGAAGCGGGGGCGTGAGCCTTGGCGAGGGGGAGAGCGTGGCGCAGGAGAACCCATAAAAACAAGGAGGACGGATGAAAACAGGAAAGATGACATATTGGATATGGTTGGCAGCGGCGGGGCTGGGACTTGCCGCCTGCGCGGAGGAAACGCCGGGGACGGGAGAGATGGTGGCGGTGTATTCGCGGGCAGCCGGCGACGCGGAGCCGAGAGCCGCAGGGGATGGCGCCCGCTTGCTGTTCTGGACCAGTCAGCCGTGGGAGACGACGGCGCAGCCGAGTTTCACCAGCCTCCCGGAGGAGCGCGTCGACTATTACCGTTACGCGGGCGGTATCGCCTATAATACGGGGCGGGAGTATCCGGCGGACAATACCTATTTGTATGCCACAGGCTACGCCCCCGCGGAGGCTTTGACACCGAGCGACAATTACCGGACGCTGACGGTGGGCGATGGCTACAAGGACGGATTGACGGATTTCCTCTCCTGCGACGGCTGTGAGGCGCACAAAGGGGCGCTGAACGACCGTTTCACGCAGGAGGAGCACGAGCTGGTGTTCCGCCACATGACGGCGCGCGTGCGCTTCGTGGGTATCCGCAGCGAGGTGATGTATAGACGCATAGGAGTGAACAACGTGACCATCACGATGGCGGATGGGCACGGATTGATGGTGCCCGGGCAGTTCGTGTGGCATGAGGATAGAGGCGTGTCCGCCTGCGCGTATGTGGCTGACGGGTTGGCTCTTGCCACGCTCGGGACGGTGAATGGCGGCGCGGAGATGATTCCGGCCACGGCGGCGGGGCGGACGCTGGGGTCGTACTACGTGTTGCAGGAGGGGTCGATGGAGGGGTATGACCCGTTTGAGACGGTGAGCGAGGAGGCGGGGGAAATAACGCTCAAGATGAACATCGAGGCGGACTTGTGGTACCTCTCCGGGGATTCGGGCGAGCCGGTGTTCTATACCCGCAAGCGGTGGGAGAATCAGGAAGTGACGATAGAGACGACGACGGGCGGCGTGATGCGTCCGGGATACGAATACGTGGTGAACATCACGTTCAATAATGAAAGCATTATCCTGCAGGGGTTGCAGAAAGGTTGGGAGGACGGAGGAGTGCATTACCTCCCTATCCGTCCGGGGCAGGGGGGCGCCTCCGGGGAACAACCATAAAACGGAAAAGTTATCATGACACACAGACGAAAAACATATCGGTTTGGATGGCGCGCCTGCGCGGCGGCATTGTGGATGGCGGCATTGGCGGCTTGCGCCGACGACGGTTGGATGGAGGGTGCGGCGAACGGAGGGGAAGGGCTTTCCGCCTACCGCGAGCGGATGGTGGAGTCGCGGGCGACGCAGCCCGACACATGGTTTGACGAGGGAACGAAATACCGCATTTGGGTGACGCAGGCAGAGAGTGAGACACCGGACGTGGAGACGGGCGGAGAGAACGGGTACGTCGGGACGGAGACGGTGCGGACGGACGGGACACACTACATCGAGTTCCGGGCGGTGGAAGGATCGGCGGAGCGGGACTTCTACGGTTTCACGAGCGGGGACGGGACGGTTCCCGCCGAGAGGAGTGTGAATGGGACTTACGAAATAGCCCGCCCGGAAGGCGGCGATTACACGGACTACCTGCGGGGCAAGCTGGCCCATCCCTACGAGGGGGCCGAGCAGCAGGGAGGCATCCTGCAGATGCCGTTCCGCCACATCATGTCGCAGGTGTGCGTGGAGGTGTCGAAGTCCACGGAGGTGAAGGGCGAGATAGAGGTGGTGAGCGTGGAGTTGATGGGGAACGCTGAAGGGGGAGGCATCACGAGTGAGGGTTCGTATAAGGTGTATGACAACATATTCACGTTCGGCGAACTGGCGACCCGTGTGTTACCAGCGAAAGCGGGCGCACTGCCCGACGACGGGACGACGGTGGGGATAGACACGGTGTTGATATTCCCGACCTTTGAGAATGACTCAGCCGCGGAGACGGCCACGGACGCGCCGCTGACCTATTTGCGCGTCAAGTTCAAAGACGACCCGGATAAAGAGGTTTACCCTGAATTTGACACGGATAGCGAGGGAAACAAGCAAATCGTGGTGGCGGTGTATAACGCGAATACGAACAAGCCGCTGGTGTTCCGGCAGAACCATTCCTACACGCTGCACGTGACCTTCATTACGGACCAGCAGCGGGTGGTGACGCTCGTGCCGCAGGTGTACAATTGGATTGAAAAGGAGGGGACGGCGGAGAACGGATGGATGACGGCGGAGGATTTGGGGCAGCCGGTGACGTTCAACGGCTTGCTCTGGAGTGACCGCAACCTCGGCGCCACCAGCGGGAATCCCACCCGCAGCGTTGGTGACTGGTATAACAGCCTGGGGTATATCTACCAGTACGGGAGGAACATTCCGTATTATCCGTTCACTGTCACAACGCAGGGAAGTAAAGCGATAATAGACTATGAGACTCCTGCGGATACCGCTTTCCAGTTGAGACGGCCTATTTATCCTTTGGTTAATCCCGAATCGTGGGGATTAGCTTCTCCACTCCAGACATCTCAGGTTGCAATCATATCTGACGGATCTCTTTTTGATGATTTGGTTTGGGATTTGGATGCGAGCCAGAGTGATGGATATTTTGGTTATTATAACAATCAGAAAGCCTATAGTCTTTCCAATAATGATTGGGCGGAGAACACCAACACGCCTTGTCCGCCCGGCTGGCGGTTGCCGACATTGAGCGAGTTCATGGGCATTTTGCCAAGTTCAAGTTTTGCGGGCAATATCACTTTCCGTCGGTTTAATGGAAATGAGGGAGGTAATGGAGGATGGATAGCAATGGGAAGCGATGACGTAGGAGAAAAAGAACCAAATTTTAGTGTGGCTTTTTCGGAGAGGAATATAGGAAATATGACAGAAACTACAACGTCAAGAGAAGCTGCCTATAAAGGGTATTTCCCTTATATTTATCGGGAAGAGAAGGACGATTTGAAAGACGGCAGCAGGGCGAGGGGAGTATATGTGCTTAGTATGGCGGAGGGGGACAGAACGCATATCAGTAATAGAGAAGGTAAAAAGTGGTTGAATCGTCCTAAAGAAGGTGATTATAGAAATGGTTCTTACGATTTTAATTGGGGCGTGATTTATGGAATCAAGAACCAAGGGACATCTCGCGCTTACCGTATGAGGTGGAGTATCAAGTTGATGACAGACGAGACACCTGAGGTGGCTAATGACGGAAGATTGATTTACCAAAATAATCCATTCCGCGGAGTGTTGGTCATTGAACGTTTTGAGGCCACTGCCACTGATGATTTCGAGCCGGATGCAAACCGTTCTTATGAAGCCTCCGTGAAGTCATACGATTGGGAGCACCCGGTGGCCGTGATGTATTTGCCTATCGGGGGAATTTGTGATAGTTGGTCAATAGGAGAGTTTGGTGGAATTGCAAATATTGGAACGGAGGTGTGGTATGCCACTTCTGAAACTTCTGAAACTGACGAAACTAATGAAAACCGAAAAAAGATTGTGTGGATAAAGTTTGCGGGTTCTAGTTGCAAGGATTCGCAGGCGATTTCGACAACGGATAGAAGCCAGCTTGCGGCGGCAATCTTTATCCGTCCGGTGCGCGATTTTTAACGAAGGAACAACATGAATACGATGAAAAACATATTACGAGATTTGGGAATGGCGGGTGCGCTGTGCGGCGCATTGGCAGCCTGCGACATGGACGACGACGGGGAGTGCCGCACATGTCCCTATGCGGGTAAAAGCCCGGTGGAGATAACCTTGGCCGGGATGATGGCCGAGCCTGCGGACGGATTCGCCGAGGGGCGGGCGACGATGGCCCGGGCGTTGCCTGCGGATGTGTTCAACGATTCCGTCCCGCGCAACCTTCCGGACGGGACGACGCTATGGGTTTTCGCCGAGGATGTGACAACAGGCGGTGTGGAGCTTGACGACGTGGAGCCGAAGGCCTACGTGGTGCGCGACATGACGGACGGCACCCAGCAGTTGCACCCTTGCGAGGTGGACGACGAGGGGAATTTGGTGGAGGAGGTGTCCACGCCTTTTTTCCTGATGATAGACCACACGTATAAGTTCCGCGCCGTGTCGCCAGCCCGGAAATTCGTGGACAGAGCCACTGACGGGGAGGGCAATAAGGTTTACGCCTTGCATGTGGACAACAAGGAGTATGTGCTGGCCACGGACGACCGTTACGAACGGACGAAGGCGATGGAAGTCACGATTCAGGCAAGGGCCGACAGCGTGCAAATCGTGCGCATGAATCCCATCGTCAACCAGACGGCGCAGTTGGAGTTCACCATCGAGGCGGATGAGGGGAACGAGTCCATCCACTCGATTTCCGTCTTGCCTCAGGGTATTGAAATCGCAGGCGTGCAGGACAGGTATTCCGCGGTGCAGGGTGACATCCTTTGGAACTGGTCCACAGGCGATCCCTTGCAAGCCTATCTCGGCGACGACAACACGCGGGTGCAGGTGCGCAAAGACTCGCAGTACGAGGACGCCCTCATTCAGGAACGGGAAGACGGGTCGCTTTACATTCGGTGTCCTATCCTGCCCACCGACGCCTTTTCCTCTTCGATAATTATTATTTTCAATTTGCAGGTGAACGGTTCTCCCACGCAGTTCGAGATGACCCTTAACCGCAAGATATTCGAGGGAGCGTGCACCTACCATTACAAGGGGAAGGTGACCATAGAGGACGGCATCACGGTTATCACGTGGCAGTATGTGAATTGGAGCGACGACATACCCATCGTTCCGCAGTCAAGCGCGGGACGTGTCATGAATTAAAAAAGAAAGAACGATGAAAACACGATTGAACACATGGTGCGCGGCGGTTCTGCTTGTCTTTGCGGCTGGACTGGGGGCTTGCGAGGACAATGCGGAAGCGTTGCGGGAGAAGGAGCCGGTTCGGCGCGAGGTTTGCGTCACGGCGTCGGCTGCCGCCATGACGTGGGCGGAGGCGCCGGTGTCCCGCTCGTTGGAACCCATGGGGCCCGAGATGGAAAATCCCATTAAACAATTGGCTGTGGTGCAGTTTGACGAGGAGGGAAACCTGCTGCGCCTGAAGCAGGACGAGGCGGACACTTATCCTTACTTTTATTGGTGCGACTTCACGAACGGAGGAAAGAATCCGGGGGAACTGGCCATTACGGAGGAGGATGGATTCAAGGTGCCGTTGTTCGTCGGACGGCAGACGCGCGTCTGCCTGATAGGCAATCTGAGCGAGGAGGGAGTGGACTCGTTGGTGACCCGTGCGGACGGTATGCCGGTGCGTTGGGCGGATTTTTTGGAGAAGACGGTGAGAATTCCTTATGTGCTTGAAGCGGGAACTTCGGGGGAAGTGGGACATGTGCGGGAGATTTATTTGTTCGGTTATTACGAAGGGGAACTTGCCGATGGGGAAGAGCTTGGGAATGAGGACGAGTTCACCCGGATGGATTTTACGCTGGCGCGGTTGATTGCCCGGCTGGAATTGAGCATTAGTCTTGGAGAGGGGGTGAGTTTGCCGGATGGGTATAATGTCTTTTTCGGACTGGACGGAGTGGAAGAGGACGTTTATCTTTTCCCCAATGTGAATCGCACAAGCTACGTCCACGACCATGTGGAAATCACGCCCATAAACCGGACAGAGGAAATAAAAACAGGGACGAACAACACGTTCTATTTTTACGTGGCTCCCCATCTGGTGAGGGACATGGCGAACGCCACATATTTGCGTATTTGGTGCACGGAGGAAACAAATCCCGGAAGCGTGGCCAAGGAAGAGGGGTATAAGGTGCTTATTTGCAATGATCCGTTGCAGGAGATCCCCACGGCCGACGGCTCGTTGTGGATAAACCGCAATAGTGTTTACCACATGAATTTGACCTTGACTTACGTGGATTCGGAAACGGGAAGAAGCCGCGGTGTGGGGCATGGTTCTCGGGAGATCGCCATTGTGCCGGCGGAATGAGGGGATGGCGCGCGGCGTTTTATGGCGCATTGGAAATGCGGCGGATTATGGTCATCGGTGGGCATGGAGATGATGATTCCGAAGAATCCGCATGCCTCGCGCATGGTTTATGCTTTTCGTTTGTGAAACAAAGTAGAGATTTTCTTGGGAGCAGGTAAGACCACAGAGAAATCGCGGTAATAATGGGAGAAGGGCGGCCACGGTTCCGCCCTTCTCTCGTTTGGGGTGTTATTTCACGAGGTTCATCGTGTCGGTGGCGATGACGAGTTCCTCGTCGGTGGTGATGCTCATGACCGTGACTTTGGAGTCCGGGGTGGAGAGGATTTGGTCCTTGCCCCGCAGTCCTTTGTTCACTTCGGCGTCGAAGCGCACGCCCATGTACTCCATGTCGCGGCACACCTGCTCGCGCACCTCGTCGTCGTTCTCGCCGATTCCTCCGGTGAACACGATGAGGTCCACTCCGTTGAGCACGGCGGCGTAGGAGCCGATGAACTTCTTCACGTCGTAGGCCAGCATGTCGAGGGCCAGACGGGCGCGGCTGTTGCCTTCCCTGGCGGCGGCCTGAAGGTCGCGGCAGTCGGAGGAGACGCCGGACACGCCCTGGAGGCCGGACCGCTTGTTGATGAGGTCGTTGGCCTGCGCCGTGCTCATGCCCTCCTTCTCGCACACGTAGAGCAGCGCCCCGAGGTCGATGTCGCCCGTGCGGGTGCCCATGATGACTCCCGCGTTGGGAGTGAAGCCCATGGAAGTGTCGACCGACTTGCCGTGGCGGATGGCCGTGATGGAGGAGCCGTTGCCGAGGTGGCAAGTGATGATTTTCTTCTCCTCGATGTTCCATCCGAGGATGCGGCACGCCTTCTCGGCCACGAACTTGTGGGAGGTGCCGTGGAAACCGTAGCGGCGCACCCGGTACTTCTCGTAGCACTCGTAGGGAAGGGCGTACATGAACGCCTCCCGCGGCAGGGTTTGGTGGAACGAGGTGTCGAACACGGCCACTTGCGGCACGCCCGGCAGCAGCCGTTCCATCGTCTCGATTCCTTTCAGGTTGGCGGGATTGTGCAAGGGCGCCAGCTCGCAGCAGGCGGCGATTTTCCGTTTCGCCTCCTCGTCGACCCTCACGCTGTGGGCGAAGTATTCGCCCCCGTGCGCCACGCGGTGGCCCACCGCCTTGATTTCCGTCAGGGCCGAAATCACGCCGTGCCTCTCGTCCACGAGCGCCTTGAGGATGAGGTCGATTCCGGCCGTGTGGTCCGGGATGGGCCGCGTCACCGAGTAATTGTCCTTTCCCGCGGGCTTGTGGGTGAAGTTCCCCTCGGGCAGGCCGATTTTCTCCACCAAGCCCTTGGCCAGCAGGGCGGGTTCCCCTTTCATGTCCAGCAACTGGTATTTGATGGACGAGCTTCCGCAGTTCAATACTAATATGTTCATAGCGTCTATCTTGTTATTTTGTTATTGTCGTTGTTTGGCGGCGGCCTGGGCCTGGTTGACGGTGATGGCCACGAGGTTCACGATGTCGCTCACGGAGCAGCCGCGCGACAGGTCGTTGATGGGGGCGGCCATGCCTTGCAGCACGGGGCCCACGGCCTCGATGCCGGCGATGCGCTGCACGAGCTTGTAGCTGATGTTGCCCACCTCCAGGCTCGGGAACACCAGCACGTTCGCCCGGCCGGCCACGGGGCTTCCCGGGGCCTTGCTCGCCCCCACGGAGGCCACGAGCGCGGCGTCGGCCTGCAGCTCGCCGTCTATCATCACGTCCGGCGCCATCTCCCGTGCCAGCTCGGTGGCCTTCACCACCTTGTCCACCAGCTCGTTCTTCGCCGAGCCTTTGGTGGAGAAGCTCAGCATGGCCACCCTCGGCTCGATTTTGGCGATGGCGCGGGCCGTTCCGGCCGTGGCCACGGCTATCTGCGCCAGCTCCTCGGCTGTCGGGTTGGGCAGCACGGCGCAGTCGGCGCACACAATCAGCCCGTTCTCCCCGTACTCCGGCTTGTTCGTCAGCAGCAGGAAGGCCCCGGACACGACGGATATCCCCGGCAGCGTCTTCACGATTTGCAGCGCCGGGCGCAGCACGTCGCCCGTGGCGTTCTTCGCTCCGGCCACCTCTCCGTCGGCGTCGCCGCTCTTGATCATCAGCGTGGCCAGGTAGAGCGGGTCCTCCACCAGCTTCATGGCCTGCTCCTTCGTCATGCCTTTCTTCTTGCGCAGCTCCACGAGGAGGTCGGCGTAGGCCTCCTTCTTGGGATGGTCGGCGGGGTCGATGACGGTGGCCTTCCCGATGTTGCCCAGGCCCCACTGCCCGGCGAGGGCTTCGATTTCGGCGGGATTGCCCAGCAGAATGATTTGGGCTATGCCTTCCCCGATGATGATGTCGGCCGCCCTCAGCGTGCGTTCCTCGGTGCCTTCGGCCAAGACGATTCGCTTGGCGTCCTTCTTGGCGTTTTCCTTGATTTGTTCCAGCAGATTCATAATTCGGTTATCTATTGTCAGTTATACTTTGTTTCTTGCTCAAACGTTAGCACAAAAGTATAACAAATTCTCCAGAACCCCTCGTTTTGCAACATAATGTTTGCAAAAAAAATGCTTTTCTGCAAAGCGCGCGTTGCAAAAAGGGGTCAAAGCGGCTCCAGCTTGAAGCGCACGCGCCACGTCCCGTCCGCGTAGTCGTGGCTGACGATTCTGAACCGGCCTATCTCGGAGGTGTTCGTCACGTGCGCCCCGACGCAGGCGCACACGTCGTAGTCGCCCACCCTCACCAGCCGCAGCGTGTCGCCCGCCCCGGCGGGCAGCTTGCCCAGGTCCACGTCGGCCGGCGCCTCCGCGCGGGCGACGTATTCCGTGGCCACATTGAGGTGGCGGCCGATGACCTCGTTCACCCGCCGCTCAATTTCCTCCACCTGCTCCGCCGTCGGGGCAGACGGCAGGGCGTAGTCGCATTTCGACTTCTTGCGCTCGATGTGGGCGACGCGGGCCCGTCCGCAGCCGAACATGTTCACCATCGTCCGGTTCAAGATGTGTTCCGCCGTGTGCATCGGTGCTATTGACACATCTTGAAATTTGGGACTTGAGGGATTTATTTCTATTTTTGAATCCATATAGTTATTGTTTTAATTATAAATGATGAAACAAAGATATGAAGAATTCAGAAAAGAAAGTTGCGATTTATTGTCGTGTAAGTACTCAACAACAAACAACAGATAGACAACGAGAGGATTTGCTTAAGGTTGCTAAGGAGAAAGGATTGGAAATAGATGAGGAGTATATTTTCGTCGATGTTATTAGTGGTTTTAAGCGGGGGGAAATTCGTGTTCAATATAAAGCAATGTTAGATGAAATTGAACAAGGACACATAAAAACAATTCTTTTTTCAGAACTTTCTCGTCTTGGTCGGAATGCGACGGAGTTATTAGAGCAGGTAAAGTATCTTCAAGAGCGGAATGTGTCGTTGTATTTTGACAAGGAAAAACTTTGGGTAAATGAAGCGGAAACTAAGGGACTTGGAAACATAATACTGTTGCATATTCTTGCTATAATGTCGAGTTATGAAATTGAGTTGTTTGCGGAACGCACTTTGAGCGGGAAGATTGCTAAGGTGCAAGCAGGCCATGGGGGTGGGGAGGAACGAGCTTATGGCTATATGCATAATGGGAGAAAAGAAATTGTAATCTGTGAAGAAGAGGCTGAAGTTGTACGAGAAATTTTTGAGAAATATGTGGCTGGAGCTTCTTCTTTGGAAATTCGTGATTGGTTGGTAGGGAAAGGTGTAGCCTCTCCCTATTGCAGAAAAATTAAGGAGTTCAAAGAAAATAGGAAAAATCGAGGGCAGACAGAAAAAAATTATAAAATAAATGCTGATAGTTTGGTTTGGAGAACTTCTACAATTAATAGGTTGTTGCATAATGAATTGTACACAGGTAAACGTCATGTTGTTTATAGAAAACCAGACCCGACGAATCCTGTCCCGGCAAAAAAACGAAAAGAAAGAGAGATTATATATGAGCACGTATTGCAGGATGAAAGATTACGAATTGTTTCTGATGAGTTATTTCTTCAAGCGCAAGATAAGTTGTTGAGAGCCAATTATAATAAGAATAATGCAATACGGCATGAGAATTTGTTGAAACATTTAATGAGATGTGGAGAGTGTGGTTGTAATTTTTCTGTGGGGAAAAATGAACGTAAAGAAATTTCTTTGAAAAATGGGGGAAGAACCTACCGTTGTTATGGTGCTGTGTCAAGACGTGATAAGGCTAAGATTTGTAAGGAGGGTGTGGAACTTCGCATGTGGAAAGTTGACGGGTTGGTTTTACAACTTTCCTTGATGACTTTTGCTGATAGTGATTGGGAAAGACGTTGTAAAGAACAGTTTAAAAAACTTACAGAAGAAATTGATATTTTAAAAAATGCAATAATGACGGAAGAGTCAAAGTTGCGTAAAGAAGAAGAACGGAATGAACAAATCTTGAGACGTTTGCTGCGTTGGTCTGGGCAAAGAGCGAATATAAATGTCGATAAGCTTTATGATGAAGAATGTGCAAGATATGAGAATGTCTGTGACGAAATGCAACGAACACTTGAGCGTATGCGCATAGAACTAAGTAAAAAGAATATTCTTCGGGATTCATTGGAGAAAATGAGAAATGATGCGGTTTTGTATAAACACATGAACGATATTCAAAACGACAAAAAGTTAATAAAATTTTTGGTCAATGAGTACATAGAAATTATAAATGTATATAGGCCATGTAAATCATGGTGTCTAATTGAAATCAAATATAAAAGTGGCGGTAGTGTTTGGGGAACGTTAAAAACACATAGGTATAGAAAAAGTGAAATGTTTTGTGACCCAGCAACCACTTTTCATGGAGTTGAACTTCAGACATGGGTTGTTCCTAATTGGGATAATGCTTTCTTTTACGACCCCAAACTGAAATTGATTCATTGCAATGGAAAAAGCAAATATATTGAGCAGGTAGAGGAAGGTGATTATACATTTGAGGAATTCGATTTGAAAATTAAGGAGCTTGAAATGATGGGCTCGTTTCCATTGTATGATTATGAAAATGATAGATTTGTAAGTGCTTGTAAATTAGAATAAATACGAGTAGTTTATAATGTAATCTTGCGCAGGACCTATAAAGTAGCTGTAAGTCAAGGATAGACCAAGCACCTTCGGACGGGCAGGAAGGCCACTAATGTGGGCCGTCCCCCCGTCCTCCCTCCCTTTCCTTCCGGTCCGTGACGACACGCCACGGACGCGCCGCAACCCCGTCTCCGACGCCCTTGCGTTCCCTCCCCCGTTCTCCAAAATATTGCATATATGTAGTATGTGCAACCGTAACTCGGCTCTCAGATTTTCAAAAAGAAGCCCCCCCCTTATATAAGCATACGGTCCGGTGTGCAAAATTTTTTCCCAAAAATTTTTTCTATTGAAAATGACTACCTACGGCTTTATATTAAACATAGAACTATATTTATATAAGGATTTAATTTTTTTGCGTTATGACAAAACGTATTTCAAGAAAAACCCCTCAATCTGTGCGGGAAAAAATTAGTGCGGCTCTCCGCCGTTACCATGCCGAAAACCCGGCAAGTGAAGTGACCCGGGCGAAGATATCCGCCGCCATGAGGGCTTATTGGGAGTCCATCCCAGCAGAGGCCCCGGATGCAGATAACGTGTATAATTTGAAAGAGGAAAAAATCTAAGAAAATGGGAAGAGTAACTCAAAACACACTAATAGTAAATAGTTTATGGAAGAAAATCGAAATCGAGGAAAAGCCTCTCAGCGAAAAACAAATTTTGGCGGTCATGAATCCGGCCCTCCTCAAGTCGTTGAAAGAAAATGAGTCGGACTCCACCGAAATCTCGACACGCGCACCGAGAGGAAAGGTATGGCTTGACGGTTTAAAACTGTGCTTCACTGACCGCCCCGGGTGTTTTGACGGGGACGAATGGCAGCCCAACCGCCTGTTTAAGGCTTTAGCCGAGGGCGAGCGGCAAAAGTTTTGGGGCGAGGCTGGGGAATTCTTCACATTCCGCGTCTTTCGGGAGGACGGGGTCCAGGATGAGGATGAGGATGAGGATGAGGATGCGAACGCCCTCGCCCCGAAGGACTCCGCCGCCGACAAGGTTAGCGTCCGGATTCACGTTCCCAGGGTCGAAGAAAACGGAGAAACGGGTTTTTCCGTCCTCGGAACGCTGACGGTGAACCGCACGAGGCGAGACCCGGAAACAGGCGAGTTAGTGCCGGGGAAGGCGTTTCTAACGCTCTCCAACTTCTCATTCTACAACGGCGACCTTTTCAATCTGTATTACGTCCTCGACTCGCTCGGGCTTGAATTTAACAATTTCACACAAATCACCGTGGCGTGGACGGGGGAGCGCGACATGATAGGCCGTTTCAATGCGTTGCGCCGGAACACCGCCCTCGATATGATTTTGAACCGGAAAAAATTGACCCCGGAGGAGAAATTGAACGGGGCGTGCCTTTGTTACGGATTTTCGAGGGTCAAAAACGACTCACAGCCAACGGTTTATCTGTCAAGCGCAAACGAGGACATCAAAATACGGATGTATAACAAAAAACGCGAGTTACTGGAGGCCTCCCCGCACAAGGCCGAGGCGGTCAAAAAATGGTACGGCCACAATTTCCGTACCCTCCAACGGGTCGAGGCGGAAATAAAAAATACCGAGGTTCGGAAAATCGTCGAAGTCATGCGTGAAAAGTACAATGGCGATTACGTCCACGACGACCGTCTTTTGGGGTATCTTTTTAGCGAAAGATTCTTGCGTCAGCTTCTCCACGAGGCAATCGAAAAAGTAGTTTACTGGCGGTGTGGCGACACGAAAATAACTTTCATTTGAGCGGTCCCAGGTATATAACCAGTATATCTGCCAACGGGGGTTTTTCCCCCCTTTTTTATTTTGTTTATATTGAAAATCAACAAACTAACAATCAAAAAGAACGTGTATTTAGGGCCGATTTTCAAGAAACACCCCAAAAAGGAGAAAAAACACTTCAAAAACGTCCCTAAAACGCCTCAAAATAGCCATTTAGAACTCGTCCCCCATAAGAAAAAAAGGTGGTTTCTTTGTAACTCATTGACACTTCATTTGTTCCCGTCCTCATCCTTTTTCCTTGGGCTGCGATTCGTTGGAATGGCTTCCAACACGCCCTTACGAATAACGCAAAATTTATTCCGATACGGCTCCCCCGGCTTGGGTGGCCTGTTCCGGAGAGAGGCATAACCAATCCCAATTTTTTCTTTCCCAAATCGAGCGCACAAGGCACGAAGCGACCCGAAATAATAGTGTTCCCCCGTCTCCAAAATTTGCAAATGAATAACCGTTCGTTCGCTCATAAATTTTTCTTTTCCGCAAATGTAGGTAAAAATTTGGAACATTGCATTGCATTAATTCAAAACAACCGCTCGCCATGAATCAATACACGCGATAAATTAGTTGCAGGAAATCAAAACTAAATTATTATCAAACACACAAATTAATGGCAAAACTTCAAAATATGCCATATTTTTATGTTTAGAATTTTGTTATATTGAATATTTGCAATATTTTTGTTGTACAAAACAAAAACAAGCAACAAAATGAATGACACAAGAACCATAAAAAAGACATTCACTAATGCGAAAAGTGAAAATAACTTGATAATCAAGCACCATCCAAACACAACCAATAAATTTATTTCACTTATTGAGTACAAACTACAAAAATGAATATGAAATGAGCATTAAAAATTCAATTACGACCGCCGACGCCCTCACCTGGGACTCCATGCTCCGCCTCGTCCGGAGCCTGTACAGGGACGGCAACTATCGTTTAAGTCTCTTTGTCGCCTGTGCCTCCTTTTTCGGTCTCCGGGCGAGCGATGTGTTACGCCTCATGTGGAGCGACCTCCTCGACGGGGAAACTTTCACCATTACGGAAAAGAAAACCGGAAAACGGCGCATAATTGCCGTAAATAAGCAGCTCCGGGCACACGTGTTAGATTGCTACGTCCGTCTCGGCGAGCCGGAAAAGTCCGAACCTGTGTTTCGGAGCAGGAAAGGCGGAATCTACACGATTCAACGCATTAACGTCCTCCTCAAGGAGGCCAAGGAACGCTACAAATTGGAAATCGAGCATTTTTCCACGCACACCTGCCGAAAGACGTTTGGGCGGGAATTGGTGCGGTTGGCGGGCGCAAATAGCGAAATGGCTCTAATCAAACTTTCGGAACTCTTCAATCATTCTTCAACCGCTATAACCCGGCGTTACCTCGGACTCCGGCAGGAGGAGATATTGGAATGTTATTCGATATTGTCTTTTTAGTTGTAGTGGTTACTTACTAAAAGAAGAATGATTATGTGAGTTCAATAATCATTCTTCTTTGGTTTTATATTTATTCGAAACTTATAAATTGCTTGATGTTAATTCAATTTTATTACTTTTCCGTCAGGCTTTCTATCAAATCCTCCTCCATACTTTACAAAGGACTCAAAAATTCTGAAATCTCTATCATTTTTATCGCGAGCGCCATAAAAGTAGAAATTGTAATTTTCATCTATAAACGCTGGTGTGTTGTCATGGTCTATGTAAAAAACAATCCCTCGATGTATCTTATCGTGGAAACTCATTGATTTCACAGTCCATTTTCCATCATACCTAAAAGACCGACCGTTAGCCCAAACACCTTCAATATGCGAAGTCCTATCTGCATATAAAATTATTTTATCCAAAGACTTCACTCCAGTCCCATCAAATTGATAGCCTTGTAAACTAAATTCTGTTGTTTCCTCAATAGCTAAGGGGTCTTGTTTTCCCCCGCATGATACAAATAAAAGACTACAAAATAGAAGACTAAAGAACTTGTTAAAAATATACTTTCTCATAAAAAATGAACATGCTATCAGCTCAAAATAGCGACTCAAAATTAAATTAATTAGACATAAAAAGGAAAGTGTGAGCTTTTTAATATTCAATCAATATCTCTATAACGTCTGTGTAAAAACACATGAATCGTTCAGATTCATTGGTAAGGTATTAAACGCTTCCTAAATATGTCTTGTTGTGCCTTACAACACCGCAAAGTTAAGAAAACTTCAACAAAGGGATTTATTTGTGTGTTATTATTTTTTGTAAAAGTACGTTTTTTTCTATGCTTTAATCAGTGAGTTGTAAATGGATATATTTTTAATAACTTATATTGCGTAAATCGAGAGACCTTATAGTTGTGGATTTAAGGTAAGAAAAATATTGGAGTATTGCAATTTGTTGTTTTTTGTTCTTAATTCTGTGTGTTGGTTGTTGTTGTAAATGAATAAAATTTTCAGTATGTGTATAACTCCGCCGTGTGCATCGGGGGATATTCCTGTTTGTTGTGCTCGTTGAGTTTCGGTTCCTGTTCCATAAGTGCCGTTTTTTGCGCGAAGATAACAAAAAGCGTGGCGCGCGGAGACATTCAGCGCACCTTGTTGCGGTTGAAGTGGGGGCCCGCCTTCGCCAGGAAAAAGACGGTGGACACCACCGTCAGGCACGCCCCGAAGAGGTACGCGCGGCCGAATCCGCCGAAGGCCTCGGCGATGTATCCCCCGCACAGCAGCCCTATCCCCACGCCCACGTCCCAGCACGTCAGGTAGGTCGACGTGGCCGTCCCCCGCTGGCTGTTCGGCGCGAGGTTGATGAACAGCGTGTTGAACGCCGGGAACATCGTCCCGAACGACACCCCCTGCGCCAGCGCCACCCCGAGGTAGAGCCCCGAGGTGAAATGCGGGTTCCACCGCATCAGCCCCTCGCACGCCGCCAGGCCGAAAAAGGTGGCCACCGCCAGCGCCATCCCCAGCGAGATGACGAGCGTCACGCGGCCCTTGTCCACCTGCCGTCCCGAGAACATCCGCGACACGGCCATCCCCGCGGCCATGAACGTGAAATAAAGCCCCGGGCTCGCCTCTATGCCGATTTCCTTGGCGTACACCGCCACGTAGCTCGACACCATTCCGTACGGCACCGACAGCAGGAAGAGCGACGTCCCCGCCGGAATCCCCTTCACCAGGAAGAAGCGGTCCAGCGACAGCGGCTCACGCCTCACCGGCGCCTTGTACGGCGTCTTCACCATCGCGGCCATCGCCAGCCCCAGCGACGCCGAGGCCAGCGAGCTCCCGAATATCACCCAGTAGGGGCACGTGTCGTGCATGAACAGCCCCGCCATCGGCCCGAAGCTCATCGCCAGGTTGTTCGCCAGCCCGTAGTAGCCCACCCCCTCGCCCCGCCGGGAGGAGGGAAGGATGTCGATGACTATCGTGTTGCCCGACACCGACACCATCCCGAACGCCAGCCCGTGGAACGCCCGCAGCGCCACGAACAGCCCCAGCGTCGCCGCCGCCATGTAGCCCCCGTAGATGACGGTGAACGTGAAGTACGACAGCAGGTAGAGCGGCTTGCGGCTGAACGTGTCCAGCAGGTAGCCCGAGAAGGGCCGCACGCACAGGCACGCTATCGTGTAGCACGACAGCACCACCCCCACGAGCGAGTTGCCCGCGGCGAACACTTCCCGCAGGTAGAACGGCAGCACCGGCAGCAGCAGGTAGAAGCTGAAGAACAGCAGGAAGTTGGCCGCCAGGATGTGGCAAAAACTCGGTGTCAGCAATTTGTCTTTCGTCATGCGTCTTTGGATAACGGCGCGAATTTATGAATAAATCCATTCCGCTGTCCGCGTCCGTCCCGGTGTTTTTTCCCCCGTCCCGCCCCCTTCTTGCCCGGCGGCCGCCGGTTTTCCGCCCGGCGCGCATCACGGAGTCTCATGCCTGTCTCCTCCCTGTCTTTTCCGTTTTTTATCGAAGGAGATTCGAAGGAGATTCGAAAGTGGTTCGGAAGAGGTCGCCGTGGAAACGGGGAAAAAGGACCGGGTGGAAAGGGGGCCGGCGGGGTGTTCCCGGCGGCGGGAAAACGGCGGAAGGGGGCGGCGCGCGAAATGTGGGGCGGGGATTTGCATAGTTCGAATCTTTGACCCACATTCGCGGCGAAGAGTTTCGTGCTCATCATCGAAGGGCGGAATGCCGGATAAGATGACTTGGGGAAACCGGCCGTTTTGTCCGCCATTCCGCCTGTTCCGCTGAGGGCCGGTTGTTTAACGATAAATGACAGGTTATGAAAGAGAAAGAGATTGATTTCGGGAGGGCGAAGGTGTCCTCGTTGTTCAACCGGGTGTTCTTCCCCACGTTGCTGGGGATGCTGGGGATGTCGGCCATGATGGCCATCGACGGGATATTCATCGGCCACAGCGTGGGGAGCGACGGGATAGCGGCCGTGAACATCGTGGTGCCGGTGCTGATGCTGCTCACGGGGGTCGGGCTGATGGTGGGGATGGGCTGCTCGGTGGTGTCGTCGCTGCGGCTGGCGCGGGGGCAGGTGCTGGCGGCGCGGGTGAGCGTGACGCGGGCCATGCTGTTCGTGACGGCGGTGGCGGTGGTGGTCGTGGGGGCGATGCTGGCGTTTCCGGACGCCTCGGCGCGGGCGTTGGGGTCGTCGGAGCATTTGCTGCCGCTGGTGAGGGAGTATATGGTGTGGTACATACCCTCGTGGCTGTTCATGCTGTGGACGGCGGTGGCGCTGTTCGTCATCCGGCTCGACGGGGCCCCCAATCTGGCGATGGCGTGCAGCCTGACGTCGGCGGTGCTCAATGTGTTTCTCGACTGGCTGTTCATGTTTCCGTTCGGGTGGGGGATAATGGGCGCAGCCTTCGCCACGTCGCTCAGCACGGCGGCCGGCGGGGTGATAGCGGTGGCGTACCTGCTGTTCTTCGCCCGGCGGCTGCGCGTCGTGCGGGTGCGGGTCGGCTGGAGGGCGCTGCGGGCTGCGGCGCGCGACTTGGCGGGGCAGTGCCGCGTGGGGTCGTCGTCGCTGCTTGCGGAGGCGACGCTGGCCGTGCTCACGTTCATGGGCAATTACGTGTTCATGAGCTATCTCGGCGACGACGGGGTGGGGGCGTTCGGCATCGCGTGCTACTACACGCCGTTCGTTTTCATGGTGGGGAACGCCATCGCCCAGTCGGCCCAGCCGATTATCAGTTATAATTTCGGGCTGAAGGCCTGGCCGAGGGTGCGGGCGGCGGAGCGCGTCGCGCTGCGGACGGCGGTGGTGTGCGGCCTGGTGGTGACGGCGGGGTTCGTGTTCTTCGCCCGGGAGCTGGTGGGGCTGTTCGTGCCGCTCGACAACGCGGCGGCCCGACTGGCGGTGGAGGGCTTCCCGTATTTTTCGGCGGGGTTCGTGTTCTTTATATTGAACCTGGCGGTGATCGGTTATTTCCAGAGCCTGGAGCGGATGAGGCCGGCCACGGTGTTCGCCCTGCTGCGGGGGGTGGCGTGGCTGGTGCCGAGCTTCCTGCTGTTGCCGGGCTTGCTGGGGACGAGGGGCATCTGGCTGGCGTTGTCGGTGTCGGAGCTGCTGACGTTCCTTTGCGTGGCGGTCTTCTTTGCCGTTCGGAGGCGGAGGTAGGCGGCCGTTTTTTCCCCGCGGGAGGGCGGACGTCCGGCGTCGGGGCGCCGGGCCGGCTTTCTTCCGCGCGGGGGGAATGTGGAAAATTCTTTCGGAGGGGGACGCGGCGGAGAGGCGAAATGTTGTTATTTTCGCGGCGGGAAGCGGGGATGGCCGGGGTGGAAAAAGGTTTTTGTTTTTGAAAAGGAGAGATATCGTATGAGAATTGGAAGATGTGCCGCGGCGTTGCTGGCCGTGGCGTTGTTGGCGGCGTGCGGGGGGAGGCGCGAGGAGCGGCGGCCGTTCGTGTATTTCAGCAATTTCCAACGGACGTTCAACGACATGAACGGGAAGCATCTGGCGGCGGCCCGGGAGTTGGGAATCGAGCCGCTGGCCTCGGCGGAGGAGGTGGGCGACGCGTCGCGGCGGCTGCGGCGGGTGGAGTCGTGCCGGTGGTACGAGGTGGACAAGCTGACGCACTCGGTGCCTTATTTGGTGGACGAGGCGGAGGAGCTGCTGGAGACAATCGGGGAGAATTTCCGGGACTCGCTGGAGAGCAAGGGGTTGCCGGACTACCGGGTCATCGTGACGAGCGTGCTGCGGACGGACGAGAGCGTGGCGAGGCTGCGGAAGGGAAACGTCAACGCGAGCGCCAACTCGGCCCACGTGTACGGGACGACGTTCGACATCGCCTACGCCCGCTACGCCAAGGAGTCGCGCCACGAGACGACGCGCGACAAGCTGAAGACGGTGCTGGCCGAGGTGCTGCGGGATTTGCGCGAGGAGGGCCGCTGCTACGTGCGCTACGAGTACAAGCAAGGCTGCTTCCACGTCACGGCGAGAAAATAGGAGAGGGGGGGCGCTGGTGACGCATCCCCCCTCTCCTGTTTGCGGGCCGGTTTTCCGGTGCCGCCTTACACGTTGAACCGGAAGTTCATCATGTCGCCGTCCTGCACGACGTAGTCCTTGCCCTCGACGGACATCTTTCCGGCCTCCTTGCACTTCGCCTCGGAGCCGAGGGCGACGAAGTCGTCGTACTTGATGACCTCCGCCCGGATGAAGCCTTTCTCGAAGTCGGTGTGGATGATGCCTGCGGCCTGCGGGGCCTTCATGCCGTCGCGGAACGTCCAGGCTCGCACTTCTTTCGGGCCGGCGGTGAAGTACGTGCGCAAGTTGAGCAGCTTGTAGGCGGCGCGGATGAGCTTGTTCACCCCCGCTTCCTGCAGGCCGAGGTCTTGCAGGAAAAGTTGCTTTTCCTCGTAAGTGTCGAGCTCGGCTATGTCGGCCTCGATGGCGGCGCCGATGACGAGCACTTCCGCCCCCTCGTCCTTGACGGCCTCCCGGACGGCGTCCACGTAGCGGTTGCCGGTGACGACGGAGGCCTCGTCCACGTTGCACACGTAGAGAATCGGCTTGGACGTGAGCAGCATGAGGTCCCGCGCGGCTTCCCGCTGGTTGTCGTCGAGGCGCACGGTGCGGGCGGATTTGCCTTGGACGAGGGCGTCGCGGTAGAGGTGGAGCACCTCCACCAGCTTCTTGGCCTTGGCGTCGCCGCCGGTTTGGGCCCTTTTCTCCTCCTTGGCGAGGCGGTTGTCCACCGTCTCGAGGTCCTTCAGTTGGAGCTCCGTGTCGATGGTCTCCTTGTCCCGGATGGGGTCGATGTTGCCGTCGACGTGCACGATGTTCGGGTCGTCGAAGCAGCGCAGCACGTGGATGATGGCGTCCGTCTCACGGATGTTCGAGAGAAACTTGTTGCCCAGTCCCTCGCCCTTGCTGGCCCCCTTGACGAGCCCGGCGATGTCGACAATCTCGACGGTGGCCGGGACCACGTTGGCCGGCTGCACCAGCTCGACGAGTTTGTTGAGCCGCTCGTCCGGCACGGTGATGACGCCCACGTTGGGCTCTATCGTGCAAAAGGGGAAATTGGCCGATTGGGCCTTCGCATTGCTTAAGCAATTAAACAGCGTGGATTTGCCCACGTTGGGCAATCCGACTATTCCGCATTGTAAACTCATAATGTTCTTTTCCTTGAAATTGACGGGCAAAGATAAGAGTTTAATCTGAAATAAGAAAGGATGGAAATCAGAATGCGCGGCGGGAGGGGCGTTTTATTTGCGGGAATTTCACTATATTCGCGGGTGAACGAAAAGAGATTATTATGGAAAACAGATTGAGCGTGGGCATTTCCCACGGTGATGTAAACGGGATATCTTACGAGTTGATTATAAAGTTGCTGGCGGAGAACCGGATGTGCGAGCTCTGCGTGCCGATATTGTACGGGTCGCCCAAGGTGGCCGCCTATTACCGCAAGGCGTTGAACGCCGAGACGTTCGCGTTGAACCCCATCAAGGAGCCCTCGGAGGCCAACGGGAAGCGCTCGAACATCATCAACTGCGCGGACGACGAGGTGAAAGTGGAGCTGGGGAAAGAGACGGACGAGTCCGACCGGGCGGCCATGGCGGCCTTGAAGCGCGCCTTGGACCACGCGGACGGCGGCCACATCGACGTGGTGGTGGCGGCCCCGCAGGGAAAGGGAAGTTTCCTCGCGGACGGGGCGGCCGACTTGACGGATTTTTTGAGGAAGCGCTACGGGGCGGCCGACGCGATGACGTTGGCCGTGAACGAGAAAGTGAGGATAGGTTTCGTGACCGAGGGGGGGAGGCTGCGTGACGTGCCCGGACAGGTGACTGCGAGAGGAGTGTTGAGAAAGCTGACCTTGCTGGCCAACACATTGCGTGACGACTTCACGATACAGAAGCCCAAGATTGCCGTGCTGGCCTTGAATTCCCGCGTGAGGGGGGAGCAGAGCGAGGAGGCCGTCGTGATAGGTCCGGCCATTGAGCGGGCGCGCCAGAGCGGGATTATGGCCCTGGGACCTTTCGCCGCGGAGGAATTCTTCGCCAAGCGCATGTACGAGAAGTTCGACGCCGTGCTGGCCATGTACCGTGACCAGGGGATGGTGCCCTTTTCCGCGATGAACGTGCCGGGCAACGCTGTCTACGTGGCGGGACTCCCCGTCGTGTGCGCCGCTTCCTTGGACGACCCGCGCTACGACTCGGTGGGGCAGAACCAGGCGGACGAGCAGGGACTCCGCAACGCCCTCTATCTGGCTATGGACGTCCGCGCCAACCGCGCGCGCAACAAGGAGCTGAAAAGGAATCCGCTGCCCCACTACGACATCGCCTCCAATGGCAACGAGAGCGACTTGAACGTGGAGCAAATCGAGGGGGTGAAGGAGGAGCCGGAGGATTGACGCCCCGCCCTGCGGGAGCGATGAGGGGGGGCCGAAATGCGATGTTTCATACCCCTACCCCCCCTTCGGGGTGCTCCCCTCTACCTTAAGGGTAGTGTTTTCCGCCTGCGGGAATCCCGCCCTTGTTTTAGAGATGGAGTTTGCAAAGCAAAGTTTATTTCGCTGAATCTCAATGTTCCGCAACACTTTTCCTAAAATAGGGGAGGTGGCGGCGGAGGGGTATAATTGGCCATTTCGACACGGTCCCTTCATTTCTTTTTCCCCCCGTTTCCATAAAAAATCCCGCCCGGCCTGATTCTTCCGGCGGGAATAACTGGTTGCGCCTGTGCCTTGCCTGTGACCCCGCCTGCCCGTTTAATTGTAAACAATAATAGTTCCCGGTCCTGCCTCTCTGCGGGGGCAGCTGGGGGAAGTGGTTGCTATCCGGCGGGAATCTTGGGGGCAGGAGGCTGGTGGCTTGGGGGCAGCTTGGGAGAAAAGAGCAATTTCCTAATGGTTTGGCATTGGGTTTCTATTGGTTTATCAATAGCAAGTCAATAGGAGGTCAATAGGAAGTCA
>CALUHX010000025.1 GCA_944320555.1 uncultured Butyricimonas sp. | reverse complement strand
TTGCAGACATCTCAAAGGAAATCGTACATTAATCTGTTGACTATTAAACAGCAACGCATCTTTTAAGGGGCGACTAAATAATCGCATCTTTTTCATGGCCATATCTTTTATTATGCTTATCTTTCAACTATTCACAAGATTCATATTCGTTTGACAACTTTGGCCGGGACCCCCACAGCGACCGCGTTCGCCGGAATATCGTGGGCCACAACAGCTCCCGCGCCTATAACCGAATTGTCGCCGATTGTCACCCCCTGAAGAATGGTAACATTAGAACCCACCCAAACATTTTTACCTAAAATGATAGGGGCGGAATAAGACATTTTGCGTTTCTCCGGTTCCATGAAGTGATTCAATGTGGCAAACACCACGTTATGTCCGATCTGGCTTCCATCGCCGATTGTTACGCCACCATGATCTTGAAAATGGCAACAGGCGTTAATGAATACCCCTTCCCCCACCGTGATGTTTTTACCGAAATCAGTATAGAACGGAGGAAACACGCGAAACGTGGAAGGCACCTGTTTGCCAAAGAGTTCGGAAAGGATGCTTCTTACCTCTTCCGGTGTCCGGTAGGTGGAATTAAGATGAAAGGTAATCCGTCTTGCTTCGCCGCTCATCCGGTCCATAAACTGATGTATCTCCTCTGTGTCAAGCGGTTTTCCCGTTTTCACAAAATCTTTGAATTCTTCGAGTGTCATAATTGTTTTCCTTTTCTGTTATTCGTTATTGTTCAATGATAAAGTCACGGTCACATTCCCTTCGCCCAACGCTGTCCTCAATTCATCTTCCTCCACATTGTCAATCCGTCCCAGACGGGTGAAAGTGTAAGTGTTCGGAGCGTAGTAAATCACCAGATTGCTTCCTTGATACAAAATAAGGTCGCCGGCCGAAGTTGTTATATGCTCGTCGTTTCTCGGCAGGCTTTGCCCGATAGGACCAACTTTCTCCATATTGCCGTAATCGCTCATTTCTATGGTCAGGCCGCCTTCGGCAAGCAGATTTTTCAAGGCTTCGGCGGACGAGTTGTCCGCCAGAGTCGCGGTAAAGGCCGTCCCGTTTTCGAGGGTCAGCCGGATGGAATTGCCGGAAACGGGAGTGTCGTCACCACCGCCTTCTTCCCGGTTTGCGCCCAGTCCTTCAAGCCAGGATGGGATACGGGTCTCCACACTGCCCAACGAACTTGAGGTAAGCAACAACGACTCTTCAAACGAGGCTTCAGGGACAAGCGACGCGGCTTCCCTTTCAGAAGCGCTTATGCCGCTGCTTCCGCTGCTGGCAAAAAGGGCTATCCGTTTTCCGGCAAGTAGCTCGGCGTGATTATGCAGGAAACTCTGCATGGGGGTTGCCATATGTCCGTACCAAATGGGATAACCGATGAATATGATGTCATATTCGTCAAAATTTTCCATCTCCGTGGTGACGGCAGGAAAATCACCTTGGGCGATGTCGGCGATTTCCGACTGTGCCCGGTCAAGCATCGCATTGTAGTCTTCATCGTATGGAATGGCTGGAACGACCTCTATCATATCACAGTCCAGCGCAGACTGGATGGTTTGCGCCATCTGTGCTGTATTGCCTGTGCGGGAACAATAAAGGATAACGTATCGTCCGTTTGTTCCGTCCACATCGCCACCTTCTTCACTTTCATTTCCATCTTCTCCACCAGAAGTGGATTGTTCCTGTTCGTCAGGCAACGTTTCATCTTTGCCGCACGCCATTGCGACCATTAGTGTCGCCAACAACATCAGCGGGATAAAAAACATTCTTTTCATAATCGTAACATATAATGGTTCATTCATTTAATCGTTGTTTTCAGATGTCATACTTCCGTCCGCACAACACACCTTTTGCCAGTCCTCTCATTATTTCCATTTCGTTCTCTTCCAAAACGAAACCACTTGTCTTCCTGCCGTCTTGAATCCTGCCGTCTTGAGCAAGGAAACATCGCACGATTTCGTCCGGAGTACTGTGGTAGCGGTCTGCCAGAAAACTGACGACCTCGTCTTCATACAATTCTGTCGGGATGTCCAATTGTCTTTCCATCATTCAACTTCTTTTTTCATTTGTCAGTGCAAAGTTACCGGCTCTCACGAAATCGGATGTAACTATAAATGGGCAGTTCGTGCCTATTTTACAGATTTTCGTTTGTGGAAACTGCCATTTGACGGAATTTTGTTATTTTTACAACTGTGTAACCAGCAAGCGACAACATGACGAAGATTCTAAAAATCAAAAATGTGGGAGACTATATCCGCTATCTCGGATGCGAGGAGCGGCATCCGTTGGTCTGCGTCATCGACTATGCGGAAGCCTCTCCCGTGCGCCACAGCCTAAACAACTATAGCGTGTACGGCATCTTTTTCCACGACGAGGCAGAGATAGACCTGGCATACGGTTGTGGCAAATATGATTACAAAAAAGGCACGGTCATTTGCGTGGCCCCCGGACAGTTGGGAGGCAAAGAGGACAATGGGGAGAAAGTGATGCTGACAGGCTGGGCGTTGCTTTTCCATCCTGATTTGCTGCACAACACTCCGTTAGAGAAATCCATTAAAAATTACTCCTTTTTTGACTACCGAGTCAATGAAGCCCTCCACATGACCAATGAGGAACACGACATTTTGGCTTCGCTGATGCGCCAGATACGCGAGGAACTGCAAAAGAAGCACGATGGATTGCAAGATGCCATTGTCGTAGGCTACATCGAGCTGGTCCTGAACTTCTGCCAGCGGTTCTACAACCGGCAATTCATCACTCGGAAACTAGAGAACACTGACATATTGATGCGATTCAACAAACTCTTGCAGAACTATTACGAGGAGAAATTGCAACTGACACTTGGTTTGCCTACCGTGCAGTACTGTGCCGACAAACTTTGCATGTCTTCCAATTATTTCGGAGACATGTTCAAGAAAATGACAGGCGACACCGCCAGCGACCACATCCGGAAATATGTGATTCAATTGGCGAAAAATGAACTTGCCGGGGGAACGCCCATCTCACAAGCGGCTTACGAACTGGGATTCGAGTATTCTCAGCATTTCAGCCGCATGTTCAAGAAACAAACGGGAATGACTCCTTCGGAGTATCTCGGAAGTATCCGTCATGAATAATCAAAAAACATGAAACAGAAACAAATGGAAGAAAATATCGGCCCGATGAAACTCATATTCAACTATGAGAACGTGTTCTACAGCTTCTTTTACGATGACACTAGCGGTTGCGTCCACCGTTCACGGGAGTATGCGATGAATTATGTGTATTCGGGCGAAATGGTATTGGACAACGGCAAGGAGTAAATCCACGTCGGCAAAGGGGAATGTGTGTATATCCCGCGTGACCACCACATCACCATGTATAAAAGAACCGCCGCGGACGGAGAAAGGTATTGCGGCATTTTTCTGAACTTTACCCGCAATTTCCTGCGGGAGATGTACACGAAACACGAACAACACAGGATTCCGGCAAATACGCCCAAACTCAAACCGGGTGTCATCAAGTTGCCCAAGACGGCGGAAATAACCAGCCTTTTCGCTTCGCTGACACCCTTCTTCGACCCGGAAGTGAAGCCGCAGGACGATTTCATGCACTTGAAATTGCAAGAAGGACTGCTTGCCCTGCTTCACATCGACAAACGGTTCGCACCCACGCTGTTCGATTTCAACGAGCCGTGGAAAATCGACATCCTGGACTTCCTGAACAAAAACTACATGCATGAGTTTTCAATGGCGGAGTTGGCGCATTACACGGGAAGAAGCCTTGCCACGTTCAAGCGCGATTTCAAAAAGATAAGCGACCTGACACCCGAGAAATGGCTCATACGCAAGCGGCTGGAAGTGGCATACGCCATGATGCGGGAAAACGGAAGCAAAGTCGTGGATGTCTATACGAAAGTAGGTTTCAAGAACCAGTCGCACTTCTCGGCAGCATTCAAGAAACAATACGGCATCGCCCCGACGGCAGTCGCCGCTATTATATAGCTATCCATCACATAGACAAGAAAAACATCCATCATTTTTGCGAACACACTGCGGAAAGTTCTTTACAACTTATCTGAAATGAGCCGACGATGAGAAAATAGTATTTTGTTTAATGCCGTAGGCAAGCTTGTTGAGACAGTTGTTCAATGACAATGACGATGAACAAACGGATAGCCAAACTATTACTGTTATCCTTGAAAATTCCGCGACGAATTGTCTCCCCGTTGCGGGATTTTCCGTACTTTTTCCGGCAACACATGCTTTACAAATTGACCCTTTCACCAATACTATTTGAGCCTTTCACCAATTACACGGCAACTTTTTCTCCATATCTTTGTATTGTGACAAAAATCAAACAATAGAAGATTATGAAAACAAATGCGATGAAATTAATCTGTGCGGCCTTGCTCGCCTGCCTTTGCGGCGCGGGCGGCCTCACGGCACAGGAAAATCAACTTAATACGAACAGCATCATGGAAGAAAAACTGAATCTTACACAGGAGTGGGACAAGGTGTTCCCACAAAGTGACGAAGTGAGTCACAGCAAAATCACGTTCCACAACCGTTACGGCATCACGCTTGCCGCCGACCTCTACATGCCCAAGGGCGCGACAGGCAAACTGCCCGCCATCGCCGTCTGCGGCCCGTTCGGAGCCGTCAAGGAGCAGGCTTCCGGACTGTATGCGCAGGAATTGGCCAAGCGCGGCTTCCTCACGATAGCTTTCGACCCCTCGTTCACCGGCGAGAGCGGCGGACAGCCTCGCTATGTGGCGTCGCCCGACATCAACACCGAGGATTTCTGCGCGGCGGTGGACTACCTCTCCACCCGTGACGATGTGGACCCGGAACAAATCGGCATCCTCGGCATTTGCGGCTGGGGAGGCATGGCTGTCAATGCCGCCGCCATCGACACCCGCATCAAGGCCACCGTCGCCGCCACCATGTACGACATGAGCCGCGTCAATGCTAACGGCTATTTCGACGCGGCCGACAACGCCGACGCGCGCAACGAACTGCGCCGCCAACTGAATGCGCAGCGCACGGCGGACTATCGCAACGGCTCGTATGAGCTTGCCGGAGGCCTGCCCGACGTGGTGCCCGACGACGCGCCGCAGTATGTGAAGGACTACTTCGCCTACTACAAAACGGAGCGCGGTTATCACAAGCGTTCGTTAAACTCCAATGGCGGCTGGAACAAGACATCGACGCTCTCGTTCCTGAACATGCCGATTCTGTCATACGCGGGAGAAATCCGCAGCGCCGTGCTGCTCGTACATGGGGAGAACGCCCATTCGCGTTACTTCAGCGAGGACACATACAAAAAGCTGACCGGCGACAACAAGGAACTGCTGATTGTCCCCGGTGCCAACCACACCGACCTCTACGACAATTTCGACAAAATTCCTTTCGACCGGATAGAGGCGTTCTACCGCAAGAACCTAAAATGACGGGCGACATGGACAGACACATCACTTTCCGAGACGGGCGGCAAGTCTGCCCGCTCGGACAAGGCACTTACCAGATGGGGCGTCGGCGCAACGAGGAAATACAAGCCCTCCGCCGGGGCATCGACTTGGGCTTGACACTCATAGACACCGCCGAGATGTACGGCACGGAAGACCTTGTGGGCGAAGCCGTGCGCGATTGCCGCGACAAGGCTTTCATCGTCAGCAAGGTATTGCCCGGCAATGCCAGCTACGAGGGAACAAAGCGTGCTTGCGAACGGAGCCTGAAGCGGCTCGGCACGGATTACATCGACCTTTACCTGCTGCATTGGATAGGACATTACCCATTCTCAGAAACCGTCCGCGCTTTGGTGGAACTGCGACAGGAGGGTAAGATACGGCAATGGGGCATGAGCAATCTTGATGTGGATGACATGGAACATATCCTTTCCCTGCCACACGGCAAGGACTGCGCCGCCAACCAAGTGCTCTACAACCTGAAAGACCGGGGTATCGAATACGACCTCATCCCGTGGAGCGAGCGGCACAACATTCCCGTCATGGCATATACGCCCCTTGGAGAGGGACGGTTGCGCGACCACAAGACATTGACAGACATAGCTCGCAGGCACAACGCCACATCCACGCAAATTATACTGGCATGGATAATGCGGACACCCAATGTCATCGCCATACCCAAGGCAAGCAGCATCGCCCACGTGGAGGAAAATGCCCGAAGCCTTGACATCTCCTTGACGGAAGAAGACCTGCGCGACATCGACAAAGCGTTTCCGGCCCCCACGCACAAAATACATTTGGCCGGATGGTGATTATTACAGAGAGCGCTTCAAATGCCCCACAAGGCCTCACGGAGTTTTCCTAAGGACATCATTGGGTTTTCCTAAAGATATCATTGGGTTATCATGAAACACTATCGTTATTGGAACGTTACAGGAACGTTTCTTGGTCGCCTATGAGTGTCGAAGAAACGTTCCTGTAACGATGGTGTAACGTTCCTGTGAGATTACAACCCTAGGATATCCCATGGATTACTATGGGAAAAGGGCGAAAGAAGGAGAGGATGAACGTCAAAGAAAGCAGGGCGAGGGGAAAACAAGGAAAAGAGGGGCGACATGGGGTTTTGCCATAGTAATAAGCGTGCTTTAAGCCAATAATAAGCCATGCGGCACAGGCGCGGCTCGAAGCGGAAACGGTGGCCGTTCGACGGTGGACGACCGCCCACCGCTCCGGCACCGACACTCCACCGAACGTTATGGCTTATTGCCCCCTTTAAACTACGGCATTACTACGACAAAAGTGTCCCAAAAAGAGGGAATGCGGCCTTCAAAGTGGCAAATCATTCCAAGGGCCGGCCGGCGTATTCGTAAGCACGCAGGCCGAACAAGGGAAGAACGGCGAACACATGGTCAAATATGTCCGACTGCACCCGCTCGTAATCGACCCACGACTGTTGCGCAGAAAAACAATAAATCTCCAACGGCACGCCCGTAGGTCCCGGTTGCAACTGACGGACCGTGTGTATCAAGTCCAGGTTAATATCCGGGTTTCTATTCAGCCACGCCATCATGTATTCCCGGAACGTGCCGATATTCGTCATCCGTTTCTCGTCCAACAGGGTCGGGCGATTGGCATTGTAGGCGGCCAGTTCCGCTTCTTTTTGCTTGACATAGCCGCCCAACAGGGAAGACTTTTTCAACGCCTCGATTTCATCGTCCGTCAAATAGTGTATGGAATGGATGTCAATGTTCACCGAGCGTTTGATGCGCCTCCCGCCGGACTCCCACATGCCCCGCCAGTTGGTGAACGACTCGGAAACCAACTTGTACGTGGGAACGGTGGAAATCGTCTTGTCCCAGTTTTGCACTTTCACTGTCGTCAAGTTGATTTCCAGCACCAGTCCGTCCGCCCCGTGGCTCGGCATCACAATCCAGTCGCCGATGCGAATCATATTATTCGCCATCAATTGCACTCCCGCCACGAAGCCCAATATCGTGTCCTTGAACACCAACATCAGCACGGCGGCGAAGGCCCCCATCCCCACCAACAGGGCCTCCGGCGACTTGCCGATGGAGATGCTGATGACGATGACTCCCGCCGCGCAATAAAGGACTATCTTGATTATCTGGATAAACACCTTCAGGGGACGATGCTTGGCCAGCGGATAATTCTCGTAAATCCGATTGGCCCCGTCCAGCACCGCGGAAACCAACAGGATGGCGGCAATGGTAATCCATATCTTAATAATCTTGTCCAACACGATGAAATAACTCCATTTCTCCGGATCGAACAAGTTAAACAAAAACAGTTCCACCACAAAAGGAGCAATCAGCAACCCCAACCGAGTGAAGAAATGCTGGTCGAACATCAAATCGTCCCACGTGGTGGCTGTTTTCCCCGTCAGCTTCATCACCCCCCGGGCCACCCATTTCCTGGCTATCAAATAAACCACCCATGCCACCACAAGCATCAACACAATCAGCACGACAAGCATTGTGACATCTCCCACGCTTATCCCCCATGAACGCAAACCCGATTCTATAAATTCTCGCATAATCCACTACTTTAATTCAATGGCAAAGATAATGAATCGCCCCGAAGGAGACATCACCAAATAGGGGGATGCAATGCGTAAAAAATCCCAATTATTGGGGATTTTTATCAAGATTTCCATGTTCTAAATTTGCGACCGTCAAACAGTTTAAATTATTACATATGTGTAAACACTTGAAACACGTGAAAATGAAGAAGGGGAAGAAGCCAGGCATATTGCTTCCGCTATGCTGCATGCTACTTTTCTGCCTACCCGGCCATGCTATCAGGCCAGGCATTTCCCATTCCCATGAAGACGAGGGAAAAATGGTCACCATAAAAGGAAAAGTGGTCGATCAGGATTCCCTTCCGCTCCCGGGAGTGACCGTCCTGCTCAAAGGGACTCACATCGGAACAGCCACGGACAACTCAGGCCGGTTCAGCATCTCCGTTCCCGACAACGAGGGCGCGGTGCTGGTCTTCTCTTTTATCGGCATGGAGTCCGTGGAAGAGGAAATCTCAAATCCTCGGCAGGCCTTGCTTGTCGTCATGAAAGAAACGACGGCCTCTTTAAGCGAGGTAGTGAAAACAGGTTACTACTCGACCACAAAACGACGGGCGTCGGGTTCCATCGCCGTGGTGACGAGCGAGTCTTTGGAAAACAGGATTCCCACGACGATAGACAACCTGCTGCAAGGGATGGTGGCCGGAGTGGCCGTGACGAACACAGGCCGCCCCGGAGCCTCGTCGAAAATCAAAATCAGAGGGACGAACTCCATCGACGGCAGCACGGAGCCACTGTGGGTGGTGGACGGCGTGCCCTTGCAGGACGAGTTGCCCGAGATTGACGCCGAAGAAGTGAATTCCGGCAACTTCAACGAGATATTCATGAACGGGGTAGCCGGAATCAATCCTTCCGACATCGAAGACATCACCATTCTAAAAGACGCGGCCGCCTCGGCCATCTACGGCTCGCGGGCCGCCGGAGGTGTCATCGTCATCACCACGAAACAGGGGAAAGCGGGGAAAACCCGGGTGAATTACTCGGCCCGCTTCGGAGTGGGCCTGCAACCCCAGCGGGACAACAACCTGATGAATTCCGCCGAAAAGCTGGACTGGGAGGAGGAACTTTGGCAGGAATTCGGAGCGGCGAACCTCGCCGCAGGAGCCGCCCACGTGCCGGTAGTAGGCATCGTCGGCATGCTGCACACCGACCGCATCGGAAAGAACGGCACGCTGTGGACCGACACGGAAAACTTCGAGGCGATGAGCGAGACGGAAAAGGCGACTTACCTGAACGAGCTGCGCTCGCACTCGACGGACTGGTTCCGGGAGATATTCCAGAACTCGTTCAGCATGACGCACCACCTTTCTTTCTCCGGTGGCTCGCAGACCGCCACTTATTACGCCTCACTGGGCTATTCCACGGAAGAAGGACTCTTAAAACAAGACCGTTTCGACCGCTACACGGTGAACGCAAAGGTGAACCTCTCCCCTTCGCGACACATCAAGTGGGGCGTGAGCCTGTCCGTGTCGAACCTCGTGTCCCAAGGACCGGCCACGACCGTGGACCCGTACACCTACGCCTATTTCGCCAATCCCTACGAACGTCCGTACAACGAGGACGGAAGCTATCGGGCGGACATGACGTACTTTAACCTGAACAACATCAACGAAGGCGAGGACTACTTGGCAAGCCATCTTCCCCCGCAAGGTTTCAACATCCTCCGGGAACTGGAAGAGACGGAAGGCGACAGCAAGAAATTCTCAGCCACAGGCCAGGCGACCCTAACATTGGACATCACAGGCGGATTGCAGTTCTCGGGACTGATGTCTTACACATTCACGAACACGAAGGACAAAACCGTCCTCGGCGAAGAGACCTACGCCGCTTGGACAGACCGGCTCTATTTCGACACGAACAACAACACGGAAAACCAATACGCCTCCATCTCGGAAGCCAACGCCAACGGAGAGAGCTACAATGTCCGCGGACAATTCTCCTACACCGACCTGTTCCGCGGCGAGCACTACCTCAACGTGCTGGCCGGAGCCGAGTTGCGCGGCTCTCGGAACACACGCTCCTACATGAAACGGTACGGATATAATCGTGACAGCGGACTCGCCATCACGCCGGAAGACCCGGACGGAAGTTTCGACTACCGCGACCTACTCGACGGCTCCATGGGCACCACGAAGTCCGAAAACAAGTTCGCCTCGTTCTACGCCTCGCTGGAATACGCCTACCGGGAACGCTATGTCTTCAACGCCTCGTTCCGCACGGACGGCTCGAACAATTTCGGCAGCGACGAGCAATTCAACCCCACCTGGTCACTCGGCGCGGCATGGAACGCCGACGAGGAGCCATTCACGCAAAGCCTAAAGCCGACGCTCAGCCACCTCACATTGCGGGTCTCCGCCGGATTCACGGGGAACGTGGTGGCGGGAGCCTTGAAAGAACTCGTCATCGAATTTGACGACAGGGACAGCTGGAACGGCATGCCTGTCGGAGAAGTACAGACCGCACCCAATCCCCACTTACGCTGGGAGAAGACCCGCGACCTGAAAGCGGCCCTCGACTTCGGTCTCTTCGACGACCGGGTGAGCGGGCTTGTGGAAGCCTACTGGCGCAAGAGCATGGACGTGATTACCCGCACGATGGTGGTGAGCACCACGGGATTCACCGGCCAAGCCCACAACACCTCGGAAATCGAAAACAAGGGCGTGGAAGGGACCCTCGGCGTGCAAATCATCGACGGGCGGGACCTCAAGCTAAGGATGAACGCCAACGTCGCCTGGAACCGCAACGTGCTCAGCAAATACGTGTCGCCCACGGGAGCCATCAGCGAGGGAAAATACGAAGGCTATCCCTTGGAGTCCATTTTCGGAGGCAAGGAAATCGGCATCGACCCGTTCTACGGCATATACATGTATCAATTGCGTCCGGACGCCGAGATATCCTCCGCCTCGGACTTGAACAAAACGGCGAACTACCGCTATTATCTGGGCACGAGCACCGCTCCTTTCACCGGAGGCTTCTACCTCAACCTCTCCTGGCGCGACCTGTCGCTCGGCATTGGCGGAGCCTATTCCTTCGGGGCGAAGGTGGACAACCGCATCACTCCCGCCGCTTCTTACGAAGACATCGACTATTACGGCAACGAGACTCCCCAGACTTCTTACAGCGACCTATACACCAACCACCTCAACGTGCGCCGGGACCGCACCAACCGCTGGACGCCCTCCCGCACGGAAGGCGTGAAATACCCCCGCATCGTGGACCCGCTCGGGGAAGTGCTGAACCTCGACCTTTACAACGTGACCTCGAGCAGCATCACGCTCGGCAGCTTTCTGGAAGACGTGTCGTACCTGCGAGTGAGAGACATCACACTGTCCTACAACCTGCCGCGACACCTTCTGGAACATTGGGGAATCTCCTCGCTCGGTTTCTCCGTCATGGCGAGCAACCTCTTCACGTTCACGAACTATTCCGGAATCGACCCGGAAACACCGGGACAGACCTACCCCATCACCCGTTCCGTGGCGTTCGGCATTAATTTAGGATTTTAACACGAGACATCATGAAATCACCAATCATATACATCGCATTACTGTTCGGCTGGTGGAGCGCGTCGTGCGACTCCTATCTGGAAACGGACAATTTCGGGAAGGTGCTTCCCGAGACCACGGAGGATTACGCCTCTCTCATCAACACATGGATGTTCAACGTGGGCGACAAATATTCCGGCAATCCTCCCTACTACACCTTCTATGACGTGCTCCGCATGGAGGCATTCACCGACAACTTGAACGCCAGCCTGTCGACGGGGACAAGCTCCTCTTACATTCCCATGTACGTGGGAGCGTACATGGGTTCCGCCATCTACCGCTTCGAGGCGTTGTACGAGCCTATCCGGGACGCCAACATCGTGCTCGACAACATGAAGGACGACGGCAGCGAGCTGTGGGACAAAACCGTCGCCGCCGCCCGCACCCTGCGGGGCATCGCCTATTTCACGCTCATGCGGGAATTCTGCGAGCCATACGAGGCATCCAGCGCCGGGGAAACCATGGGGGTGCCCATCGTGGACCACTTCGACATGAACGCCGCCCCCGGACGAGGCGATTTGCAAACCACCGTCAACTTCATCGTCAACGACCTGCGGGAAGCCGTGGAAATGAACATGAACGACGAGGCGTACCCCATGACATCGGACGTGGCAGAGGCCTTCCTCGCCCGCACTTACTTTTGGGGACAGGAATGGCAGAACGCCATCGAAACCGCCCAGTCCGTGCTGGAAAAATACCCCTTGGCGGAAAACGACGAGTACGAGGCCATGATACAGTCCGTGCCGCCCCTGGAAACCCTGCCGCAGGAAGTGATTTTCGCCACATGGACGCAAAACAGCCCCACCACGATGTTCAACAACATCTATTCCCGCTATTCCCGTTACCGTCCGCTGGACCTCGATTTGGCGGCCCTGTTCGAGGAAAAAGAGCGAGATATCCGCTACGAACTATTTTTTGACAAAGAATTTCTCAACACGAAAAGGATGAACGGTTTCGTGCGCTCGTCGGAAATGTGCCTCATCATAGCGGAAAGTTACGCCCACCTGGGCGACGAGACGAACGCCCTTCGCTACCTCAACATGCTGCGGGAAAAACGCATCAGCGACTACCAGCCCTTGACGGCCGACAATCTTCCCTCGGCGACGACGTGCGGCCTCGTCACGACCGACTGCACCGGCGCCGCCCTGACTCCCCTCATGGCCGCCATTCTCAACGAGCGGCGCAAGGAGCTCTACATGGAGTGCGACCGGTGGTTCGAGCTGAAACGCAACGGACGACCAGAATTTTGGGTCGGATACAACGGGGTGAAATACACCACGGAACAATACATGTACACCTGGCCCCTGCGCAACCACGACCTAATCGCCAACCCCGATTTGCAACAAAATCCCGGATACGACCAATTATAAAAAACAAACGACATGAAACACTTTTACCTGACAATCCTGGCAGTCGCCCTGTCGGCGTGCGACAATACGGAAGAACTTGGCCCCCGCACGGAAGACGTCACCGGCTGGAGCATTGAAATCCCCACCTCCCGCCTCTCCTACGAAGAGCGAGACCTCATCAAAAACATGCAGGCGGAATACGAGGCTGCCGTGGCGGAACGAGCCGCCGAGGAAGCCGCACAAAACGAAACAACCCTCTAAAACTGACAAAGTATGCGAAAACTGACATTCATATTCCTTACCGCACTCGGAGCCGCCGCCTTAAACGGCTGCTCCGACGACAACGACAACTTCCAGACCGTCTCTTTCACGAGGCCCTACCACATTCTGCCGGAAAACGAGCCTCTGAAAGTGGAAATACGCCTGTCGCAACCGACGACACAAACAGTGGCCATACCCTTCTCCATAGGAGGAAACGCCGTGTCGGGCGACGAATACGTCCTCTCGGCGCAAGAATTCAACGTGGCCGCAGGGCAAGACTCCGCCGTTGTCACCGTCACACCCCAGAACAATTTCAGCGAGCACCGCGAGATAATCCTCTCTTTGGAAGCCCCCGAGGGGTACAAGACCGGCCATTACGCTCAAACGACAATTCCCATGGAAACGAGGACCCCCATGACGGTGTCATTCGCAGCCACGGAATACGACCTCTACGAGGAGGGCAACGTGGGCGTAAGGCTGCAAGTGGGGTCGAGCGACTACGAGTCACCATCTTACGACATCCACATACCCTTCGAAATCGACCCCGAATCGACCGCCGAACTGGGCGAACACTACGAGATTGTCGGGGATGAGCAAGAATTCCTCTACGCCAAGGACGCCTATATCGGCCTCGTCCGCATCAGACGGCTGAAAAAGGAGGAGGGGAAAGACAAAATCGTGTTGCGACTCTCGGAAAACGACCGCTTCCTGGCCTCCCTCGACAACGACCGGGCCTACATCACCATCGACGGCCCCGTCACGTTCGACAATCTGCTGGGCAACTGGAAATTCAAAGAATTTCTTTCCGAGAACGTCAAATATTACGGCGGACTAGTCAACGAGGACCCAACGGAACTTCCCTCGTGCGATCCGGCGGACGTGCTGACTTTCGAGACCCGTGACGGTCGTAACGCCGTCAACACGACCGGACTCGTCGGCGACTTGAGGAATTACTTTATCGACGGAGCCACCGTCACTCTTACCGGCACGGGCGACGACCACATGTATTACCACTCAAGTAGCGTCGACCTCGAAGAACACCTTGACAGGGAAGTCGTCCGAAGCACCTTCAGCGAGGTCAATCTGGCCTTCTCCCCCACCACCCGCAACGTGGGCGAGGCCAACGTGGATTTCCGTCTCATCGGCGACGACGAGTTGGAGGTGCGCATTGTGCAATACGAGCCTACCGATTTCCTAGTGGATGTCTACAACGACCGGAAGGACGAGTCCTCATGGAACCGAGAGGGGCTGCCCATGAAAGGCCAATACACCCTCATTTTCCGCTTCACCCGCCAATGACGAAAAAGAAGCCGCATTGGAGAGAGGAAACGCGACACGACATATTTTCCACTATAAAAACAATAAAAAGGAATTGACCGCACAATCAACCGTTCGTATTACACGTATAAAAACGAGAGGACAATATTGCCGATTTGCGAATATGGCACTTGGACGTCTTGACGCGGATTTTCGCCAATAATAAAATTGGGCGGCCTTCCCGTCACGGTACTCGCCGCCCTCCATTTTGCATAATTAAGCTGGGACAAATGTATAACTAAATTTGGAATTATGAAAAAGAACTTGGAAAATTGTTTTTCCATCATAATGGGGAGGGTTGTGGGAATAGGGAATGGCTACAATCTTATTCCGAGTGATTAATGGTCGGTTTATTTGTTGATGAATTTGTTGTTGTATTCTTGTATTAATTTGAGAAATTTTTCGGGTAATAAAGATGTTGTGAAGTCTGCAATAGTCTGGGGAATTTCTTTGTAGTAGGCAGATGCAATTCCTCCTGTGATGCAAGCCATGGTGTCACTGTCCCCTCCAAAGGAAATGGCTAATCTGATAGCACTTTCATAGTCTGTGCTCTCCAAAAAGGCTATTATGGATTCAGGCACACTTCCTTGACAGGTAGCACTAAAGTTGTAATCTTTCCTAATTTCTTCGCAGGTTCTTTGGAGGTCATATCCGAAAAATTGGGAGATGTTTTTCCTAATGTTCTCTTTGGTTTCTCCTTGTCTTGCCCAAAAGATAGCCGCTGCAGTGGCTTGTGCCCCTTTGATACCTTCTGAGTGGTTGTGGGTGACTTCTGCACTCCTTTTGGCTATGTCCAGTGTCTCTGCCAAGGTGTCAAAAGCAAAGCCAATGGGACTCACTCTCATGGCAGAACCATTTCCATAGCTGTTATAAGGAGTAGGATTCTTAGAGTAAATCCATTGGTAGAAATAATCCCCATATCCTCTTCCTCTATATGTCCTACCATAGCTCTGGAGGTAATCTACGAGAGTATTGGATGATAATTCTGGGTCATGGAGAATCCAATCAGCCACAGCCATAGTGAGTACTGTGTCATCTGTGAATGCAGATTCTTCATTGAAAAGATTGAAATGATAGTCTTTTACAGAGTAAAATTCATAGGAAGAGCCTAATATGTCTCCTGCCACAGCTCCTAAAATAGAGGTATTTTTCACGGTATTTGTTTTTAATGTTTACTGTTCAAATGTAGGGGGAATTTTTCAATGCCGGAGAAAATAAATGCTGGCTTTTATCAACCAATAAGCGTTCATATTGCTGTTATTATTATGATTATCAAAATGAATTAGTGTGTAATACTTAGCTATTCAATTGTGTGTTATTAATAGAAATTTTCTGCATATTGGACGAGTTCTGTAACTATTTGGCACCCGAACTGAAGGAACATGCGCTGGACACCTGCGGCAAGCGTCACCGGAACCGTCCGTGTCTCATGTCCGACAGATTGGTTTGTTGTATTTGTTGAAGACAAAAATAAGCAGTCACTTTTGTAACTGCTTACACATGAGAGCGGAAAACGGGACTCAAACCCGCGACCCCCAGCTTGGAAGGCTAGTGCTCTATCGACTGAGCTATTTCCGCAAAGTGTGGGGAGAGCAGGATTCGAACCTACGAAGACGCAAGTCAGCTGAGTTACAGTCAGCCCCAGTTGGCCACTTTGGTATCTCCCCATCATTCAATGAACACTCGCTTTATCGAAAAAGCGGGTGCAAAGATAAGCCTTTTGCCATTATTTGCAAAAGAAACACGAGTTTTCTTTGAAAAAAATCACAGCAGCAAATCGGAAATCATCATCGAGGCGAAACGATCCGAAGCCCCGGCACAACCCATTTTGTGAATCACCTCGTCGTAGCCCTGCAACATGCGGGAACGGACCGTCCCGTCCGGCAATATGGCCGAGAGCTCGCGGAAAAGGTTACGTTCGTTCAGCCGCTGCATCAGCAACTCTTTCACAACTTCCCGCCCGGCGACCAAATTGACCAACGAAATAAACCTCACTTTCACGAACACCTTGAAAAGACAATAACTGACCACACCTCCTTCCCCGCTATAACAAACCACTTGCGGCGTGCGCAACAAAGCCGTTTCCAAAGTCGCAGTGCCGGAAGTGACCAACGCAGCGCGAGCCTGCCGCACCAACCGATAAGTCTGTCCATAAAGAACCCGCACGTCCAATCCCCGCAAATAAGGCGCATAATCCGCCTCCGTCATCGAAGGCGCACCCGCTATCACAAACTCGTAATCGGGGAAGCGCCCGACCATTTTCAGCATTTTGGGCAACACATGTTTCAACTCCTGGGCCCGGCTTCCCGCCAGCAGGGCGACAATCGGCTTGCCGGAAAGGCCGTTGGCGGCGACGAACTCGGCGAATGTCTCATCCTTGCGCTCCCGCTCCTCAATGGCATCCACGAGCGGGTTGCCGGCATATTTGGCCCCATAACCGTACTTGGCGTAGAAATCGACCTCAAAGGGAAAGATGACGTACATGCGGTCAACCAGACGTTTGATTTTCCTCACTCGCCCGGTGTTCCACGCCCATATTTTGGGCGAGATATAGTAAAATATCTTTATGCCGCTTCCTTGCAACAATGCGGCCAAACGCAAATTGAACCCGCCGTAGTCCACGAGAATCACGACATCCGGGCGCCAAGCCAAGATGTCCGCATGGCAAGCGGCGATGTTCCGCCGAATCTTCCCAAGGTTTTTCAACACGGTGAGGAATCCCATGACAGCCGTCTCCTTATAATGACGCACGATGGCACATCCCGCATCCCGCATCAAGTCGCCTCCCCAGCCGCGGACATCCGCCTGCCGGTCGTGCCGAATCAATCCCTTTATCAAGTTGGAGGCATGCAAGTCACCCGACGCCTCCCCCGCTATGACATAATACTTCATGGTGTCCCGTGTTTTATCCGTTTCACAAAAGTAGGCATAAAAAACGACATAGCCAATCCAAATTTTACTACCTTTGCCGCGGACATTAAAGGAAGGAACATGGACATCGCGGGAAAAAAGATTGCTTACGTCACGTTAGGTTGCAAATTAAACTTCTCCGAGACATCCACCGTCCGCCACCAATTGGAACAAGCAGGGGCCGTGACCGTGGAAGAAAACGAGGAAGCGGACATTTTCATCGTCAACACATGCAGCGTCACGGACGTGGCGGAGAAGAAGGGACGTCAGTTGATTCGGAAAATCGCACACCACAACCCGGGAGCGTTCGTGGTCGTCATCGGATGTTACGCCCAACTACGCTCGGAAGAACTAATGGCCATCGCGGGCGTGAATCTCGTGCTGAACGCCAAAGACAAGCTGCGCGTGGCACAAATCCTCAAACAAACGGAAACGCAAGAAAGACAGGAAACACGCACCTGCGACGTGTTCAAATTGAACGATTTCGACCTGGCCTATTCCTATGGCGACCGGACCCGCTGTTTTTTAAAGATACAAGACGGATGCGATTATTTCTGTTCTTACTGCACCATCCCCTTTGCCCGGGGACGCAGCCGCAGCGCCACCGTGGAGCAAGTGGCAAAGGCAGCCAAAGACGCCGCCAGCCGCGGCATCCGGGAAATCATCCTCACGGGAGTGAACACAGGGGATTTCGGCCGGGGCCACGAAGAATCATTTTTGAGCCTGCTGAAGACTTTGGACGGACTGGACGAGGTGGAACGGTTCCGCATCTCCTCCATCGAGCCGAACTTGTTAACGGACGAAATCATTCGCTTCGTGAGCGAATCGCGCCATTTCATGCCCCATTTCCACATTCCCTTACAATCGGGAAGCGACGATGTCCTACGCCTCATGCGCCGACGCTACACGCGGGAAGTGTTCGCAGAGAAAGTCCGCCGCATCAAGGACCTCATTCCCGACGCCTTTATCGGGGTGGACATCATCGCCGGCATGAGGGGCGAAACGGAATCGGCGTTCGAGGATTCTCGCCGGTTCGTGGACTCACTCGACATTTCCCGGCTGCACGTGTTCCCCTACTCCGAACGCTCCGGCACAAAAGCGTTGGAAATCCCGCTCGTCGTGCCGCAAGCGGAGAAACACCGGAGAGTGGAGACCTTATTGGAAATCTCCGACCGCAAGTTGCGGGATTTTTACTCCAGCCATTCGGGACAGACACGCCCCGTGCTTTTTGAAGACAGCGAGGCGAACGGTTTCATTTGCGGATTCACAGACAATTACATCCGAGTGGAGACACCATACGACCACGCATTGGCCAACCGCATCATTCCCGTGCGTTTAGGCTCCATAACCGAAAGCGGGAACATGAACGGAGAAATCATCTTGACCGACTAAATATAAAACGACATGAACATACTCATCACGGGCACCGCCGGATTCATCGGCAACAGTTTAGCCAACAGGCTGCTGGAACAAGGCCACTCCGTATACGGCATCGACTCCATCAACGATTACTATGACGTATCCTTGAAACTGGACCGACTAAGAACCAGCGGCATTGTCCATCCGGAACCGGGGAAGGCCACACGCTCCGAAAAATACGAACAATACACGTTCTGCCAAACGGATTTGTGCGACACGGCCGCCCTCAACGAACTTTTTGCCAGCGAACGGTTCGACTGCGTGGTCAATCTCGCCGCACAAGCCGGCGTGCGTTACAGCCTCACCCATCCGGAATCATACATTCAAAGCAACATCGCCGGTTTCGCCAACCTGCTGGAAACCTGCAAGCGGCACCATCAGGAAAAAATAGTGTACGCTTCCTCGTCGTCCGTGTACGGAAACAACGCCAACGTGCCTTTCAAGGAAACAGACCGGGTTGACCATCCCGTCAGCCTCTACGCCGCCTCCAAAAAGAGCAACGAGCTGATGGCCTACACCTATTCCCAATTGTACCAAATCAAGACCATCGGCCTGCGATTTTTCACGGTCTACGGTCCTTGGGGGCGACCGGACATGGCTCCCATGCTCTTCGCCCGTTCCATTCAAGAGAACAAAACGATACGGGTGTTCAACAACGGAAAACTCTCCAGAGACTTCACGTATATAGACGACATCGTGACAGGCATAGAGAAAATCGTCACCACTCCAGGCATCCGCAGGGAAGACGTGCCGGGCGTTCCCGCCACGATATACAACATCGGACACGGTTCCCCCGTGCGACTCATGGATTTCATCCATGAACTGGAAAAAAACATGGGCAAGGAAGCCCGCAAAGAATTCGTGGGCATGCAGGCCGGCGACGTATATCAGACCTGGGCAGACACCTCCCGTCTGCAGGCCGACTACGGCTACACGCCCGGCATCTCATTGGAGACCGGCATAACCCGTTTCATAGAATGGTTCAAAAATTATCACCATGAAAATACCAAATAGAATAGCCGGAGCTTATTTCAGTCCGACGGGGACGACCCGCTCCGTCGTCTCTTGCCTGGCCAACGAACTGGGGAGACTTTTCAACATCCCGGTGGTCTTGACGGACTTCACCGTGCCTGCGGGACGCATCGCCCCGCTGCAGTTCGAGGGCGACGACCTCGTCATCCTGGGCACTCCCGTGTATGCGGGAAGAGTTCCCAATGTGTTATTAAAATATCTCGCCCAGCTTTCGGGGAAAAAGGCCGCAGGCATTCCCATCGTCCTTTTCGGCAACAGGGCCTATGACGACGCCCTCATCGAGTTGAGAGACATCCTAGAACGAGGAGGCGTGACACCAATAGCCGCAGGAGCCTTCGTCGGGGAACATTCTTTCTCCCGCATACTGGCCGCCGGAAGGCCGGACAAAAAAGACATCGAAGACGTGAAACGTTTCGCATTTGAAGTCTTCAACGGCTGGGCCAGCATTCAAGAACCGGCCCCCATACAGGTCCCCGGCACGCCGTATCCTTACCGAGGATATTTTTCTCCCCGCAACAGTCAAGGCAACTCTTTTGATTTCAAAAAAATCGTTCCCTTCACGGATGGCAATTGCACTGGTTGCGGCACCTGCGCCCGAATATGTCCCATGGGCTCTATTCCCATGGAAAATCCCAAGACGCTTGCGGGCATTTGCATCAAATGCTGCGCCTGTGTGAAACTTTGCCCGACGGGAGCGAAACATTTTGGCCACGACGGCTATCAGTTCCACGCCACAGAATTGGAAGAAAAATACGCCACCCGCCATCCCAACGAATGGTTCACCCTTCTGTAAAGTAGGAAAAAGAGAGGAAAAAAGCTTTTGAAAAGTTTTGCCGACACGAAAAAAGAGATACCTTTGCACCCGGAAAAGGAAAGATGGCAGAGTGGTCGATTGCGGCGGTCTTGAAAACCGTTGAACTGAGAGGTTCCGGGGGTTCGAATCCCTCTCTTTCCGCAAAAAAGGGTGAAAATCGCATAGCCATGAGATTTTCACCCTTTCTTTACGCCCTAAAATGCAGGATCGTATTTTTAGCATTAAGCGTCGTTGTTTTTGTATCTATCCTTCTTTCGATATATATGGAGGATAATTGTTTTTAGACAATCTTTTTTCCAATGTGTTCGGCTCCACGTCCCAAAGTGTGGGCAAATACTCAAACACGACTTTCCCTTCATTAAGAAAAAGGCGAACTTTAGAATCGAAAGCGACAGGTTTGTATGTATTTTCTCCTGCAGGATTATCCCTATACAGCAATTGATTTTCTTGCCATCCGAGTTCCTTGCCATCAAAGGCGACATCAAATATTCCACATGCCACAGCTTCCATTGTCTGGTTTTGAACTGTCGTAGAAACACAACGCATGTAACCTGTCAATTGATTTGTACTTTTCCGCACAGCCAGTTCATAGCAAAACACGCTTGTACCTGTGTAGTCTTTGGCAACGGTGGTTCTCTCTCCTTTTCCATCCAAATTATAAACCAGCTCATGGGTTACTGTTGTCATGTCGAACTTAAAACCGTTTTCAGTTCTTACCAAATTGGAGAATGTCATTCGGTCGTTGTATATACCTTCCAATTTCCCGTTTTCAAGCGTATAGACAACCTCATCGGTAAACAACATTTTGCCAATGACATTATCCCTAAGGAATTGTATTATTTCATCTTTCATACCTTTCGTCTGTTTCAAAATGCTCAGAATTCATCTTTCCTATGCCATTAACGACGATACAAATCCGACAATAGACACCGTCTTTTTCCATGGACAAGCAAGCGGCTTGCGAATCAGAAGAATATCCGACTCTTTTCTCGTCAGTCGGTTTTGACGGAAGAGGAAGGCCGGATATTTTCTTTTTATAAACTTGTCCCGTTCGTCGCCCGCAAACAAAGCCTTACTTCACGTAATGCACGTAATCAGGCTTACGCGGCTTAGGAGTAGGGGCGGCCTGCGCGGGATAACCCAAAATGCAATTTCCTATTCCCTCGTAATCGCCTTCGATACCCCAAGCTTTAAGCAAAGCTTTCCCCTCTTCACTTTCAAAAACCTCCTTGGCACGGTGAATCCAGCAACTGCCCAAACCGACCGCATGGGCCGCGTTCAATAAATTTCCCATCACCAAAGAACCGTCATAGAGATATGTCGGGCAATTCCTGTCAGCCAACACCACAAGCACGACCGGCGCTCCGTAAAAAGGATCATTGTCTGCCCCCATCACCTTGGCGTTCATCCGCGACAGACTGTCCCGCATCTCCTTGTTCGTCACGGCCACAATAATCGGCGACTGACGGCCCATTCCCGTCGGAGCATACGTCCCGGCTTCCACTACTTGCTCAATCAATTCCATTGCCGGCATTTTGTCCTGATAAGCCCGGATAGCCCGGCGGGTCTTCAAATTCTCAAGAGTTTCATTCTGCTTCATAACTGTTTCCTTTTGCGCATTGGAGCATGACGACAACACGCCAAGCAACAACACAATTGACAACATAAAATATTTCATATTCCTCAATTTTAAATTTCTCTACAAAGATAATCCTGATCCGCATTCCGCGCAAATCCGCTCAAGACATATTCGCCGCAACTCCAAGACAAAATGTTCAGAATTTATCCCTACAACGCATCACATTGGCCGGAGCCCTCCCCGCAGCCAATTCTGCCGCCATAAACTCAAAAGCCCGGCGCGTGTGCGTAAAAAAGAGACGGAATCCCTCGCACAGACTCGACAGCGGCACTCCCTCCCCGTCCCGGGCATACCGATTCTTGGGGCAGTCGCCCCCACACAAGCGCAAGAACTCACATTTCCGGCATTTCTCTGACAAAGACATTTCTTTTTCGGCCTCAAAAGCCAATTGTCTGTCATCCTTCACCATCTCTGCCAATGAACGTTCCAACACATTCCCCAAACGATATTCCGGATACACCAAATGGTCGCACAAATACACGTCCCCATTAAATTCCACGGCCGGAGAACAAGTGCAACGGGCGTTCATGCTACACAGTTGCGGCTCCCCGACATATCCCGCCAACGTGTTATCGAAAATATTCACATAACACACCCCCACATCCCGCCTTACCCACACGTCAAACACCCGGCAAAGGAAATTGCCCCATTCCTGCGCTTCCACACTCTCCAACAAAACCGACGCGGACCGTTCATATTTCGGCGTCACCAACGAAAAAACTTCCCGTTCGTCATCGGCCACCCGTTCCACTATCGGGATAAACTGCATGAAACGGCTGCCCAACTCCCTCATCGCCTCGTAAACGGCCAACGGATGACGGGCGTTCGTCGCATTCACCGTTGTCATGGTGTTAAACTCCACGCCATATCGCCGGAACAAACGGGCGCATTCGGCGACCCGTCTCCAAGTTCCCCGTCCGTCCGCATAACGCCGGTGCGCGTCATGCAAGAACTCAGGGCCGTCCACAGACAAACCGCACAAAAAGTTCTCTTCCGCCAAAAATGCGGCCCAACGCTCGTCTATCAGCGTCCCGTTTGTTTGCAACACATTCTCCACGGTTTTCCCTTCCCCGTACAAGTGTTGCAACCTTACGGCCTCCTTGAAAAAATCCAGCCCAGCCAACGTGGGTTCTCCTCCATGCCAAATAAACGTCACCTTGTCCCCAAGCTGCGACGCAATTGTGTCCCGCACCACCAACTCCAATGTCCGCGGGGTCATCCGCCACGAATCCCTCCTCATCCCCGGATACAAAGCCTCCTTTTCCACATAATAACAATAATCGCAATCCAAATTGCAAGCAGGCCCCACCACTTTCACCATGACCGGGAAATCACGCCGGAACGCATAGCGCCGCTGTTCCCACAAAAACGAAGTCGTCAAATCTCCTTTTTCCATAACACAAAAATAGGAAATATAATCCAACAAGCCACACCTCAAAAAAAATCATTAACTTTACCCTTTGAAAAAAAACATTGACAAACATGACCCCACGCTTTTTACTCCCCACTCTGGCCGCCGGGATTATCACCACTCCCCTGACCATTGCCGCTCAACAAGACCCGAACGACAAGCGACATCCCAACATTGTCTTGATTGTCGCCGACGATCTCGGCTACGGAGACCTTAGTTGTTACGGCCAACAGAAATTTTCCACGCCCAACATCGACTTCCTCGCCCGCAATGGCATACGTTTCACTCAAGCCTATGCCGGCACGACGGTCAGCGCGCCTTCTCGAGCTTGCCTGCTCACCGGCCTCCATTCAGGCCACGCCCCCGTGCGCGGCAACATCGAAGTGCGTCCGGAAGGCCAATTTCCTCTACCCTCCGGCCTTCCCAACATTTTCACACTGCTCCACCAAGCCGGTTATGTCACCGGAGCTTTCGGCAAATGGGGACTTGGGGCACCCGGGACTTCAGGAGACCCGACGCGTCAAGGCGTGGACAAGTTTTTTGGCTACAACTGCCAATTGCTCGCCCACAACTACTATCCGGACCACCTTTGGGACGACTCTACCCGTCTCCCGTTGCCCGAAAACGACAATGGCTCTTACGGCTCTTACGCCCAAGACCTTATCCAACAACAAGCGTTAAAATTCATCCGAAGCCACAAGGACTCCACTTTTTTCCTTTTCATCCCATACGTCCTTCCCCATGCGGAACTTATCGTTCCCGAAGACTCCATCATTCAACGCTTCAGGGGAACATTTCCGGAAACGCCCTACCACGGATGTGACTCCGGCCCTTATTTCCGCAAAGGTGGTTATAGCTCGCAATCTCATCCCCGAGCCACGTTTGCGGCCATGGTATCCCGACTCGACGCATACGTGGGACAAGTTGTCAACGAACTTTCAAGTTTAGGCCTTCTTGACAACACCTTGGTTATCTTCACCAGCGACAACGGCCCGCATCGGGAAGGCGGCGCGGACCCCGACTTTTTTGACAGCAACAGTATTTTCCGCGGGTATAAGAGAGATTTGTACGAAGGAGGTATCCGTATCCCATTCATCGCCTTTTGGAGAGGCACAATATCCCCGAGGACGACCGACCATGTCTGCACGTTCTGGGACATTTTTCCCACTCTTGCCGAACTGACCGGAACCCAAACTTCCCCCAGCGACGGCATCTCCTTCCTGCCTTCACTCACCGGGCACGGACAGCAACACCGGCACTCTTACCTCTATTTCGAATTTCACGAAGAAGGCGGAAAACAAGCCGTCCGACAAGGAGACTGGAAACTCATCCACCTTAACGCCTCCGCCCCCAACGGCGGTTCGTGGGAGTTGTACAACCTCGCCGACGACCCTTCCGAATCCGACAACCTCATCGACAGCCATTCCCAAAAAGCCGCCGCCTTAAAACGCCTCATGCTCGACGCGCATGCGCCTGACTCCCAATGGCCTCTTTTACCTCAAGAGCGCACTTCCCCATAACGGTCCCCATCCCATTTGCTTTTTTCATCCACGCTACCTATTTTTGCATATTGACACAAACGCATCGGACATGGCAGTCTCAAAAACAAACTTTATCAAAAACATCGAAGAGGCATACAAGAAATATTACGGTTCTCTGTGTTATTACGCTCAAAACTACGTGCAAGACGCAGAGACAGCACAAGACCTCGTGCAAGACGTGTTCGTGCGCATAATCGAGACCAGACAAAATTTTGAATCGCCCCTTCACTGCCGAAATTTCCTTTACCTGTCAGTAAAAAACGCATGCCTGAACCACTTGGACAAAGAGAATGTAAAAAAACAATACATCAGACAAGCCCAAAAAGAGATAAAAGAAGAAGAGGAATTACCCGACGACGAGGCCTTGCTCGCCGAAGTGTTCCGGAAATTAAAACAAGCCGTAGACAAACTTCCGACTGAGTGCCGAAAAATATTCCACATGAGTTATTTCGAGAATCAGGACAATGAAACAATCGCCCGACAACTATCCATCAGCATAAACACTGTAAGGGCACAAAAAGCGAGAGGGAAGCAACTATTGAGAGAAAAACTGAAAGACCTTTATCCGTTAATCTTCATATTTCCAGGCCTATTCCAATAATTTTAACCTGCGCATAAAAAAATATCCTTTTCCTTTTAGTCTTTTGGAATTCTCATCTGTAATTATGTCAGATTTTTCAGAATGACAATAGACATTATGAGATACCCGGAAGAACTGGAATTATGGATCGCCTTGTATTTGCAAGGCAACTTGGACGAACCACAAAAACAAAAACTGCAGGACTGGCTAAACCAAAATCCAGCCCACATGGAATTGTTAGGCAAACTACAAAAGAAAACATGGCAAAAAGAAATCCAGCAAATCGCACTTTTCGACCAAAAAAGAAACTGGCAAGACGTGATGAAACGGATAGCCCGGCGACATCGCGTCATCCTTATCCAAAGAGCGAGCATAGCGGCCTGCATCGCAACACTCGTATGCCTAAGTTGCCTATTCTTCTTGCCTGAATCACAACAACAAGAACCTGTCACCATCGCCCGGATACACCCTCACGAAGTGAAACTAAACACAGCCTCCGGCATGTCCTACTCTTTGGATTCCACGGGAAAAATCATGACAAAAGAGACTTTATTAAAAAGCAACGGGAAAGAACTAAAATTCAAACCCCGCCAACAAGCCAACGCAAAAGTAGAATGGAACACGGTCATCGTGCCTAGAGGCACCACTTACAAAGTGGAGCTAAGCGACCAGACCGAAGTGACCCTAAACGCAGAAAGCGTACTCCATTTTCCGAACTACTTTGAAAAAGACAAAAAAAGGGAAATCTGGCTCACAGGAGAAGCCTATTTCAACGTGGCTCAAGACACGACCCACCCGTTTGTCGTCCACTCCAAACACCTCAACGTAAAAGTACTCGGGACAAAATTCAACTTAATGGCATACGAGGAGGCAGACAAACAACAAGTGACACTCATTCAAGGAAAAGTGAAGGTGGAAAACGAGCAAGGCACAGAAGAAGTCATTTTAACTCCTGAGATGCAAGCATCTTTTGACAAAAAACTACGCACAATAGACTGCAAGAAAGTAAATACAAGCTACTATACCGCTTGGCAGCAAGACTTGTTCGCGTTTCGCGAGACACCCTTACGGGAAGTCATGCGCACGTTAGCCCAATGGTATGATTTTGAAGTGTTCTTCCAAAACCCAGAAGTCCAAGATTTCACATACACGGGAAAAATCAAACGATACGAGACACTAAACGAAGTATTGGAAAATTTCCGAGAAATGAACGAGCTGGAATTCAGCATCCGCGACAAAACAGTCGTGGTCAGCAAAGTTTCCTAATTTTCAACGAGAAGAGTAATCAATCAAACAAAATAATTATGAAGAACGTATTCAAAAAAAACAAATTTCACGTGAAAGTCCGTTCTGCCTGCTTATTTCTTCTTTGCATGGCGGAAATAAACGTTTTCGCCGTGACCCAACAGAAAACGATCACGCTTCAAATGAAACAAGCCTCATTAATCGCCGTGTTTGACAAGCTGGAAGAATTGTCGGGGAAAAACTTCCTGTACAATGCGGAATTAATCAAAGGGAAAGGCCTTGTCGACGTAAATGCCGTTGACCAAACAATAGAAAAAATTCTGGACTCCTTCCTGCCGTCCAAAGGATTGGCTTACTCTATCAATGACAATCAAATCATCATCCGTGCCCAAGTCTCTGAACCAGAAACTTACATTATCCGGGGAAAAGTGGTTGATGAAAAAGGGAATCCGCTGCCAGGAGCAACCGTCATCCTGGACAGCACAACCGTGGGGACCGCCACCGACTCGGAAGGCAAGTTCATGTTGAAACTCCCACAAAAAACAGGAACTTTGATTTTCACATTCGTGGGCTATAAGTCCATTGAAAAGAAATTCTCGGCAGACAAGGAATTGCTGGTGACGATGAGCGTGGACGCCTCGGACTTGGACGAAGTGCAAGTCATCGGTTACGGCAACCGGAAAAAACGGGAAGTCGTTGGCGCAATCTCCAGCGTGAAAGCTGAAGACATCAAGGATGTTCCTTCTCCAAGTTTGGAGAACCTGCTGCAAGGACGGATCGCCGGCTTGGGAGTGTTCCAGCAATCCGGCTCGCCGGGAGGCGGAGGAAACAGCGTGGCAGTCCGCGGATACAACTCGTTGTTGGACGACGAGGCCGCCTACAAAAGCAGTGGCGCCCCCTTGTATATCATAGACGGAGTACCCGTAAACTCGTTCACTTCTCCTGTCACAGGGACCAATACCTTGGCTGAGATAGACCCTTCCACCATCGAATCCATCGACGTGTTAAAGGACGCGGCTTCCGCGGCCATTTATGGTTCAAGAGCCGCCAACGGTGTCATTCTAATCACCACCAAGAAAGGACGCAAAGGACGAGGCAAATTCTCCGCCAACTTCTCTTACTCAGGCTCTATTTTGCCGGAAAGTCCCGAACAAATCGGCGGACGGGGAGAACGTCTTTACCACATAGCCATGATGAAAGCCACCCAAAGCGCCTACTACGACGCCACAACCGGCGAATATCGTTATCCGACCGACAAATTCGAAGCCGCCCTACACGGTGCGGACTACGACCTCTTTTGGAACAAAGGTTTCGGCATTTCCTCCGGAGGCAGTATGAAAATCCTCCAAGACTCCTTGAATCCCTTTTACAACAACTCCACAAACTGGTACAAAATCGTGTTCCGTCCCGGACGAATCTATAACGTGAACATCCAAACAAGCGGAGGCACAGAAACCATCAACTATTTGATAGGAGGCGGATTCTACAAAGAAGAAGGCATCATGCCGGGCAGTAATTTCATCCGGGGAAATCTTTTAACCAACCTGTCCGTCGTGCCTGTGAAAGACCTCACCATCGATTCCCGTGTCTACGTCGCCTATACCGACAGAAGCCGCGGCTCGGGAAGCGCCGCAGGCTTAGCGGAGTCACTGACCGTAGATCCTTCGGCCAACTCCACCTTAATGCCCGGCAGCGGAGAAATGTTCGACATCATGCTCGAACAACTAAACGGGAAAATCGAATCCAACACATCTTACCGCCTACGGGGAAGCTTGCAATTAGGACTTGACATCATCAAAGGGTTGCACGCCTCTTCGTCATTGGCCGTGGATTTCACCCAAGCAAATCTAAACACGTTTTCCCCCGACTACCTCGACCCAAGTTACAAAGAGGCAAAGTCCCAAGGCGCAGTGGAACGAGACATTATGCTAACCAATGACAACTTGGTCAACTACAATTTCTCACTCAAAGACATCCACAATTTTGATTTTCTTTTGGGATTTTCTATTGAAAAAAGCATGAACTGGTCCATCGGCGGATGGGGGCTGGGCTCTCCGAGCAATTCCATCCATTACGTGAGCGCCATTTTCCCTCAAGAAATATACAATTCCGTGTCGGGAGATTACCGGGCGCTCCAGCACTACGAGTCCAGTTTCACGGAGACACTTATGCTTAGCTATTTTGGCCGTATCGCATACAATTACAACACCAAATATCTCATGGAAGCCACTTTGCGAAGAGACGGCTCATCCGTGTTTGGTTCGGGCAACCGGTGGGGAACATTTCCCTCCGTCGCTTTGGGATGGGCCTTCTCGGAAGAAAAATTTATGCGTTGGGCTTGGTGGCTGGACTACGGTAAAATCAGAGCCAGTTGGGGACGCACAGGCAGCCAATTCGGCGTGCCTTATTTGGCGCAAGGCCTGATGAGCATCGGAAGTCAATTCGACGGAGTGCAAGGCATGGCCCCCGAGGGAGTGACCAACCACAAATTAAAATGGGAAGAATCCGACCAATATGATTTCGGTCTCGACATCGACCTGTTCGAGTACAAAATGAGCCTCACGATTGACTACTATTACAAATACACCCGCGACTTGATTTACAAAGTCGCCCTGCCAGGAGACACGTATGGCTCCGCAGGCACACAATGGCAAAACGCCATGGAAGTGTCCAACGAAGGGTTGGAGATAGATTTCAAATATGACATCTTCCGGGACGGTCCGTTCACGTGGAGAGCCCGCTTCAACCTGGCCAAAAATTGGAACCGGTTCGAAAAAAGCTACTTGGGCGTGGACACCGACGGCATGGTTATCGGCAAACCGATGAGCGGCATTTATTTGTACAAAGACGGAGGACTAATCCAATCAACAGACGACATTCCTTATGTATATGACGAAGAAGGCAAAAAACATGTGCTATCGCCGGAAGGAGACGAGGAACATTTCTACACTTTAGGCATGCGCAAACCTGTGGATTTAAATGGCGACGGCCAAATCACGGAAGAGGACATTTACTATGTGGGGAGCGCCCTTCCCACTTTGTACGGGGGCTTCGCCAGCGAATTCACATGGCGCAACTTTGACCTCAACCTACTCATCATGTATGAATTGGGAAGAAACATGGTAAACGCACAGCACTGGAGGACATTGTCTTCTCCGGGATACGGTTCCCGTCCCTTACTGGCACACATCAGCCTTGACGAATTCTGGCAAACTCCTGGGGATGAGACAAAATATCCCGCTCTTGGAGTCTATCCGAACAACACCATACAATATTCGGGCATGTTCGACTCCGATTTGGAAAAAGTCAGCTACGCCAAATTGAAGCAATTGACCATCGGATACAATGTTCCCAAAGAATACACAAAAAAACTACATATCGACAATGTCCGGATTTTTGTCACCGGAGAGAACATTTTCATGCTCTCGAACTATTCCGGACTAGACCCTGAAGTGGTAAACTTACACACGGGGATTGACTTAGGAACACAATATCCCTTGGCGAGGAAATGGACAATTGGTTTAACCGTAAACTTCTAATACTCTATGAAAAAAATTCTCACTTACATAGCCTGCATTGCCTCACTCTCATTCGGAGGATGCGATTTGAATCTGGAACCAGAAACATCGGCCACGTTCGACCACTTTTTCTACGAAGAACGGGATTGCGACGCATTGCTCAGACAAATGGAAGCCGATTTCAGAATGATTTGGAGCGCAGTCACCCAACAAGAACACATGGGCATCAAAACCGACCGGGTCTACAACGCGCCGGACATCGAACGGGTTCGCAGCCTCGACCCCATCTTTTTCATCAACCGGAACAAACAACAACAATGGAACGGGTACTACAACGTGATTGTCAACACCCACCTGATGACCGAGAACTTGTACAAAGCCCAATTGGAAAAAAGCAGGGAAAATTTCTACCTGGGGCAATCCTATTTCATGCGGGGAGCCTGCTACTTTTGGTTAGCCAGAACATGGGGCGACGCTGTCATCGTAAAAAGCAGCATGTACACAGACCGTTACGCCAAAAGCCCCGCAAGCGAAGTGCTTGACACCGCCATCGCCAACTTACAACGAGCTTACCAGTTACTCCCCAATCATCAAAACCTTAAGGATGTCAATGGCAACACGCTAATATCCAAACAATACGGAAGCAAGGGTAGTGCGGCGGCCCTCCTTGCCCATCTCTACGCGTGGAAAGGCTCCATCCAAGACAACGACGAGGACTTGCGCACCGCCATCCATTGGGCCGACCGTCTAATCGAACCCGAATACCAAGATTCTGTGGGCGTTTACGCCTTGGCCGACAATGCCGAGGAGGTTGTCCAAAACGTAATGTCCCGCAACAGCAACGAAGGCATCCTGGAAATAGAAATCAACTATTCCGACGCGTCTTCGTGGGGATATTTCTTTCCAGGAAGCTACTTCATCAGCTATCCCGTACTGCGGAATTCCGGAAAAGGAGACATCACCTCCGTGACCTACGGACTGCGCCGCGCCACCGTCCTCGACATGTACGAAGAAGGCGACCAACGGCGGGAATCCTTCTTCTATGCCTTGGACTCCACGGACATGAACTCGGCGGATTTGGCATATCTCTACAAATGGCGGGAACCGAGATACGAAACAAGTGTTGGATGGATTACGTTCACAGGCATGGATTGCAACCGCATTCTCATCCGCCTGGCCGACATCTACCTACTCCGCGCCGAATGCGAAGCGAAACTCGGAATGACCACCCAAGCGGAAAATGACTTAAATGCGATCCGCGGCAGACGAGGCGCCACGCTTTATCCCGGTGGCACAAATGATAACGGAGGAGCCGATTTACAATACAGCATCTTCTTGGAGCGCGAGCGCGAATTGCTTTTCGAGGGACATCGCTACTATGACGCCATCCGCAACGGATATTACGGGCCTCACAACCCCCATCCCGGCGTGCTGCCGGAAGCCTTCGACAATCTAACCGACAAGGAAATCCAAGACGGGGCCATTTATCTGCCCATTCCCGAAACTGCGTTCAATAACAACGATTTGATGTTACAAAATATTTATTGGCAATCTAAAATGAGATAATTATGAGACACATACTGTTTACCACCTTTACCCCTCTCTGCTTAATGTTTGCGGCATGCTCCACCAAATGGAACTATGTCGACACGGGGACTTCTGTAGGATACTACGAAGGCACCATGCTGGAATACTTTCGCAACGACACATGGCACAACTGGGACTCCATTGCCAAAGTAATCGACAAATGCAGCCCGGAAATCAAAGCCTACTTCGAAAAAACGGATGCAAGCATCACATTTTTTGGACCGAAGAACATAGCCTTCGAGAAATTCTTCTTTTGGGCGAAAAATCCAAATGCCGACGTCACAAACTACAACACGGCCGATTACACTTGCATTGACGAGTTTCCTCAAGACTTCTGCGACCAACTCGTGACAAGCCATCTCTACATAGATGGAAAAGTCATGCGGGACGACATAGCTCTTGTTGAAACCGACGAGGAAGGCGTGGCTTACGGCGGCGGCATGGTATTCACCATGGTGAACGGCAACAAATTGTGGGTATGGAGCATTAAAAACTCCTTCATCGGGGTGTCGGAAGCCGGCGACATCGAATTGAGAGCCGCTTCCGTTGAAGCCGACGGACACACCATCGTCAACAACCTGGGCACCATTGCGACCACAAACCTCGAAAACAAATCCGGTGTCGTGCACGCTTTGGGCGATCAATATTTCATCGGACAACTATTACAAAACTAAAAAACAAATCGACATGAAAAATTATTTCCATACCCTCGTCCTTTTATTCGGAGGGCTGCTCGCAACCGGCTGCCAGGACATTCCCGTGGGATACTTGAACGCGGAGAACGCACAATATCTGCCTGACACCATGATTATCCGTCTCGAACTCGACGAGACCGAGGACGCCTACCGCATGCACAACCTGGCCCCGTGGGTCAGCCCGCAATTACAAGGCGTAATCGGAACCGCCCCCCTTGAATACGAAGTGGTGGAAGTGAAGGCCACGGAAGGCGGCGACCCCGAATTGTTTCAACATCTCGTTTCCGTCCGGGGCGGGGGAAGGATGGAGTTCCCTCTCATCAGCGACATCACGCCCGGCCGCTATACCGTTTCCCTCCGCGTGTGGAACGAGGGGCACAGCAGTATCATAAAAGACGTATTCACCTTTATCGTAGAATGACCATTATGAACAAGATTATTCTCATCATCGCGTTAATGCTCGGAATGTTTGTCTCGTCGTTCGGACAAACACAGGAATCCATTCCCGCAGACTCCCTTTCTGTGGAAAAACTCTACGAGCGACTGAAAAAAGAAAAAAACAACGACTCTCTCGTCCGGCTGTTTCTCACGAAAGTCCCGGAGTTTCTCTCACAACTGCAGGGAAACGAGTATGAAAAATGGAGTTTCCGCCTTGAACGGGTCTACAAGGACTACGCCAAGCGCAAACAACCGGCGGACTGGATGAATCCTGCCGATTTCCCCATCCTCCAGATGTTCCACACCGAGGCCGACGGGCCAAACGACCCCTATTTGGACTATATCATGAGCCACTATGAACAAACCATAGCCGCCGTAGGACAAGACCCAGTCTTTCAGTTTGTACTCGCAACTCATCTCGGGTTAATCGACAGACAGGCCCGTGCCGGAGACACGAATTACCGGCAAAACCTGAAACGCATCCAAGGCGACATGAAACAAGTGTACGACAGCCTGATGAATTTCAACGGCAAGGATATCTATACCGGCATGAAACTACTCTATGACGGTTATTACAATCTGTACGGGAAGAAAAACATCGACATGTATTTCGACTTCATGGACAAATACGCCGCCTATCTCGGTAACGCCATCACCGCCACAGACTACCTCTCCATGGTCGAGACCCTTCATGCGGCCGTCGGCTCCAGCAAAGACCCCCAAGTATTAAACAAATACGTCGAGTGGCTAACCGCCGCGCTCCAAAACAAAATCGGACCGGAGGACAAACTGGACGCGCTTCTCATGCTGGGCGACTGCTACAAAAAGCTTAAAAACATCGACTCCGCAAAAAAATGCTACAACCAAGCTTACATGCACTCCCTTCAATTCGGCAATCCCGGACTGTCGGCTTCCGTGCAACAATACCTCAAGGATTTAGAAACATTATAAAACCACAACTATGAAACACTGGATATTTATATGGGCCATGGCCGTCACGCTACTTGCCGCTTGTTCTGAGGATGACAATACCGTCCAGACAGCCGACCCGTTCCTTCCCGTCGCAGATTTGGAAATACCCACGCGACAGCTCTCCGGCACCGACATCACCATTCACGGCTCGGGATTCGCCGAAGGATGCGCCATCATTCTGCAACAAAACAAAGGCGGGCGATACGCCACGGAAATTATCGAACAGACAGCCGACCACATCACCATCCACCCGACGCAACCGCTGGAAGCCGGATTCTATATCGTCATCCTCCAACAAAATGAACGGGAATACCGCATCGGAGGCCTCAACGTCTATGTGGACGAACTGACTAGCGACGACATCGAAATCTACGCCGTGGGCGATGACGGATCGGGACTCGGCATCTTCCCCGCCTCGGCGACCCTGCAAATCCGGGGCGACAAAATTCTCGCTCTCGACAACGACGCCCAATACTACGGAGCCTTGTCCATCGGCTCCACCATCTATTATGCCACATTCATCGTGGAATGGAGACTACTCAACGGCCTTCCCTACTCCACATACAACCTCCACTCCGTCGGCAGCTACGACATGGAGACCGACGAGCAGCAGACCATCTTCACCGACCGCCAAATGGTGGCCATGGGCGACATCAACGGGACGCTGCACGTCATCTTCTACAACTCCGAACTCTCCCCGCAAACCTACAGCCTTGAAAAGTGGAACGGCGAAAGATTCGAGAATGTGAAGACCTTCCCTGCGGGAGGAGGAGACCTCTTGGAAATCAACGGAGGAACTTTCGTCTACGACGAAGCCGCGAACACCATCTACATGGGCATGAGAAATCTGGCGGGCGACACGGAATCCGCCGCATGGTACTTCGATCTCGACAACAGCCTGGAACTGACAAAGACGGGCGGCACCAGCGATGTCAACTACTACTTCGTCAAATGCGACGACGGCATTTACGTGACAGGATATCGAAACACGGCGGGAGAAGACGAGGACGAGCACTACGAGGCTTACATCTTCAAACCGACCAACCCCGGCAATTGGAACTTTAGCACGGAGAACAAACAAGTGTTCGACAACGCCATGTTCACCAACCCCGTATACGACCCCGTCAGAAACGTCATCTACGGGTTCAACGACAACGAGACCCTCGTCACTTACGACATCGCTGCCCAAGCCTTCTCCGGAGGCATTTGGGTCAACTCGGGACTGTATGGAATTATCCCTATAAATCAAAACAATTAAGTAACCTTTTAAATTTTTAGACTATGAAAAAGATGTATTTTATGTGCATGGTGCTCTTCATCAGCTTGAGCACGACGATGTGGACCGCATGTTCTGACGACGACGACCCACAAAAAGACCCGACCGAGGAACCGACCCAACCCGGCGACTCCACCACAGTGACAACTCCCACCCACGACACCACCTTCCTGGTGACAAAAATAGTCTGTGAGAATGTAAAAAACCCCGATTTAGGATATAACAACACCTACACGTTCACACGGGATGAGGATTCAAATCAAATCATCTCCATCAAGGGCGAAATCAACATGAGTGGCGAAGGACAGACCATCGAATACACCATAACCTACACGGAATCTGAGGTAAGAGCCGTCTATATGGACGAGAGTTTAGGCGAGGAAATGGCCTATGTCTACACGCTGGACGACCAAGGCAGAGTCACCTATGCGAAAAAAATCTACACATCAGACGAATACGCCGAGGCTGAATATAGTTTCACCTATGAAGGGGAAAACTTGAAAACAATCACAGACGCCGTTTATGAAGAAAACGTATTTGCAGGCGAGTACACTGATGGCAACCTCTCCGGAGTGTCGCTCGAAGCCATGCTTTATGATCCGACTCCCATTCCATGCAAAGCCTCTGACCTTAAGAACAATGACGACATGGATTTGAACATCCTAACCATAGGCAATATGTTAGGCATCGACAATACAGTCGCATTCGCCAACTATCTGGGTTTAATCCCTGTTACTCCAAATCTTATTGCCAATTTTGACTTTTCCGCTTTGGGAGAAGGCGAAATGTCGATCAACTACGAAAAAGCTGAGAATGGAAGCATTGAAAGCATAACCCTTGAAGACTTCGCAGACATCACCCTCACCACCGAAATGGAAGTGACGGAAATCGAAGCCGCCGAATAATCCGCCAACTGCGTGCGGACGAAGCGACTGTCTCAAAATAACAGACCATACACCTCCGGCGGCTCCATCGCCACCTCTCCCTCTCTTGGAGGAGTCGCGGAACAAAGACACCCGGCATGCCACGCCCCAATCCCGCAACTCCCTACAAGAGAGAGGAATCCAAAAGGGGAAGGAAGTATGAGAATCACATTTTGAGACAGTCTTTTTCTTTTCAACCTACCCTCGTGTGGCGGAGTGCTCCTTGGTACTTGCTTGAGGGTAAGAGGCGGGCAGGGAGGGTGTAGCAAGGGTTCTGCTATTTGTCTCCTATTTGTTTGCTATTTGTTTGCTATTTGTTTTCAAATAAAATTCATGTTCTGGATAAACTTGAGACTTTGTTGTATTCCCTTGCTACACCCAAGCTACCCCCTCCCTACCCACCGGATAGTGGCAAGCTGTCCACCCCCTCCGCCTCCTCCCCGTTTGCCACACGGGCAAAAATGCAAAAGCCCCGGCAACAACCTCCCTCCGGCACGACATTTCAAACGGACACGCGCATTTCTTCCCCTCCGCCGCGCTGGATTCCCGGCAATTCATTATCTTCGTGGTGAAATTAAAACCACAAACGGCAGCGCATGAGAAACAAAAAGACATTCGCCATCGGAATCAGGGCGGCAGCCATCTGGACAGGGCTATTGCTCGCGGCCATCACGGCAAACGCCCAGTTCGTGGACTTGGGACAAGACCCGGCCAACACCCGCTGGAGACAAATCAAAACGGACGACTTTCAAATCATCTACCCTGACTTCTTCGAGGAACAGGCCCAATACATAGCGAACATCTACGCCAAACTGTACGCCCACGCCAACTCACTGGGGCAGCGCCCCCGGCGAATGTCGATGGTCGTGCGAGCGAACGGGGGCGTGTCCAACGGCAATGCCGGCTGGGCGCCAAAGAAAAGCGAACTGTACGCAACCCCGCCGCAGGACGCCACGGGAAGCTGGCTGGAACACCTGTGCGCGCACGAATTCCGCCACGTGGTGCAATACGACAAAGTGAACCACGGCTTCACCAAACTCCTGTACTACCTGTTCGGGGAACAGGCGACTATGGCGGTGGTGGGGCTTTATCTGCCGATGTGGCTCATCGAGGGCGACGCCGTGGCGTTTGAGACCGCCGTCAATCCGGGGCAGCGCGGGCGCTCGCCCGAATTCCTGAACGAGCTGAAGGCCCAGGCGGTGGAAAAGGGTGTCTATTCGTATTACAAGGCGGCGCTGGGGTCATACAAAGACTTCGTGCCGGACCATTACGCCCTGGGATATTACCTGGTCGGCAACAGCCGTGCCCGCTACGGAGCGGAAATATGGAGCGACGCTTTCGGGCGAGTGGGACGACGGTCGTACGGAATCACCCCGCTCAACCGCAGCCTGCGGCTGACCATGCGGGAGAAAAGGGACTCGCTGTGGCAGACGCGGCGGTTCCGATCACTGTTCGTCAATCCGGACAGCGTGAAACGGGCTAACGAGGGCGGTGGAGCCAAAGTGACGCTCTATCGCGACAACCTCGCCGAACTGCGGCAGCTGTGGCGGCGGGAGGCCGACAGCGTCCCCCACCTGTTCGACACGGTGCGCGTCGCCGCCAACCAAGCCTATGCCAACTACCACTACCCCACCCCTGCCGGCGGCGGCGTGATAGCCTACAAGGAAGGGATGGACGAGACGGGCGCCTTTGTGCTCGTCAAGGACGGACGGGAGAAGGTCATCTTTCGCCCCGGCCTGATGTACGACCACAAATTCGCCTACCGTGACAGCGTGCTACTGTGGTCGGAATACCGGTACCATCCCCGCTGGGAGCACGGCGGACGGATGACGCTGGCGAGCTACGACATGCGCACGGGCAAATACCGCCGCCACGCCAAAGGGACCTTCTCCTCGGAGGCGAACCGCTACGCTCCCTTCGCCACCGGGCGCAGCTGGGGATTCGTGGAGGCGGACCGGGAAGGACGGCACACGCTCTGCGTGACGGACTCGCTCCACTCAAGCCGATTCGCGGCTGAGGGAAGGGAACAAATCCTGCATCCCGCCTGGGACGGACAGGGCGGCGTGGTGGCGGCGGTCGTGTCGCCGGAAGGCAACCGGCTAGAGCGCTTCGACACGCGCACGGGCAAGCGGACTCTCTTGACCAGCCTGTCGAGCGAGGAAATCGACGAACCCTTGCCCGCAAACGGGGAAATCGTCTACCGCTCGTCGGCAAGTGGGAACAACGCCCTTCACGCCGTCAATCCGGCAGACGGGGAAACCTCGCAGGTGCTGCGCTCGAAATTCGGAATCCGCTACCCGTCGCTGAACGCGGCCAAGGACTCGCTATACTTTTCTTTCTACACCTCCGACGGCTACCGGCCGGGACGCGTCGCCCTGAGCGACCTCCAACGCCTGCCCGCGCAGGAACGCCCCCATGCCATAGCGGAGGAAATCACCCGGCAGGAAAACTGGCGGCAGGGCCGCTTCGCCACAGACTCCGTGTACGAGAGCCGCAAATACAACAAGGCCGCCCACCTTTTCAACGTCCACAGCTGGGGACCCATATTCCCCGACGCCGAAGAGACGGACATCGACCTGGGACTGGCCGTCAGCTCGCAAAACAAACTGAGCACGCTCTACTTCACGGCAGGGTTCGTGCGAGGCAAGGGATACGAGCACGGCAACTGGAAGGCCAAAGTGACATACCGGGGATGGTGGCCGACCGTGAAACTGGAATTCACGAGCGGAAAATACAACTCCACCGTCACGGACATCGACTACGAGGCCCGGAACATGGCCACAGGACTCCAGGACACCGTCGTGGCCATGTACGACGCCCGCCACACGAAAGGAACAGCCACCGCGCAACTGCCGCTCAACCTGAGCCGCCGCAACCGCGTCCGCCAACTGACCCCGATCGTGCAATACGAGCTTCAATCCATCCACGACTTCCAAGTCACCGATTTCTACAAAGGCACCCTCGTCGAGGGGAACACCCTCCTCATCACACCCGCCAGGGAAAACGAATACGCGTATCGGAAAAGGGGAAACGTCCTCCTGCAAATCATGAAATACGCCCTCATCTACAACAACCAAACCCGCCAAAGCGAGCGCGACATCTACCCCCGCTGGGGCCAACGCCTGGAGGTGGGATACGAGCACACGCCTTTCCAAAACCTCGACTACGGCCACGCCTGGTGGGGCGACCTCCAATTGTATCTCCCGGGAGCCTTCCGCCACCACGCCCTGCTGATATACGG
>CALUHX010000024.1 GCA_944320555.1 uncultured Butyricimonas sp. | reverse complement strand
TGCAGGGCTACGAGGTTGGAGAACAGGGCCCGGGCGTTGACGAGGTATTTGTCGATGTCGTCGAAGTCGCCGAGCAGCATGTTGCCCCAGAAATAGAAGTCGTCGAACCGTTCGTTGCTTCCGGAACAGGAAAGGTAAGCTTTGTAAAGTTTGATAATCAATGTCAGGTCGTCGGCTTGTTTCAAGTCGGTCTGGCGCTCGATGAATTCTCCCAAGGTGAGGATTTCCGGCATCCACAAGGGACGGTCGGTCAGAGAGGCCAATTCCCTGGCGAGGAACAAACCGGCCCGTTTGTTCGGAAATAGCACAGTGAGGTTCTCGAAATGGCCGTCATGCCGTCTCATCAAATCTTTTGCCAGAAGGTTTAGGAAAGAATTCATAGTTGACTTTGAAATTTATTGTTACTTTTGTTTCGTAACAAAAGTACAATGGAAAAACGTAAATTGTATCTATCCATGTTGAAAGAATTGTTGATGAAAAACAGAAGCTACCGCCGCTTCTATCAAAATGTCCGTATTTCAGAGGATGAATTGCGGGAATTGGTGGCCTTGACTTCTTACTGTGCGTCGGGGCGCAACGCCCAGGCGTTGCGTTATCGGATGGTGACGGACGAGCGTGTTTGCGAGCAAGTTTTTCACACGCTGGCTTGGGCCGGCTATTTGAAAGACTGGCCGGGGCCGGAGGAAGGGGAACGTCCCTCGGCTTATCTCATCCAATTGCTGGACACCGCCATAGAGGAGAATTGCCTGTGTGACGACGGCATTCAGGCTCAGACAATCATGCTTGGCGCCGTGGAGAAAGGATATGGCGGTTGCATCATCAAGGCTTTTAAGAACGATGCGCTAAGGGAGGTGTTGAGCTTGCCGGACAATCTGAGAATCATGTACGTGTTGGCGCTTGGTAAGCCGAAGGAGACCGTGGTGCTCGAGCCGATGAAAGGGGGCGACATCCGTTATTGGCGGGAGGCGGACGGTTCCCATCACGTGCCCAAGCGTCCGTTGTCCGAGTTGGTAGTCTAAAAAAGCCGGAGCTATGAAATTGCTATGTGCCGAATACAACGGGGCGGGAGAACTCGCATATTCTGTCTTGGGCGACAACGCGCTGTTGCGTAACAACGAGGATTTTTACGTTCCAGACTTTGCGGGGACGGTGAGTTGCGTCCCGCAGCTCGTTTTGCGGGTGTGCAAGCTCGGCAAAGGGGTAGGGGAGCGTTTCGCTGGGAGGTATTACGAGGAGGTGGGAGTCGGTGTCCGCTTCTATGCCGACGATTTGGAACGCTCGTTGCTGGATAAGGGATTGTCGCCCTCTCAGGCCTCTTCGTTTGACGGTTCGGCGGCCATATCCTCCTTGTCGAGGCGGGAGGGGAGTGTGGAGAAGTGGACGTATGCCTTGCGGGTGAACGACACCGTCGTCCGAGAGTGCAGGGTGGAGGATTTGCCTCACACTCCGGAGCGGTTGATTGCGGGCATGTCCCGTTATTACATGCTGAAAATCGGCGACTTCATCTATTGCGGCGGCTTCCCTCGTCTGGCCGTCCGCATTGGCGACCGTCTCCGTCTTTCCTTGAACGGAACGGAACTGCTGGATTTCGGAATCAAGTGAGCGATGCTTGTATAGTGTCGCTCGCCCATCTTTTCCTATTTCGAGTAGAGGAACCGCTTGATTTTGTGCGTGGGGGTTTTCTCGAAAGGCTCGCTTTGCACGAGCACGAGTTGTAGTTTCGAGAAATTGTTCACCCGGGCGTTCACGTAGTCCCGCAATTCCCGTTTCTGCTCCTCGATGTAGTCGGCGATTTTGGCCTTGTAGTTGTCGGCTTGGCTCTTCAGCTTTTGGTATTGTTTTTCCAGCTCCTCCATGTTGAAATGCACCATGGCCACCAGTTTCCCCTTCTTCTCCACGACCAGCGACTCGTTGACAAACCGGAAATTGTTGATGATGGATTCGATTTCTTCCGGATAGATGTTTTCTCCGGAGGCGCCGAGAATCATCGTCTTGATGCGTCCCCGTATGGATAGTCGTCCCCGTTTGTCCATGGCTCCGAGGTCGCCCGTCTTGAACCAGCCGTCCGGCGTGAACACTTCCCGCGTCAGCTCGGGGCGTTTGTAATATCCCCGCATCACGTTGGGCCCTTTTATCCAGATTTCTCCTTCTCCCTTATGGTCCGGTTTGTTGATTTTGATTTCCACCCCTTGCATGACGGGTCCCACTCCTTGCAGGAACGTCTGCGACGGAGCCGAACCGGCGGCCATGGGAGAGGTTTCCGTCAATCCGTAGCCTATGGCGTACGGGAAACGGGCTTCTTTAAGGAATTGCTCCACCGTGGCGTCCAATTTGGAGCCTCCCACTCCGAAGAATTTTAACTCCCCGCCGAACGTCCGCATCAGTTGTCTGCCTGCCAATCGGTTGAACAACTTGCGCATGGGGGCGAGCTTGTACAGCGTGCGGACGACTTTCTTCTCCTGGAACTTGGGTGCGATTTGTTTTTTGTAAATTTTCTCGATAATCAAGGGCACGGAAACGATGACCGTCGGGCGTATCTTTTGCATGGCGGGCACGAGCAGCTTGGGCGTCGGCACCCGGTCGAGGTAATAGACCCCCGCCCCGTACATCAGCGGCAGCAGCAACCCTAACGTGTTCTCGTACGTGTGGGCCATGGGCAGAATGCTCAGGAACTTGTACGTCTCGTCCACGGGTTGGATTGTGTGGCATTGGCGTGCGTCCCATACCAGATTCTTGTGAGTCAATACGACACCTTTGGAGAATCCTGTGGTTCCCGATGTGTAGATGATGGAGGCGATGTCTTCCTCTTCCACCTCCGTATGGATTGGCAACGTGTCGGTCAAGTCGATGTCCGGAGTTAGTTTGTCCAGTTCCTCCGGTTCGTAACATCCTTCCGGGATGGTTGTGAAGTTGTTGATTAGAATCTTGTGTTTCAGAAGCGGGGTTTTTACCGTTTCCAGTTGTTTGGCCAATAGGCGGGACACAAATATCACTTTCACCTCGGCGTGTTCCAATATGTTTTGCAGCTCCGTGGCGGAGAAGCCCGGCAGGATGGGCACGGTCACGGCCCCCGTTTGTGCGATGGCGAATTGTGCGATTCCCCAATTGGGCATGTTGGCGCTCAAGATGGCCACCTTGTCGCCTTTCCTCACTCCTATGCGGAGCAGATGGCGGGCCACGGCCATCACTTCGTTATATAAATCTTGGTAAGTTCTTTTTCCGCTTGCGACGAAATTCAAGGATAGCCTTTGGGCGAATTTGGCACAACTAACCTTCAGCAGTTCCGGCAATGTCAATTTCTTCAACGTCATGTTTTGTCTTTTCTAATTTTCCGTCAAAGATAACACGGCGGGCGAAGCCATATTGTTAAAGAACTCTCAAAAAAAAGTTACAACGCCCAATTTGCGTGAAAATCGGGCGTTTTTTAACGTGTGTGAGCGTTTATTTGCTACCGAAATAACTTTTGATGCGTTGTCCGATGTTCTTTTGCACGTTCAGGAAGTATAGGTTTATTTCTTGCACATGATAGTTCCCTTTCGGGAAAAGCGTGGATATGCTGGGAATGTAATAGTCTTCGGGATTCAGGCCGTCCACAATGAGGGAGTGAATCGCAAGGTCGATTCGCGCGCCTGCTTGTTGGCGTAACGTGTCGGAAGTCTCCCCGTTGAAAAACACGCTGCCCAGATTGCGGGACGCTGGCGCGTATGCGGTGTCTGTGCTCCAATTGAGCGGATTGATGCACACCGTGTTTCCGGCGAACAGCGGCGACGCCGCAGCCGGGAAGGCCACGCTGTTGAAACTGATGATGACCCCAGTGTCCACGGAGTCTCGGGCGGTCCGCAGTGCGGGATATTGTTCCAATTCCTCGCCGAGGATGGGAAAGCCGAACACGTAGGCGGCCACCATGCGGCCCTGCTGTTCTTGCGACAGTTTGTGCTTCAGCAACTCGACCACTGTCTTGGCTCCCTGGCTGTGTCCGGCCAGCATGAAGGGGCGCCCCTCGTTCAGGTGGATCATGTAGTAGTCGAAAGCCTTCTCGATGTCGTCGTATGCCGCGGCGTAGCGGCGTTCCGTCTCTTCCGGGTCAGTCATCCACGATTCCATCGTGATTTGCCGGTAGTAGGGACAGTAGAAATTGCAGTGCGGGGAGAACAGGTTGGCCGCCAATGCCGCGGAGGCGTCCACCGCCGCCCGTTGACTTGAGTCGGTCACGTCCATGTGGTGGTACGTGGTTCCGTCCTGGCCGGTCCAGTCCCAAATGCAGGTGGGGGTGATGTAGAACACGTCCACGGATTTCTTTTCCTGGGCCAAGGGATTGTCGTACCATGTCTCCGCCAGCGTGTAGTCCGGCTCGTCCGGCAACGCTATTCTCTTATCCGAATTCTCGCATCCCGCCACCCCCAGCAGGCAGGCGACGGACAATGCCAATAAATTCTTCTTCGTCCTTGATTTGCGCATAATAAGTATCTAAAAAGTACTGTGTCGAAACAGTATATTCATACTCCCTCCCCCCTTCGGGGTACTCCCTCTACCTTAGAGGGAGAGTTGCGGAGCAAAGTTATTCGGCTGAATATCATTGTTCTGCAACTCCTCCCCTAAGGTAGGGGAGGTGGCGGCAAAGCCGCCGGAGGAGTATGATTATCTATTTTGACACAGTCTATAAGTGGTTGATTAAATGGTTACTTCACGGGAATTTCGGCCAGCACGGCTTTCAGGAAATTCCAGAACTTCTCCACTGTGGCGATGTTCACCCGCTCGTCAGGGGAGTGCGGCGATTGCAGCGTCGGGCCGAACGAAATCATGTCCCAGTTCGGGTAGGTCGACCCGAGAATGCCGCATTCCAGTCCGGCGTGGATGGCCATCACGGCCGGTTTCTTGCCGTACAGCTTCTCGTACACGCGTTCCATCTCCTTGAGGATGGCGGAGTCCGGATTCGGCTTCCAGCCCGGGTACTCGCCCGTGAAATTAATCTTGCTGGCCCCGGCCAGTTCGAACACGGCCTGTACCGACTCTGCCAAGGCCGTCTTGGCTGTCTCCACCGACGAGCGCATCAGCATGTATACCTCGGCGCGGCCCTCGGCAATCTTCACGATGGCCAGATTGTTCGATGTCTCCACCGTGTCGGGCATGGAGTCGATCATTCGCATCGCTCCGTTCGGGCAAGCCACGATGGCGTTCACCATGCGCGCCTGCGCCTCGGCCGGCATCACGATGCTCGGCAGCTCCGTCGCCTCCGCGCTCAATTGCAGGGTCGGCTCCTTGGCGCCCAGCTCGGCCATGAAAATCTTCTGATACTCGGCCACGGCCATTTGGAACTTCTCCGCGTTCTCCGCCGGGAGAGTCACCACGCCGAACGCCTCCCTCGGGATGGCGTTGCGCATGTTGCCGCCTTCCATCGACGAGATTCTCAGCCCCAGCTCCCCGGCTACGGCCTTGATGAAGCGGAAGTACAGCTTGTTGGCGTTGCCCCGGCCCACGTTGATTTCCATGCCGGAGTGTCCGCCCCGCAGCCCTTTCAGCGCCAACTTGTAGGCCACATGTCCGGCGGGCGTTGCTTCCGGCGTGTAATTGAACTCGATTTCTCCGTCCAGGCCTCCGGCGCAGCCTACGTACAACTCGCCCTCCGTCTCCGAGTCGAGGTTCAGCAGGATGTCCCCCTTCAGCCAGTTCGGGCGGATGCCGTTCGCTCCGTCCATGCCCGTCTCCTCCGTGGCGGTGATCAGCACCTCGATTGGCCCGTGCGGAATGTCCTTCGACAACAGCACGGCCATTCCCGTGGCCACGCCGATGCCGTTGTCGGCGCCCAGCGTTGTCCCGTCGGCCGTCACCCATTCGCCGTCCACGTAGGCGTCAATCGGGTCTTTCGTGAAATCGTGTTGCTTGTCCTCGTTCTTCTGCGGCACCATGTCCAGGTGGCCTTGCAGGATCACCCCTTTCCGGTTCTCCATTCCCGGCGTGGCCTCTTTTCTCATCAGAATGTTGTGGGCCTCGTCCATTTCGGCGTGGATGCCGTTTTCCTTTGCCCAGTTCATCATGAACTCTCTGGCTTTCTCCTCGTGGTTCGAGGGGCGTGGCACTTGTGTCAGCTTGTAGAAGTTTTCCCATATTGCCTTGGGTTCCAAGGCGCAAATCTCTTTACTCATGTCGTTATAATTTTAGTTCTCGTGTTTTTTATTTCCACGTCCGCAAGTTAATAAAAAAATCCGCATTTGCGCAGCAATTCCCTCAATTCTTTCCCTCGATTCTATACTTCTTCCCGCAACTCGTTTAGAAACTCCCGCGCCGGGGTTTTCCTCCCGGCTTTCAAATCCCGTAATCCGGATTCGATGCCCGCCAATACCTCTTCCTTGCTGATAAACTCGCTTTCCTCTTTGGCGGGCAGGGGTCGGTACGCTTGCTTCAGCTTCCTGACCGCATCGATGTTCTCGAGGTTCAGTATCTCGCGGGCCAACTGCGCCTTTTCGGCATCTGATTCGATTGTCGTCATTTTCAATTCTCCTTTCTTTGCGAATATAAAGGAAAAATGATTTCAATGCGAAGAAACATTCCCTTTTTCGTCATGCGAAAAGAAAGGCGGCTCCGCACTCGGGGCCGCCTTCCGCCTAAACACTTAAATTATGAGAATTATTTCAGGTGTTCTTCCAGATATTTCACGAATTTCGTGTATAGTTGCAGCCGCGTCTTCCCTCCGAAAATGCTGTGGTTGCGGTTCGTGTAGATTTGCATGTCGAACTGCTTGTTCGCCTGCACCAGCGCCTCCGCCAGCTCGTAGGTGTTCTGCACGTGCACGTTGTCGTCCGCCGTTCCGTGGCACAGCAGCAGGTTGCCCTGCAGCTCGCCGGCCCAGTGGATGGGAGCGTTGTTGTCGTACCCGTCCGGATTGTCCTGCGGCCGCCGCATGAAACGCTCCGTGTAAATCGAGTCGTAGTAGCGCCAGTTCGTCACGGGGGCCACGGCGATGGCTGTCGAGAACACGTCCGCCCCTTTCATCAGGCACAGCGAAGACATGAATCCTCCGTAGCTCCAGCCCCATATTCCCACCTTCGCCGCGTCCACGTAAGGCTGTTCCGCCAGCCACCGGGCGGCGGCTATCATGTCGTCGCTCTCGATTTTTCCCAGTTGCAGGTAGGTGCATTTCCGGAACTCCTCGCCCCGGGCCGCCGTTCCCCGCGGATCCACGCACGCCACCACGTAGCCCTCCTGCGCCAGGTATTGCTCCCAGTCCATGCTCCACGCGTTCTGCACCGACTGCGAGTTGGGGCCGCTGTACTGCGTGATTAGCAACGGATATTCCCGTCCCTCCTCGAAATTAGTCGGCTTCATCACCCATGCGTTCAGCATCGTCGTCCCGTCCGCCGCCGGAATCTGGATGAACTCTTTCCGGGCCACCTCGTAGCCTGCCAGCTTTTCCTTCAGCGCGGCGTTGTCCTCCAGCACCCGAACGGCCTTCCCGTTCGCCCCGTAGAGCGTCGTCACCGGCGGCGTGTCGGCGTTCGACGCCACATTTATATAATATTTGAACGACTTGCTGAACTCCGCCTCGTTCCATCCCTTCGTCGGGGTCAGCAGCTTTTTCTTTCCTTTCAGGTTGACGGAGTACACGTATTTCTCCGTCGGAGCCACTTCGTGCGAGGCGTAGTAGCACACGCCCCGTTTCTCGTCATACCCGTAAAAGTTCACCACGTCGTACTCCCCGCTTGTCAGCGCCTGCACCTCCCGCCCGCTCATGTCGTGCAGGTAAAGATGCGAGTAGCCGCTCCGTTCGCTCATCACGATGAAGTGCTTCCCGTCCCGCGTGAACACGAAATTGTCCAGCATGCTCTCCCCGATATATCGCTTGTTCTCCTCCCGGAACAACACTGTCGTGTTTCCCGTCCGGGCGTTGGCCAACAGCACCTCCATCTTGTTCTGCCAACGGTTCAGTTTCATGATAGACAACCGCTTCGGATCCTGCGTCCACCGGATGCGCGGCACGTAGATGTCCGTTTCCTCTCCGATGTCCATCGTCGTCGTCACGCGGTCCATGATGTCGTACACGTGCACGCTCACCGTCGAGTTGCGCTCCCCGGCTTTCGGGTACTTGTACACGTAGTTCGACGGATACTCCGCGTTCTCCTCCAGTGCCGGGGCCAACCCCTTGAACATGTTCATCTCGTACTCCCGCACCCCGCTCTCGTCGAACTTGACATAGGCCAGCGACGATCCGTCCGGGGCCCATGCGAAGGCCTTGTTGTAGGCGAACTCTTCCTCGTACACCCAGTCCGGCGCCCCGTTGATAATCTCGTTCACCTTGCCGTCGTATGTGATTTGAATCTCCGAGCCGAAGCGGAGGTCGGCGATGAAAATGTTGTTGTCTCGCACGAAAGCCACCTTCGTCCCCGTCGGCGAGAACGTCGCCAGCCGTTGAGCTCCTCCCTCCGACAACGGTTTTATTTCCTTGTTCTTGAAGTCGTACACGTAATAATCCGCCGTGAACGACCGGCGGTATATCGGCCTCACGTTCGTGCACAGCAGCACCCGGCTCTCGTCCGCGCTGAACTCATACCCCTGAATCGGCGGCACCTCCTTGTATTGAGGGTCGCCCAGGTCTATCAGCGTCCGCACGGCCTCTCCCGTCTTGTAGCTGTACATCACCAGCCGCCGGCCCCTGTCCTCGAGCACCGTGTAGTGCTCTCCGTCCGCCAGCGAGCGAATGCCCCGCACCCGCTCCGGGCTGAACGTGTACGTCAGGCTGAAATCCTCTATCGTGAACCTATTCCCTTTTTCTTGCGCGTTCCCGGGCAGGGCAGCCCCCAGTAGGAACAAACATGCGATGAACCTGTAAAAAATCTTCATGATACTTTCCGTATTTTTGTGAAATCGGCTTCAAAGATAACGGAATATCTCGAAAATCCCTCCTCCCGCCCGTCTTAAAATGCGATTTTCCTCACCCCTGCACCCTTCCGGGGCGCGTCCTGCCTTGGGGAGAGGGTTGAACGGCGTTGCCGTTCAGGTGTTTGACTCCTCCTTTGAAACGGAGGTGGTGGCTGCGAAGCAGACGGGGTGGAGAGATCGGTCGTCGTGGCACTGTGTCCGGAGGTAAGCGTGAAATCATCATTTTTCCCGGCCTTTTTTCGTTTGTGTGAAAGAGTCGCTATATTCGCGGGTACGAACCATGGAATGATTGAATACACCGACAATGGAAAAGATTCTCGCACGAATACTGCTTTGCCTCGTTGGCGCGCTTCTCCCGCTCGTCGTCTCGGCCCGGGAAGCGTCCCTCCGCGCCGACACGTCGGCCGCCGCTCCGGCGCGCCGCTTCGTCAGTGCCGCCGCCCTCGAATTCCGGGGAGGGCGACTCTTTCCCACGAACGATTTCTTCGCGGGTCGCAATCAGGCGGGCAAGGCCATGCGCCATTATGCCGCCTGCCACCTCAAGTACGCTTTCGCCGCCCCTCCCGGTTCCGCCGCCGACCGCCTTTATGGCGGAGCCTACCAGGGTGCCGGTCTCGCCCTCTATTCTTTCGGCAACCGCGGCGAGCTGGGCACGCCTTTCGTCGCCTATCTTTTCCAAGGCGCCCGCATTGTCCGCATGGCCCCCTTCCTTTCCTTCGACTACGAGTGGAACTTCGGCCTCTCTTGGGGATGGCGTCCTTACGATTCTCACACCAATCCTTACAACACCGCCGTCGGCTCCCGCGTCAACGCCTACATCAACACCAACTTTCATCTTAATTGGCGGCTCTCCTCCCGCTGGCGGCTGCAGACGGGCATCGACCTTGCCCATTTCTCCAACGGCAATACCCGCCTCCCCAACGGCGGGGTCAACGTCCTCGGCGCGCGGCTCGGCCTTGTCGGTTCTCTTGCCTCTTCCCCGTCCGCCGAAGAGGCGGACGGCGCGCCTCTTCCCCTCCCGTCCTTCCGCCCCCGCTTCGTCTACGACATCGTCGCCTTTGGCTCGTGGCGGCGCAAGCTCTACGAGGACTACGGTTCGTGGCAACTTTCCCCCCGTGCCTACGCCGTCCTCGGAGCCGGGCTTTCCGTCATGTACGCCCCCGTCCGCAAGCTTCGCGCCGGAGCCGCCTTCGATGTGGTCTACGACGCCAGCGCCAACGAATTCTACGCTCACGACCCCTCCTCCGCCGACGGCTTTTTCAACCCGCCCCTCAGCGCCAAGGTCGCCCTCGGCCTCTCCGCCCGCGCCGAGTTTGTCATGCCCGTCTTCACTGTCGGCGTCGGTCTCGGAGCCAACGTCCTCCACCGCGGCGGCGACCTCAAGGCGTTCTACCAAATGCTTTTCCTCAAAATAGACGTCGCGCACCCCGTCTTTCTCCACGTCGGCTACCGCCTTCAGGAGTTCAAGACCCCAAACTATCTCATGCTCGGCCTCGGCATCCGCCTCAACGACCGCCGTTGACATCGCTTCGTAATCCTACCCTTTTCCCAAGGCAATCATTGGGATTTCCTATGGTTGTCATCGAGATCGAACGTTACAGCATCGTTTCAGGAACGTTTCTCCGTCGTCTATAAACGACCAAGAAGCGTTCCGGAATCATTCCGGAAACAACCGTGCGCGATGATAACCCCGGGAAAGCCTTGGGAAAACTTTGGGAAAAGGGTGTGAATATAGAATGACGAAGACTTTATGAGAGGAAGGCGGGAAGGCAGGAGAACGGGAGTTCGCACGGAAGATGAAGGCAGCCGGGGTTGAGACGGGGGTGGTTGTCGCAATGACAGGGCTTGCGACAGAGGAAGCGAGGGCTTTGTAGGCGGATTCACTTGTGAGGGGCGATTTTATGGTCGCGGAATGCCGTAAGGCGGGAAGGGTGTTGGATTTTTGGGAAATAGCGTGTATCTTTGCGCATTCAAAACGTGAAAGAATGAAGTACACCCTTTTGGCGAAAGACAGGAAGAGCGAGGCGAGGCGCGGCATGCTGACCACGGACCACGGGACGGTGGAGACACCGATATTCATGCCTGTGGGGACGCTGGGCTCGGTGAAGGCCGTGCACATGAGGGAGCTGCGTGACGACATCGGGGCGCAGATAATCCTCGGCAACACGTACCATCTCTACCTGCGGCCGGGAACGGAGACGCTGCGCGAGGCGGGCGGACTGCATCGCTTCAACGGATGGAGCAAGCCCATTCTGACGGACAGCGGCGGATTCCAGGTGTTCTCGCTGGGCGACTGCCGCAAAATCACGGAGGAGGGGGTGACGTTCCGCTCGCACATCGACGGGTCGAAGCATTTGTTCACGCCGGAGAAGGTGATGGACGTGGAGCGGGCCATCGGGGCCGACATCGTGATGGCCTTTGACGAGTGTCCGCCGGGACAGAGCGACTACGCCTATGCGCGGAAGTCGCTGGAGCTGACCCAGCGGTGGCTGGAACGCTGTGTGAGGCGTTTCGACGAGACGGAGCCGCTGTACGGCTACCACCAGTCGCTGTTTCCCATCGTGCAGGGGTGCGTGTATCCCGACTTGCGGACGAGGGCGGCGGAGCACGCGGTGGCGTTGGACCGGGAGGGCTACGCCATCGGAGGGTTGGCCGTGGGCGAGCCTGCGGAGGCGATGTACGAGATGATAGGGGTGGTGAACCGCGTGTTGCCACAGGACAAGCCCCGCTACCTGATGGGTGTGGGGACGCCGGAGAATATTTTGGAGGCCATCGCATTGGGTGTGGACATGTTTGACTGTGTGATGCCAACCCGCAATGGGCGCAACGGGATGTTGTTCACGACGGAGGGAATAATCAATATCAAGAACAAGAAGTGGGAGCGCGACTTTTCGCCGCTCGACCCGGCAGGGCTGTGCTTTGCGGACACGGACTACTCGAAGGCTTATCTGCGCCATTTGATAAAGTCGGACGAAATTTTGGGCCTGCAAATTTGCTCGATCCATAATTTGTCCTTTTATTTGTGGTTGGTGAGCGAGGCGCGCCGCCATATCTCCGAGGGGGACTTCTCCGAGTGGAAGACGGCGACGGCGAGGCGGGTGATGACAAGGTTGTAGCCTATGAAGCAATTGGAAGGAAGATGAAGAAACTGGACATATACATAATCAAGAAGTTCCTGGGGACGTTTTTCTTTTCGCTCGTGCTGATATTGAGCATCGTGGTGGTGTTCGATTTGTCGGAGCGGTTGGAGAAGTTTTTGGAGAACGACGCGCCGTTGCGGGCCATCGTGTTCGACTATTATTTGAATTACATTCCGTATTTCGCGAACATGTTCTCGGCCTTGTTCACGTTTATCTCGGTGATTTTCTTCACGTCGAAGATGGCGTACAACAGCGAGATTATCGCTATTCTGAGCACGGGGATCAGTTTCCGGCGGCTGGTGCGTCCGTACATGATATCGGCAGGGGTGATCGCGGTGCTTTCGCTGCTGCTGAGCGCGTTCATCATCCCGAACGCCAGCAAGACGCGGGTGGAGTTCTCGGAAAAGTATATATGGAAGAAGTATCAGAATCAGGACAAGAACATCCACCAACAGATTGCGCCGGGGGAATACATTTACATGTCGAGTTTCTCGGTGGGGTCGCAAATCGGTTACGATTTCTCTTACGAGGTGTTTGACAAAGACACGCTGAAGAGCAAGTTGAACGCCAGGCTGATAGAATGGAACAAGCAGGAGAAGAAATGGTCAATAAAGGACTGGACGTTGCGGGAGTTCGACGGAGAGAAGGAGACGTACACCACGGGCAGCCGTATCGACACGCTGCTGAATTTCGACGTGACGGAGTTTTCGGAGAATCCGTCGCACATCAAGGAGCAGTTGAACCTGACGGAGCTGAACGAGTATATCGCCCGGCAGAAGTTGCGGGGAAGCAGCAACGTGGTTGAGTTCCAGATTGAGAAATACAAGATGTTCTCGGGCGCTTTCTCGACGTTCATCCTGACGCTTATCGGGGTGAGCATAGCCTCGCGCAAGATACGCGGGGGGATGGGGCTCCATCTGGGGCTGGGGCTGCTGATCAGCTTCTCGTATATTTTGTTTATGCAGTTTTCCACGGTGTTCGCCACGAACGGGAACATGAACCCGTTGTTGGCCGTGTGGATACCTAATATGTTGTTTGCAGTGGTGGCCTTGTTCGTGTATCGGACGGCGCCGAAGTAGAATTAAAAATTTAAATTGAAAAAATGAGCGAGGAAAGGAAAAGACCAAGAATTCGCAGAAACAGCGTGAATCGGGACGAGGAGCGCGGCAGTGAAAGAACATTCTATCGAAGCCGGGAAGGTGGAGAGGATGGTGAGAATCGTTTTCAACGGAGAGGCAGAAGGGACGAGAGAGAGGAGGGACGTCCGTTTGGAAGTTTTGGAGACCGGCCGAGGCGGTCGCCGAGGTTCGGGTATATTCAGGATTTGAACGTCGAGCGCGAGAAGTTGGCCAAAGGGGAGCCTTTGGGCAGCGATCCCGACCGCTACGATCGACGCGAGTACGAGGACCGCGACGACAATCGGAGACGCAGGGATTTCGGCGACGACCGTCCGAGGTTCGAGCGCGGAGAGAGACGGTTTGAACGCAGGGAATCGCCGGACAGGGGTGACCGTCCGGAACGCCGCCGTCGAGAGGACGGGCAGGTGAGCCGTTTCGCGTACATCGACGACGGCGAGCCGGTGGAGCGCAGGGAGTTCAGGCCGAGACGCCGGGAATTCGAACCCAGGCGCCGCGACGACGGAGGAGAACGCCGGCGGCGTTTCGACAGGGATGAACGGCCGGAAAGGAGAAGGTCTTTCTCCCGCGGAGACGACGACAGGGAGAAAAAGAGCGTTTACAGTAAGAAGAAACAGCTGGAGTATCAGCAAAAGAACGAGGAGTTGGGCGACGAGTTGCGCTTGAACCGTTTCATAGCCAAGGGGGGAGTGTGCTCTCGCCGGGATGCCGACGCTTTGATTCAGGCAGGGCGCGTGAAGGTGAACGGTGAAGTGGTGGACCAGCTGGGCGTGAAGGTGAAGCGCACCGACAAGGTGGAGGTGGACGGAGTGGAGGTTTCTCCGGAGCGCAAGGTGTATATCGTGCTGAACAAGCCGAAGGATTATGTGACCACGATGGACGATCCGTTCGAGCGCAAGACGGTGATGTCGCTTATCGAGGGCGCTTGCAAGGAACGGGTGTACCCGGTGGGGCGGTTGGACCGCCAGACGACGGGAGTCCTGTTGTTCACGAACGACGGTGATTTGGCCAAGAAACTGACGCACCCGTCGTACAATCAGAAGAAGATTTACCATGTGTTCCTGGACAAGGCTATGAAGACGGGCGATTTGGAGGCCATAATGAAAGGGGTGGAGCTGGAGGACGGTTTTATCCAGGCCGACGACATACGGGTGGCCGAGGACGACAACACGCAAGTGGGAATCGAAATCCATTCCGGGAGAAACCGTATCGTGAGGAGGATATTCGAACATTTTGGTTATCAGATTTTGAAATTGGACCGCGTGTTTTTTGCCGGCATCACCAAGAAGGATTTGCCGCGGGGACGCTGGCGTTTCTTGACGCAGGCCGAAGTAAATACATTGAAGACGTATTGAAAGTATTTCTTTTTTTAATTATAATGATTATCTTTGCGGGAGTCCAAAAAGGCGAGAGTCTTGGACTCCCGCTGAGTTTTTAATTAAAAAATAGAAGTTATGGTTGCATTGTTATCTAGTGGTTTACAGCGAATGAGAGTCTTGAAGTCTTATTCATATACCCCTCGTTGGGTGGTGTTTTTGGTTGATGTGGGGTTAAGTTTGTTGGCGGTGGGGATTTCGTTTTTGTTTTGGGCCAATTTCCGCATAGACCGGATTCCATGGGAGCTTTTGTTGAAAGGGGCAGTGGTAATCGCGGGGGTGCGGGTGCTCAGTTTCGCCGTGGGGCGGACGTATTCGGGCATTGTCCGTTTCACGGGCACGGAGGACGCGTTGCGCATATTTTACGTGCTGACGGCGGGGGAAATCGTGTTGGCGTTGGGCAATTGTGTCTATTTCTTGTTTGAAGGAGCGTTTTTTGTTCCTTTCGGACTGATGTTGACGGAGTACGTGCTTCTGACGAGCATGATGATTATGACGAGGATGGTGATCAAGCATTTGTATGCCCAGTTTATCGGAAATCAGCGGACGAAGAAGAATGTGATAATTTGCGGGAGCGACGAGTACGGCGTGATGGCGAAGCATGCGATGGACAATTCCGTGGATGTGGCTTATAACATCATCGCCTTCGTGGACTTGAACAATCGGAAGGCCGGCAAGGTGCTGGAAGGCATTAGGATATACAGGCTGGACACGTTGGAGGACTTGCTGAACCGGAACAAGGTGGACAAGGTGGTCATCGCGAAGAAGGTGATTTCGCCCGACAGGAAGCGGGAAATTGTGGACATTTGCCTGAACCATGACGTGAACGTGTTGGAAGTACCCCGTTTTGAGAGTTGGATAAACGGAGAGTTGACCATGCAGCACATCCGGAACATCAAAATAGAGGATTTGTTGGAACGTTCCGTGATACACATAGACGAGACGAATTTGAGAAAGCAGTTGTTGAACAAGGTGGTTTTGGTCACGGGCGCCGCCGGGTCGATAGGGAGCGAGATTGTGCGCCAATTGACGCATTTCAAGCCCTCGTTGATTGTTTTGTTTGACCAGGCGGAGTCTCCGTTGTATGACATCGAGTTGGAATTGAAGGAGGATTTCAGTTGTTCGGATTATAAGATAGAAATCGGGGACATCCGCGACCGCAGGCGCGTGGAGGGAATATTTAGCACGTATCACCCGGATATCGTTTATCACGCGGCGGCGTACAAACATGTGCCCATGATGGAGAAGCATCCGTTGGAGAGTGTGAAGACGAACGTGTTCGGCACGAAGAACGTGGCGGATTGCGCGGTGAAATATGGGGCGAAGCGTTTTGTGATGATTTCCACGGACAAGGCTGTGAATCCGACGAATGTGATGGGGGCGAGCAAGCGGATAGCGGAGATTTACACTCAGTCGTTGAACAAGGTGGCGGACACGTGTTTCATTACGACCCGTTTCGGCAATGTGCTCGGTTCCAACGGTTCGGTGATACCTCGTTTCAAGAAGCAGATAGAAGCCGGAGGGCCTATCACGGTGACACATCCTGACATAACCCGTTTCTTTATGACGATACCGGAGGCTTGCCAGTTGGTGTTGCAGGCGGGAGCGTTGGGGAACGGCGGAGAGATATTCGTGTTTGACATGGGCAAGAGTGTGCGGATTGTCGATTTGGCGCGGAAGATGATCAAGTTGTCGGGATACGAGGTGGGGAAGGATATCCACATCGTCTTCACGGGGTTGCGTCCGGGCGAGAAGTTGTATGAGGAAGTGCTGAACGTGAAGGAGACGACATTGCCCACGGTGCATGAGCGGATTAAGATAGCAAAGGTGCGGGAGTACAATTACGCCGACGTGAAGGCTTCCATCGAGCGTTTGCACCAGGCATTGGAAATTGGGGACAATTTTGGCGTGGTTCGTCAGATGAAATATATCGTGCCGGAGTTCAAGTCGAAGAATTCAGTGTTCGAGACCATTGATTTCCAGATAGAGGAAGAAAGTGCGGCGCATAAAATGGACGAGGTGCTGAAGACGGTGACAGAACCGAAAAGTCAGGAGGTGAAAGAGTGATGGAAACTTTTGAACGGACGGATTGGTATGTTGTGTTCACGGCCTTCCGAGCGGAAAAAAGAGTCAAGGAACGATTGGACAAGGCCGGGGTGGAGAACGATTTTCCCCTCGAGGTGCGTCCGTGCCGATGGGGTGAAAGGGAAGTTATGGTGTCTTTCCCTGCATTGAGCGGTTGCTTGCTTGTGCGCATAGAATCGTTCCGCTTGCCGGAAGTGTTGGCCATCAAGGGGGTGATGGCGTGTCGCCTTGCATCCGATGTCCCGTTTTTTGTAGATGGGCATTTGAGGCCGGCAGAATTTTGAGATTTTGTAAATATATCTTTTGGATAATGGGCAAATTATTCACAACTTTGTTTTTTGAGAACTATTGGAAAATGAAATATGGAGAATTTGATAGATGAAGCTCTCAAAAGACGCACGGCTCACATGTTGCAGGAGTTAGGAATGAAATCCAAAAAGATGATAGTAGAAAAGCTATATTTTAGATTATGCTTTTGAGGGAAGTTTTTTTATTATCAACAAAGTATCGAGAAATGAACTATTTCCTGTGAAAGAATTTCAAGAATATAGTCAGCCTGATGAAGAAAAAAGAATTGACATTAATATTTGGACATTTTGAAAGGGAACATTTAGGAAAAGATGTTTTTTGGGTTCCTTTCTATTTGGAGAAGATTTGTGATGCGGATGCGACAATTGTTTATTCGTTGACGGAAACGAATAGAGATATGCCGCAGCCCTATCGAGGCGTGAAGTTATGCGCATTGCCACAGAAAGATTCGGTCTGGTTTGGATTTTGGTATTTATTGCGCCATGTTGGGAGTATTAAAATATCTAGGTTCGAAAGTTTTGGAATCGTGTTGATGGAATCTTTTCGTTTTCGAAATTATGTTTTATCTGCGAATGTCGGATTGGCTAAGGAGGCAATCTCTTATGGCTATGGAGAGTTGGTTGAACAGCAGGACGTGGATGATTTGAGGGGGCGTTTGCAGAAAATTATAGATGGAGAAACAGTATTGTATACTCCAGAGTTTCCAGAGATGAATGAATGTTTTTCATGGAGTTGTCAATTGAAGAAGAATATCCCTTGGAAATAACTTCTTTTTGTTGAATTACGATTGCAAGGAGGTGGCTTATGTTAGATGTTTCTGTCATAATTGTCAGTTATAATACCAAAGAACTTTTGCGGGATTGTTTAAATTCGCTGTTGCAGAAAACAACGGCAATAAGCTATGAGGTTATTGTGGTTGATAACGATTCACAGGATGGCTCGATAGAGATGCTTGCTGATTTTGGTGAGGATATAAGAATTGTCTCTCTTTCGGAGAACGTTGGCTTTGGGCGAGCGAACAATGAGGGGATAAAAGTCGCGAGAGGACGTAATATATTTTTATTGAATCCGGATACCTTGCTGATCAACAATGCGGTAAAGGTTTTAAGCGATTTTTTGGATGAACATGTACAAGTGGCGGTTTGTGGAGGAAATTTGTACATGCGGTCGATGTCTCCAACACATTCTTATATGATGCGATTGCCTTCTTTGGGAGGGGAAGTGAATATGATGTTATTTGATCGTATCTATAAATATAAATATGGAAAAAACGTAGAATTCAATCATTGTGGTTATCCTCTTGAGGTTGGTTATATAACAGGAGCGGATATGATGATTCGTAAACAGGTTTTGGACGAAGTAGGCTATTTTGATCCGGACTTTTTCATGTATTATGAGGAGGCGGAGTTGACATGGAGGATTAAACGACGAGGATATAAGGTTGTAAATGTACCTGATGCAAGAATTATTCATTTGGAAGGGCAGAGTTTTAAATTGAAAACAAATAGAGAACGGATGTTTTTGGCTTCCAGGAGATTGTATTTTCGGAAAATATACCGTCAACCGTTGAAACGGTGGTTGTGTCAATTGGTGTACGGGATAGGATGTTTATTATGGTTGTTGTATTTTTCATGTTATAAGCCAAATGCGCAATATCGAGAATTGTGGAGTTATCGGTTAAAGCATTTCTGATGAAATGTCGAGATGATAAAAAGAAAAATCTGTTTGGGAAAATATGTGTTAGTTAGTATCTTTGTAACATTAGAAATTGAAGTCGTAGATTATATTTGTTTGAAAAATGGGAAAAGAATTGGATTTAGTCGGCTTGTGTAAATACGTGTGGTCGAAGAAACGTTTTTTGGCGATTGTCACTGTGTGTGGTATTGTTGTGGGCATAATAATAGCAGTCGGACTTCCTAAAGAATACACTTCGAAAGCGAAATTATTGCCGTTACAACAAAAAGGAGAGAAAGATCGCAATGCTTCAATGGCTTCTATGATTGGATTGTCTTTTGCTACATCTTCTTTGGATAATTTGTCCGTCGGATTATATTCGGAGATTCTGAAAAGCAGTTCTTTTTTGATTGGTTTGGCAGACATGAAAGTGAAACCGTCCGATTTGCCTGAAATGACCTTGTATGATTATTTGGTAAAAAATCAAAGACGGGCGTGGTGGACGAAAGTGTTGGATTTTTCTTCTTGGTTCTCTTCTTCTGAGAAGGACAGCGTTTCCAAGGCGATAGAATGGGATGTTTTGTACTTGACTCCACAACAACAAAATTATATCAATCAATTAAATCGTAGAATCGTAGCGTGGGAGGACAAGACGAGTGGATTGTTGAATATAGAGGTGTTGATGCAGGATCCTGTTGTGTCGGCCACAGTAGTGAATGTCTTGATAGACAAGTTGAGAGAGTCACTATTCTTAATTAAAAAGAGAAAATTGGAGAGTGATTTACATTACATGGAAAAAATGTATGATGAAGCGAAACATTCCTACAATGTATTAGAACAACAGAAAGACATGTTGAATGAGCGACAATTGGAAATGGAAGCGTCTATGAGCTTGTGCAACATGATTGCTCGGCAGTACGAATTGTTGCAAGTGGAAGTTGACGATGAGCGTCCAATGTTTTCAGTGATAGATTCAGCTCGAGTGCCAATAGATTTCAGTAACCCTAATCGTCAGATGATTGTTTTCGTATTTGCTTTCTTGTCATTGTTTGGAAGTATCGCATGGGTTATCTTGAGACGATTGTTTGAAAGTGAATAGGTTATGAGGATTCTGTATGTTGTGGAGCAGATAGAAGAGTCTTTTGGCGGTAGTATTATAAACCGTAGGAACTTGGATTTGTTGAATCGATTGGGATGTGATGTTGAATTGTATAAAGTTGTTCCTCGACGATTGTCTTTGCATCGACGTTTACGGGAAATTGTCACGGATTATCGAGTGTATGGTGGTTTGACAATAGGTATTATTAAAGAGATAGAGAAAAAGGTAGCTGTAGATTCTTTTGATGCGGTTTTTATCACTTATTCTCGTTACGGGGCTTTGGTCCGGAAGTTGAAAAAGCGTTTTCCCGAATTGAAATTGGTGACTTTTTTTCATAACATTGAAGTGATTTATGCTTACCAGGAAACTTGCATTCAACATAATAAATTGAGAGCTTGTGCTTCCGCCCTGTTGACGTATGTGGCAGAAAAGGCGTCTGTGAAGTATAGCGACACGATTATTGTTTTGAATCAAAGAGATGCTTCTTTTTTAAAGAAGATTTATCATAGAAATGTCGACGTGATATTGCCGACAAGTTTTGAGGATGAGGGAGAGAATTGCGAGAAAAGGATGATTCATGCGCCGTTGCGGTATTTGTTTGTCGGAAGCGCGTTTTTTGCTAATATACAGGGGATAAATTGGTTTATAGAGCATGTGTTGCCTTTTGTTTCAGGAGAGTTGTATGTGGTCGGGAGAGGCATGTCGGAAGTGTTGAGAGAGGGCAGGCCTCAAGACAGGTTGCGTGTGGTGGGCGAGGTGGATAACGTGAAAGATTGGTACAAACAGGCGGACATCGTCGTTTGTCCGATATTTTTGGGTAGCGGGATGAAGACAAAAACGGCAGAAGCTATGATGTATGGAAAGCCGATTGTCGGGACGAGAGAAGCTTTTGTCGGTTATGATGTTGATCCGGAAAAGATAGGGGGATGTTTTGACGATGCGAGAGGAATGATTGACTCATTGAACCGTTTTGAAAAAAATCCCGAAAGGTTGGAGATGTGCGGGCAATATGCCCGAACGATGTTTGTTGAGAAGTACTCTTTCGCATCGTCATTAGATATCATGCGAAGGGTGTTTGATAATGATTGATTGACAGATTATGGCACAGGATGGGGAAATACGGTTTTCGGTGGTCATACCTTTGTATAATAAAAGAAGGTATGTGAGAGATACATTGCAATCTGTGCTTGCACAATCATATCCCCGTTTCGAGATAATTGTTGTTGATGACGGCTCTACTGACGAGAGTGTGGAAATTGTGAAATCAATAAACGATAATAGAATTCGTGTGATAGAACAAAGGAATTCCGGCGTGAGCGTGGCGCGAAATCGTGGGGTGTGGGAAGCCAAAGAAAGATATGTGGCTTTTTTGGACGCGGACGATTGGTGGCATCCGGATTATTTGCAAAGAATGGTTCGGCTGATAGAGGAGTGTCCGAAAGCGGGGTTGTACGCCGCACGATATGCCGAAGTTCAAAACCAAGTGGAGCGTCCTTTTGATTTAAGAGTGGCGCAGGGGTTTGGTCAGGGATATGTGGATTATTTCGAGTTGTATGCTCGGACATTTATGTCGCCTGTATGGACATCCGCGGTGGTGATCCCAAAGGATGTCTTTGTGCGTGTTGGCGGATTCCCCGAAGGAATTCGAGCGGGGGAAGATATCATGCTGTGGATAAAGATAGCGTCGCAAGAGAAAGTGGCTTATTTGAACGAAGTGTCGGCTTATTACAATCACGATGTGGATGCGAATGAACGTTTATCAAAGAAATTGTATGGTCCGAAAGAGAATTATATCTTCGGGTTGGGGCAATTGCGGGATAAGAAAAACGTATCTTTGTGCTATTTGATAGACGGATTAATATTGAGGACATTGAGACCTTATTACGCCTTGGGTGTATATTCCGAGGCCACGCATGACGCACTACGGGAAATAGATTTCCGTTCGCAACCGTTGATTTACAGATTGTATTACGGATTGCCGCAATGGTGTGCCAAATTGGTTTATGTTGGATTGAAAAGAATACGCAGATTGTTGTCATGAGGATACTGGATAAAAACGAGATATTGGTTAAGTGCATACTGCTTTTGGGCATTTTCTTGTCGATAGCGGGCTATCTGTTGTTGGGGTTGGACAAACAAATGGTATATGTTCTGTTGGTGGTGAATGTGCTTGTGATTTACTATACTCGTAATATGCAAGCTGCGATGTTGATATTCATTTTCATACTCACGTATAATATTCATTATTTGTATAATTGGCAAGGAGTCCAGTTGAGCCCGTATGTTCAATTCCAAAAAATGGAATATTATGGTATTTCATCCATGTTGAGTTTGTTGTTATTCGCAGGGGTGATAATCACAATGAAATTGAACGGAAACAAAGAACGCAAACGCTCGACCTTTTCTTATTTGAAAGACAAAGAAAGGTCGAAGTTGTGGTTCGGGGTGTGTTGTATGGTTTGTGTTTTGATTCTGTTGTATTTGCAGCGTCAAGGCACAAATTTGTTGCTTGCCGGAGGTGATTTGTATAATGTTTATAGGGATAATTTGGAAAGTATAAGCGGACTTGCTGTATATTTTTATATATTCTTTTTTTTGCTGTTTGTTTATCGTCCCGATGCGTTATATAATATCGCAATAGGTGTTATTTTGATTTGGTATTTGTGGTTTGCTATGACAAGGGGGATGCGCATGTTGATGGTTCCGCCGATGTTGATATGTTTCTTTTATTTTTTTGAGAATAAGTTCCGTTCTGTTTGGATTGTTGTTTTTGCGGCTTTGGGGGTATTCCTTCTGAGTGCGATAAATCGATTTAAGAACAACTTGCCGATATGGGGCAGCGCGGAGAAAAGTGACATATTGATAAATAATCAGTCTGAATTGTTGTATGGGAGCAATGCTGTTATTGGAACAGTCCAAGAAATGATGATTAATTTCGTGGATCGCATGGAGTTGTTTGGGGGATATGTCATCACTTGCCTTCTTCCTCCGTCTGTTTTGCCGGATTCGTTAAAGTTTCCTCATTATCTGAGTGGTTTGCATGTTGAGTTCGGAGGAGGAGGATTAATAGTGAGTTCGTTTTATGTCATGTTGGGCGTGTTGGGACCGGTATTGTTAGGCGTGTATTTGGGATATATCATCAATTATGTTTATGAGAAGAAAAATCCTAATTACTATTTGTCTTTGTTTTTTGTCTTATCGTTTTTTTTGGTAACTCGTTGGTATTCGTATGATGCTAATCTTTTGTTCAGATTGTCATTTTACACGTTGTTTGTAATCGGAGTGTTCAAATTGGTAGAGAAGGTATGTTATGGGAAAAAGAAAAGTATTGATTGTTAGTTGCACGCCTTTTTATGGAGGAGGTGAGATATTCGTGGGACGGGTATTTCCTGAATTGGAAACGCAATTTGAAGTATATTATCAAGTTCGTAATCGAGAGTTGTATGAAAAACTGATTACAGATAAAAAATATTTTTTGGATGGAAGCTATTCTTTTTTGGATGAGATTCGATTTGCCAGACAGTTGTTGATTGAAAATAGGATAGATATGGTTTTGTTGAATGGTAATCGCGCTATTTATATGGCTCCTTTTTTGCCGCGTAAGGTGAAAAAGGTTGCTTATAAACATACAAGTGCGGCATCTACTCCGTGGTTCAAGAGGGGAATGTATTACGTATTGATGACATTGGGTTTTTGGTTTAGTCGTAAAATAGTGGGCGTTTCTCGGATGGTTGTCGATGAGATAAAAGGTTTTCATCGAAAAAAGGTCGTTATTTATAATGGAGTGCCAATACCCAAAGAGTTGAGGCGAGAGGAGAAAAAGGTGATTCAAATAGTTTATGCCGGTCGCATTGAAAGGGAAAAAGGAATAATAGAGGCGGTGGAAGCTGTACTTCAATTGTCTGATTATCCGATTATTTTGAAAATAGCAGGAACAGGTTCCTTGGAAGCAGAGCTTCGGTCCATGATTCAACGGAATGGAAGCCAGAATATTGTATTATTGGGACATGTGAACGATGTGGAGGCGTTATTGATGGACAGCGATATATTTATATTGCCAACTTATTATGAGGCGATTTCTTTGTCTGTTTTGGAAGCAATGGCATGTTCTTTGCCAGTGTTGGCGACAAACGTCGGAGGTATTCCTGAAGCGGTGAAAGATGGCGAAACTGGCATATTGGTTGCGCCTAGAAATGTTTCATTGCTGAAAGACGGATTGAAAGAATTATTGGAAAATAGTAAGATGAGAGTAGAAATGGGAAGAAAAGGAAGGGAGCGGGCATTTGCGTGTTTTGATATAAGAAAAACGATAAATGAAGTGGCACAATTATTTAAAAACATAGAGAGGTGATTATAGGTGTTGATTTTAGATTCGGCTATAAAAGTAACCGAGGAATGGGGACTTATGTGCGGGAAATTGTGAAATGCCTTGTTCGGATGGATATGGATAATCGGTATATTTTATATATCGATAATGGAAATGCGTGTGAGCATTTTGTTTTTCCAGAGAATGTTTCTTTTCGTAAGTTGAAAGGCGGTTATTTCAGCTACGAGCAATACTATTTGCCTCGACAGGCCAAAAAGGATGGTGTCGTATTGCTTTGGTGTCCGTATAATACTTTTCCATTGTATTTGTCGTCTTCGATTAAACTGTACGTGACGGTGCACGATTTGATTTTTATGGGAAAATTGAGGCCTAAGGGCATTTATCAGTTGCTGGGTAAATACTATCGTTGTTTTAATTTGCGAATGGGGATTCGGCGTATTGACGAATTGTTTACGGTTTCGGACTATTCGGCGCATTTGTTGTCGCGCTATTTTCATAGGAAAGCTTACGTAACCCCGAACCATGTGAAGTTGGAAGATGTGGCGTATGACGAACAAGAAGAACGAAAGGTGTTGGAGAAATTCGGAGTGCGGGAAAAACAGTATTATTATACAATTACAGGGGATGCGCCCAGTAAAAATATTTCCGTGTTGAAAAAAGTGATGACGGATTTGGATGACAATGTTTTTGTGGTGACGGGCATTCGTCAAGAAAGTTGGAAAGCATGTCCTGCTCATGTGAGAGTGACGGGATTTGTGACAGAAAAAGAAAAGAATGTCTTATTGAAAAATGCAAAGGCATTTCTATTTTTGTCGCTTGAAGAAGGATTTGGCATTCCGCTTTTGGAGGCGATGAGGTTTGATTGCAAAATATTGGCATCGGATTGTTCTGTAATACCGGAAATAGTGGGTGGTGGTGGATATTGTGTGAAGCCGGTTGAGAAGGAGATAAGACGGGCGATAAAGAGTTTCGATGTGCCTGAGTGGGGTACCTCGGAAGGACGCAGAAGGCAGTTGGCAAAATATTCTTCATGGGAGCAAAGTGCGATTATATTGAGAGATGTAATGAAAAAAGAAAGAGATGAAAGTGCTGGTAATTAGTTCAAAACCACCTTATCCGCTTTATCGGGGAGGAGGAGCTATTAGAACATATCAAATGATAAAATCGTTATCCAAGTTTTGTGAGATTGATTTGTTGTATGTGACGGACGATAATGATGTGGACAGGATAAACGAGGGGGTAGAGGAATTTTGTAATACGATAATCCCTTTTCGGGTGAAAAAGTGCGGTTATTATTGGAATGTGTTGAAAGGGATGTGCGGAAATAGATTGCCTTTGCAGGTAAACTATTTTTATTTTACTAAAATTCAGCGATGGATTAATGCTCATTTGGGTGAGTACGACGCTGTTTTCTGCAATAACATACGCACGACGGAATATGTGAGAACCAAGCAGGGGGTGCGCAAATGGGTCGATTTCGTGGATGCCATATCAATGAATTACGAGAAAGCTCAGAATCAAGTGAAAGGCTTGTGGCGATGGTTATATAAAATAGACCATAAGCGTTGTCGTGAATATGAACAGTTGGTGTTGGAAATTTTCGACAGGAGTATTGTGATTTCAGAGGTCGACAAGCAATACATTTTAAAAGGAGGTAAACAAAAAAAAGATATCCGCGTGATAGGAAATTATGTGGACTCGCCCGAGGAGAGCATTTGCCATCGGGATGGAAATTATAATATTGTGTTTGTTGGTAAAATGAATTATGAGCCGAATGTGACAGCGGCAAAGTTCTTTGTGTATGATGTGCTACCTTTCATTAGAAACGTCATTCCAGATGTGAAGTTTTATGTGGTGGGAGCTAATCCTGTTGCCGAAGTACGCCAGTTGGCTCAAATGCCTAATGTGTGTGTGACCGGAAAAGTGAGTGATGTCGGTGATTATATGCGGCAAGCCGCTATTTCTGTTGCGCCGATGTGTTCCGGGGCTGGAATTCAAAATAAGATTCTGCAAGCGATGTCCTTTGGGGGATGTGTGGTGACGACGACGATTGGAGCGGAGGGATTGGATATAAATCAAAGTGGAATTGTGGTCAGAGATTCTGCGAAAGAATTGGCGGATGCGATTGTTTCTTTGTTGAGAAATCCAAGCCAAAGGGCACAAATAGGGAAACGTGCCATTGATTATGTGCGCCGTAATCTTGTCGCGGAAATTATTGAAAAACAAGTGGCAGAATTTTTGTCGTGAACACCTTGGGGAAATTTAATTTTTAGGAAGAATGTCGGGAATTGGAAAAAATGGCGTACGGGAATCGGGTGGAGCTTGAGTCTTTGGCTTGTCATCCGTTTTTTGCGAGGCCTCGGCAGGAGCGCTGCCCGCCGGTCTCGTGGAGAGGTTGGAGTGGGGGTGATGTGGAGGCGGGACTCGACAGCCACAGGTCCTGGGGCTGTTTGCGGCATGAATTGGATAAGACGGTCGAATTGATTGGAGGTTTGTTTTTTCTCAATTTGTAAGGTTGTCTAAATAAACAGGCGGCAAATGTTACAAAATTGTTAAAGTGGAAAAGTGGGCGCTTGTGGCACGCAACCTTTTGGGGTTTCTTCCGTCTTTGGGGTAAAACAACGTACACAACAAATGGTTATTGACATGAGAAAGAGAGTAGTAAATATAAGAATTGTAACGAAGGAATTGAAAGTGAGAGATGGTGTGATTATTACGGATTATAAATTATAAGCGAGGAATGAATATTTTGATAACAGGTGTCCACGGTTTCGTGGGTAAGAATCTTGTGCGGTCTTTAGGAAAGCAGCACTCCGTTTACGGGGTAGATATCGTTGCGCCTAAGCAAGAAAGAGTGGTAACCACTTTTTCTTGGAACGATTTGGACAAGATTGGAGGGATGGATGCCGTTATCCATTTGGCGGGTAAGGCGCATGACATGAAAAACGCGGCTCCGACAAATGAATATTTCGAGGTGAACACGGGACTGACGAAGCGGGCATTCGATTATTTTTTGGCGTCAAGCGCGAAGCGGTTCGTCTTTTTCAGTTCTGTGAAAGCGGTGGCTGACCACGTGGAGGGAGACGAATTGAGGGAAGACGCGGCGGCGCACCCTGTGGGGCCTTATGGCGAGAGCAAGCGGGCTGCCGAGGAATATATTCTGGAGCGCACGCGTGAGTGCGAACTGGAAGGAAAGAAAGTTTATGTTTTGCGTTGTTGCATGATACATGGACCTGGAAACAAAGGGAATCTGAATCTTTTGTACGACGTGGTCAGACACGGATGGCCGTGGCCGCTGGGAGCTTTCGAGAATCGTAGAAGTTTTGCCGCGGTGGAGAATGTTTGCTTCGCAGTGGATAGGTTGGTTGACCTTGACGTGGAGTCCGGGGTTTACCACGTGGCGGATGACGAGGCCTTGTCGACAAACGAGTTGATACGGGTAATGTGCGAGGCCATGGGGAAAAGGGCCAGAATATGGAAAATAAACAGGACGTTCATGAGAGGATGCGCCAAAGCGGGGACGTGGTTCGGCTTGCCGTTGAACGAGGAGCGGTTGGGAAAACTGACGGAGAATTTCGTGGTGTCTAACGAGAAGTTGAAGGCCGCCTTGGGCGTGGAACGAATGCCTGTGGAGGCGCGGGAGGGAATAAGGAGGACTGTTAAATCTTTTATAAATAATTGATAATCAAAAAGAGCGTAGGAGATGTATTATTTACTAGTTGCATTATTATTGTTGGTTGCGGAAGTCGCATATTTTTGGATTGCCGACAGGTATAACATTATAGACAAGCCGAACGAGCGAAGTTCGCACTCGCGGGTCACGCTGCGGGGAGGGGGTATCATTTTTTACGTGGGAATGTTGGTGTATTTCTTGACGAGCGGTTTCGCTTGTCCGTGGTTTATGCTCGGGTTGACAGGGATTGCGGCGGTCAGTTTTGTGGACGATGTGCGGATGGTGTCGCAGAAGACGAGGCTGGTGGTGCAATTCGCGGCGATGTTGCTGATGTTTTACGAATGGGGAATGACAGGATTGCCTTTGTGGTGGATGGTAGTGGCGCTTGTTTTCTGCACGGGCATCATTAACGCATATAATTTCATGGACGGCATAAATGGAATCACGGGAGGTTACAGCGTGGTCGTCTTGGGAGGGTTGGCTTACGTGAACGCTTTTGTCCATCCTTTTGTGGACGGGCGGCTGATATGGGTGATGTTGATTGCGGCGGGCGTTTTCTGCTTGTTCAATTTCCGCGCCAAGGCAAGATGCTTCGCCGGTGATGTGGGTTCCATGAGCATGGCGTTCGTGGTGTTGTTTTTGCTGGGGCGTTTGATTATCGAGACTCAAGACTTAAGTTATTTGACTTTTCTTGCGGTCTATGGCGTGGATAGTGTGCTGACAATCGCGCACCGGCTGATGTTGCATGAGAATATCGGGGAGCCTCACCGCAAGCATTTGTACCAAATCATGGCCAACGAACTGCGGGTGCCGCACGTGGCGGTCTCCGGCTTGTACATGGCGGTGCAGGCGCTGATTATAGTCGGCTATTTGAATTGTCTGGAGTTTGGCTTCTGGTATATGCTGGGATGTTTGGCCGTGTTGTCTGTCGTGTATGTCGTTTTTATGGAAAAATATTTTTACCTGCATCGGGAACACGACGCTTGCGCCAAGCATGCTTCGGTCATGGAGGTTGTGGAAGGTTTGAAGCCGAGCAGTGTGAAAGTGTTGAGCGCCAACGAGACGCGCGGGCGTTTCCGTTATTTTTTGTCGAGAATACGGATGCTGTTGTAAGGCGTTGTCTGACAATATGTTCGTATGAAATTCGGTTGAATGATAAATCGTTGCTCATGAGATTTAATCTTTGATTTACCTGATTGAACATAGAGAAAATTAAAATATGTACGCATTGCTCCTCTGAAAGAAGCAGTGCGTTTCGTTTGTTTGCGAGTGGCCCACTTCATTTCAGGATATGATTATTTTCAATGAATTAAGAATGTCGAATGATAATGTGGAGTTGTTTTGTCGAGGAGAAAAATGAGAAAGTGGATTGATGAAATTGCTTTGAGTTTTGCGATAGGATTCGTGGATTTTTCTGTTTGCGGGATAAAGGTAAATTCAATATCTTTGGACGGTTGATATTATGCATGTAGAATGACGTCGGACAAGAGTAAACGCATAGCCAAGAACACTTTGATGTTGTATATCCGGATGCTTGTTTCCATGCTGGTCAGTTTGTACACCTCCAGGGTGGTGCTGGCCACGCTCGGGGAAAGCGATTTTGGCATTTATAACGTGGTGGGCGGCGTGGTGGCCATGATGGGTTTCCTGAACGCGTCGCTCAGCGGGGCGTCTTCCCGATACATCACTTACGAGCTGGCAGGGGGCAATCCGGAGAAGACGCGGCATGTGTTCAGCGTGATTATGGCGATACACATCGGCCTCGCCCTGATTATTTTGCTGTTTGGGGAGACGGTCGGCCTGTGGTTCCTTGAAAAGGAATTGAACATTCCGGCTGAGCGGATGTGGGCGGCCCGCTGGGTGTTCCAGTTCTCGTTGTGCAGCACTGTGTTGGGCATTTCCTCGTTTTTTGCGGTTTGCGCAATGTCTCGTTTGTCAGTGTTGACAGTTGTGTATCGGGTGGGGTGCACGAAAGAAGAACGGCGGATTGTCCAGGACAAATTGCGTGCCTTGAAAGGTAAATTGAAAAATGGGAGGCGATAAAGGGGCAAGATAAGATTAAAAATAGTAATTTTGAAAATCGTTAGAGGAATGGCATTAATGATAAAGTTATGAAGAATTTCGCATTGTTTGGTGTGGCCGGTTATATCGCTCCGAGGCATTTGAGGGCGATTAAAGACACGGGAAACCGTTTGGTGGCCGCTTACGATAAATTTGACAGCGTGGGAATAATGGACAGTTATTTCCCCGACTGCGCGTTTTTCACGGAGTTGGAACTTTTTGACCGCCATTGTTCCAAACTTCGGAAAACGGAGCAGAAGGTGGACATGTTATCCATCTGCACCCCGAATTACCTGCATGACGCCCATATTCGTTATGGAATGCGGTTGGGCGCCGACGTGATTTGCGAGAAACCCTTGGTGCTGAACCCGTGGAACATCGATGTGTTGGAGGACATGGAGCGGGAAACGGGGCGGAAAGCTTACACGATATTGCAATTGCGCCTGCACGATTCGATTCGGGCGTTGAAGAAAAGAATCGACGAGGGGCCGAAAGACAAGATATATGACGTGGACCTGACCTATATCACGTCCCGGGGCAACTGGTATTACACCAGTTGGAAGGGCGACGAGCACAAGAGCGGAGGAATCGCCACGAACATCGGGGTGCATTTCTACGATATGCTTTCTTGGATCTTCGGCGGGGTGAAAAAGAACATCGTCCACGTGATGAGCCACGACCGGGTGGCCGGTTATTTGGAATTGGAGAAGGCGAGAGTCCGTTATTTCCTGAGCATTAACGCCGACAATTTGCCGGAGAATGCCGTGGAAGGGGAAAAGCGGACATACCGTTCGATACAGATAGAAGGGGACGAGTTTGAGTTCAGTCAAGGCTTCACGGAACTGCACACGGAAAGTTACCGGAAGATATTGGCAGGAGAAGGCTTCCGTATCTCGGAGGCCCGCAATTGCATCAACATCGTGCACGACATCCGCCATGCGGTGCCGGTTGGCCTGAAGGGCGACTACCATCCTTTGGCCAGATTGCCATTGACCCCGCATCCGTTCGGATGGAACAGATAACGACAAATGAACAAAGGAGGAAAATCATGGCGCTAATCAATGAAGAACTGTTGGACCGGGTGACCGGCGAGGCCAAAAGAAGCCCGAGATTGAGAATGAATTATAATTTCCACGAGACGTTGGACGCGAAAGCGCAACGGTTGCTGAACGCTTTGGAGCCGGGCACCGTGCTGCCGGTGCACCGGCACTGCCAGACGGCGGAGACCTATCTTGTCTTGCGGGGCGTGATAAAGGTGTTGTTCTATGATGACAGGAAGCGATTGCTTGAGACGTTCTTGCTGGATCCCCGGGAAGGAAACTATGGCGTTCATATTCCTAAAGGACAGTGGCACACGCTGGAGGTCTTGGAGTCGGGGACCGTGATATTTGAAGTGAAAGACGGCCCTTATCAGCCTCTTGGAAAAGACGACATTTTGGAATAGAAGGAAAAACGAGCCGATTATGTATAAAGAATTGTTGGAAAAAAAAGCGAAACTGGCTTTGGTGGGGTTGGGGTATGTGGGGTTGCCGATAGCCTTGGAATTTGCGAAAAAGATATCCGTCATCGGTTTTGACATCAATGAAAGCCGATTGGCCAAAATGCGCCAGGGGATAGACCCGTGCGGCGAGTTGGGGCGGGAGGCTTTTGGAGGATGCGATATAAATTTCACATCTTCGATAGATGTGTTGCGGGAGGCTTCTTTTTTCATTGTGGCCGTTCCCACTCCGATAGACCGTTTCAACCAACCGGATTTGAATCCGTTGCTGGCGGCTTCCCGTACCGTGGGGATGGCTCTTAAGAGAGGTGACTACGTGGTATTTGAGTCCACGGTTTATCCCGGATGCACGGAGGACGACTGCCTTCCCGTCTTGGAGGAAGTGTCCGGATTGAAGGCCGGTGTCGATTTTAAGATAGGTTATTCTCCGGAACGCATCAATCCGGGCGACAAGGTGCACACGCTGGTCAACACCAAGAAAGTCGTTTCCGGATGCGACGCCCAGGCATTGGAGACGGTGGCCAAGGTGTACGAACTGGTGGTGCAAGCCGGAGTCCACCGGGCGCCGGGCATAAAGGTGGCGGAAGCGGCCAAAATCATCGAGAACACACAGCGGGACGTGAACATCGCTCTGATGAACGAGTTGTCCATCATATTCAGCCGCATTGGCATAAACACCTATGACGTGTTGGAGGCGGCGGGGACAAAATGGAACTTTTTGAAGTTCTATCCGGGTTTGGTCGGTGGCCATTGCATCGGGGTCGATCCTTACTACTTGGTTCATAAGGCCAAAGAGTTGAAATATCATCCTCAGATGATTAACGCCGGTCGTTTTGTGAACGATTCCATGGGAGGGTACATCGCCAAGAAAATCGTGAAGAAGATGATATCCATGGGCAAAAATATTTTGGGAGCCAGGGCTTTGGTGATGGGTGTGACATTCAAGGAGAATGTGTCAGACATCCGCAACTCCAAGGTTGTCGACATTGTGAACGAGTTGGAAGACTTTGGCGTGGACGTGGACGTGATGGACCCTTACGCGGATGTGGAAGAGGTGCGGCGGGAATACGGAATCCGGTTGATAGAGAAACCGAGGAAAGATTACGACGCGGTGATAGTGGCCGTCGCGCATAGGGAATACGAGCGTTTGGACGAGGAGTATTTTGTCGGCTTGGCGGGGGAGAACGCCGTGTTGGGAGACGTTAAAGGCATGTATCGAGGAAAAATCCATCGAATGAAGTACTGGAGCCTGTAAAAATAATAACTTCGCGTCCAAATACGATTGTAAAATGATGAAAGGGATTGTATTAGCAGGAGGAGCGGGAACACGTTTGTATCCCATCACGAAAGGAGTGTCGAAGCAATTGTTGCCGATATACGACAAGCCGATGATTTATTATCCGGTTTCGGTTTTGATGTTGGCGGGAATCCGGGACATTCTTGTCATTTCCACGCCTCAGGATTTGCCGGGGTTCCGTCGCTTGCTGGGTGACGGCGAGGATTACGGAGTTCGGTTCAGCTATGCGGAGCAGCCTCGTCCCGAAGGATTGGCGCAAGCCTTCCTCATCGGGGAAGAGTTCATAGGGACGGACGACGTGTGCATGGTGCTCGGGGACAATATTTTCTACGGGCAACACTTTACCGGCATGTTGCGGAACGCGGTGGCGGCATTGCAAAAGGAAGGCATGGCCACCGTTTTCGGTTATTGGGTCAGCGACCCTGAGCGCTACGGGGTGGCGGAGTTCGATCGGGACGGAAACGTGTTGAGCATTGAGGAAAAACCCGCTTGCCCCAAATCCAACTATGCGGTGGTCGGCTTGTATTTTTATCCGAACGATGTGGTGCAAGTGGTCAAGACGTTGAAACCGTCCGCCCGGGGAGAATTGGAAATCACGAGTGTCAATCAGATATATCTTGAGAGGAAAAACTTGAAAATGCAATTGTTGGGACGCGGTTTCGCTTGGCTGGACACGGGCACGCACGATTCCTTGGCGGAGGCATCCACCTTTGTGGAAGTCATAGAAAAACGCCAGGGACTGAAAGTCGCCTGCTTGGAGGAAATCGCCTACAATCAAGGGTGGATTACGGCGGAGCGGTTGCGCCAAGTGGCCCAGCCCATGGCCAAGAATCAATACGGCCAATATCTGTTGAGGTTGTTGGAGCAGGGTAGGGATTGCGTCATGATATAATAAAGGAAAAGCGTATGAAAACAATATTGATTACCGGCGGAGCCGGTTTTATAGGTTCGCATTTGGTCCGTTTGATGGTGAACAAATATCCGGGATACCGAGTCGTCAATTTGGACAAGTTGACTTATGCCGGCAACCTGGCCAATTTGAAAGATGTGGAGGACAAGCCCAATTATCGGTTTGTCAAAGGTGACATATGCGATTTCGAGCAGATGAGGCAGGTGTTCGCCGATTACGGCGTGGACGCGGTCATTCATCTGGCGGCGGAAAGCCATGTCGACCGTTCCATAAAAGACCCCTTTGCCTTCGCCCGGACGAACGTCATGGGCACGTTGGCCTTGTTGCAGGCGGCCAGGCTGGCTTGGGACGGGCGGTTTGAGGGGAAGCTGTTCTACCATGTCTCGACGGACGAAGTGTATGGAGCGTTGGAAAACGACGGTTCTTTTTTTGTCGAGACCACGAGGTACAATCCCCATTCGCCCTATTCGGCCTCCAAGGCGTCTTCCGACCATTTCGTGCGGGCTTACCACGACACTTACGGCCTGCCCGTCAAAATATCCAATTGTTCCAACAATTACGGGCCCTATCAGTTCCCGGAGAAATTGATACCCTTGTTCATCAACAACATCCGTCATAATAAATCCTTGCCCGTTTACGGCACGGGGGAGAACGTGCGGGATTGGTTGTATGTGGAGGATCATGTCCGGGCGATAGACCTCATATTTCATCAGGGAAAAGTGGGGGACACCTATAATATCGGCGGTTTTAACGAGTGGAGAAACATAGACTTGGTGCGGCTGCTTGTCGGCGTCACTGATCGTTTGCTGGGCAGGGCGGAGGGCGCTTCCTCCTGTCTGATCACTTTCGTGCGGGATCGGGCCGGACATGACTTGCGTTATGCGATAGATTCATCCAAATTGCACCGGGAGCTGGGGTGGTCGCCTTCCCTTCAATTTGAGGAAGGCATTGAAAAGACCGTGAGGTGGTATCTGGACCATCAGGATTGGTTGGACAACGTGACAAGCGGAGATTACTTGAAATATTATGAGGAAATGTATCATAAGTAGAAAACAGCGATATGGAAATCATTAAAACAAACATAGAGGGAGTTGTTCTGATAAAGCCGCGTGTGTTCGGGGATTCCCGGGGATATTTCTTTGAAAGCTTCTCTGCGGGGCGGTTCGAGGAGGAGGTCTGCCGGACAGTTTTTGTTCAGGATAACGAGTCTTCTTCACGTTACGGGGTGTTGCGGGGATTGCATTACCAGTTGCCTCCTTACACGCAGGCGAAATTGGTGCGTGTGGTGCGGGGACGGGTGCTGGACGTGGCGGTGGATATTCGTCAGGGGTCGCCTACTTTCGGACAACACGTGGCGGTGGAATTGTCGGGGGAAAACAAATTGCAACTATTTCTGCCGAAAGGCTTTGCGCACGGTTTCGCCGTGTTGAGCGAGGAGGCCGTTTTCCAATACAAATGTGACGCCTACTACGCACCGGAGTACGAGGGGGCCATTCGCTATGACGATCCTGCGTTGGGAATAGACTGGCGTTTGCCGGCGGATGACATTATTTTGTCGGAAAAAGATAAAAGCCATCCGGGGTTGCGGGATGCCATTTTGCTATAAACCAAAAGATTAAAAACTAAAGGCTCATGAAAATAACTGAGAAAATTGTCCGTGCGAATTATCTTAGTCGCTGGATTGTAATGAGCATGGATGTGTTGCTTTCGACAATAGTGACGCTTTTCGCCTATTGTTTTGTCCGGTATCTGAGAGAAGAAGCGATAGACTGGGTGGCCTTTGGCAATCTGGCCGTTCTGACCGTTCTGGTCAGCGGGGTGTCTTTTGCGATGTTCCGTACCTTTCGGGTCGTGTTGCGTTTCACCACGTTGCGGGAAATCTGGAGGATTGGATGCGCCATGCTGTTGAAAGTCATCGTGTTGTATCCATTGGTGAACACGATTCTGATGGCGCTTTCGACGAAGCAGCTGATACTTGGGGCCTTGTTGGACATGATGACGTCGACGGTCGTCCTGGTTTCCGTGAGGGTTGTCCTGGTGTCACTTTACGACTTTTTGAAAAAATCGATGGCGGGTCATTTGAAGCGCGTGCTGATATATGGTATGGACGATCAAAGCGCGGCCTTGAATATGGCTTTGTCCAACAATTTCCTGCCTTCTTACAAAGTGGTCGGTTATCTTGTGATTGGCAAGCGCTACAAGCATTTGCGGTTATCCGGGGAAGCCGTCTATTTCGCGATAAACGAAGAATCTTTCATGCGCGTCGTTCGGGATTTGAAGGTGGATTGTGTCGTGTTTCCCGACTATGCTGCCGCCCAGGAGGAACGCTCTCGCCTGATGACTTATTGCCAGAGGCACAACATCGAAATGTTGCTTCTGCCTTCCGTGGAAGATTTGAACAGCGGGAACGACAACCGTTCTCGCATGAAAGAAATACACTTGGAAGACTTGTTGGGCCGGGAGGAAATCAAAATTAACATGGAGGAAATCGCGGCCGGGCTGGATGGGAAAGTCGTCATGGTCACGGGAGCCGCCGGCTCGATTGGCAGCGAGCTTTGCCGTCAGTTGACCCGTTTCAAGGTAAAACAGCTGGTGTTCTTGGATTCGGCGGAGACCCCGATGCACAATATTCAACTGGAGTTCACGGACAAGTATCCGGAGGTGCCTTTTGTCCCCGTCATCGGCGACGTGCGGTCGCCGGAACGCGTCGATTTCGTGTTCCGCAATTATCACCCGCAGGTTGTGTTCCACGCCGCCGCCTACAAGCATGTGCCCCTTATGGAGCTTAATCCGTGCGAGGCGGTGAGGGTCAATGTGGCCGGCACTCGCAATGTGGCTGATTACGCCGTGAAATACGGCGTGGAGCGTTTTGTCATGGTGTCCACAGACAAGGCGGTGAATCCCACCAATGTCATGGGGGCTTCCAAGCGTCTGGCGGAAATCTACGTGCAGAGCTTGAGCGTGGCCATCCGGGACGGGAAGCGTCCGGGGCACACTCGCTTCATTACCACCCGTTTCGGCAACGTGTTGGGCTCCAACGGCTCCGTCATCCCCCGGTTCAGGGAACAGATTCGCAACGGAGGTCCGGTGACGGTGACGCATCCCGACATCATCCGTTATTTCATGACTATCCCGGAGGCTTGCCGCTTGGTGATGGAGGCGGGCACCATGGGGCAGGGGGGAGAGATTTACATCTTCGAGATGGGCAAGCCGGTCAAGATTGCCGACATGGCCAGGCGGATGATAGAGCTTTCCGGATTCGTCCCGGACAAAGACATCTCCATCGTCTACACCGGTCTGCGCCCGGGCGAGAAACTGTATGAGGAACTTTTGAGCAACAAGGAAAACACTTTGCCGACCACGCACGAGAAAATCCGCGTGGCCAAAGTGCAGGAATACGATTATGAAGAAATAGTGCCGGAAATCGACAAGCTGAACGAATTGGCGGTCCGGGTCGACATCCCGGCTATGGTGAGGCTTATGAAGGCCATCGTGCCGGAATTTGTCAGTCGTAATTCAGAATTTGAGAAATATGATAAACACTAATTTTAAGAAGTAAAAGAATGGCGAATATTTTGGTTACAGGAGCGAACGGGCAATTGGGAACGGAATTGAGGAATCGGGGCTTTTCTTTGTTGGACGATGTCTTTTATACCGACGTGGAAGAATTGGACATCACCAATCTGAAGGCTATAAATTCATTCATCGGGCATCACGACATAGACACGATAATCAATTGCGCCGCCTACACGGCGGTGGACGCGGCGGAGGACAACGAGGAAAAGGCGGCGCAAGTCAACCGGGACGCGGCGGGCAATCTGGCGCAGGCGGCCGTGGAGAATGGCTGCGTGCTGATACACATTTCCACCGATTACGTCTTCGACGGCGCGGCCACGGAGCCGTACACGGAAAAGTCCCCCACGAATCCGCAGACCGTCTACGGGCGCACCAAGCTGGAGGGGGAAAGGCTGATTCGGAAATCGGGATGCATGTACATCATCATCCGCACCTCGTGGCTGTATTCGCCCTACGGGCACAACTTTGTGAAGACCATTTGCCGGCTGGCGCGGGAGAAGGACGAGATCGGGGTGGTCAACGACCAATGGGGAACCCCCACATACGCAGGCGACCTGGCGGACGCGATTATCCGGATAATAGACATAGGCGACCTGCCGGAGTGGGAGGGAATCTTTCATTTCTCCAACGAGGGGAAATGCACGTGGTACGACTTCGCAAAGGAGATTGTCGCCCTTTCCGGCTTCGATTGCCAGGTGAAGCCGCTGACTTCCGCCGAATACCCCACAAAGGCAAAACGCCCGGCTTATTCCGTGCTGGACAAAGGCAAGCTCAAGCGAGTGTTCGACATGGAGCCCCGCGACTGGAGAGAAGCGTTGAAGGATTGTATGAACAGTATTGAAAAAGAGATAAAATGATTACGGTTTCGAATTTGGAGATACAATTTGGGAAAAAGACCTTGTTCCGGGATGTCAATTTGAAATTCACCCCCGGAAACTGTTATGGTGTCATTGGAGCGAACGGGGCGGGCAAGTCCACCTTCCTGCGCATCGTGAGCGGAGATTTGGAACCCACCCGGGGGACGGTCGTGTTCGGCCCCGGCGAGAGGTTGTCCGTGTTGAAACAGGACCACTTCGCTTACGACGACTGCACCGTGCTGGACACCGTCCTTCAGGGGCACGCCCGCTTGTGGCAAGTGATGCAGGAAAAAAACGCCATCTACCTGAAAGAGGATTTCTCCGATGAGGACGGGCTTCGGGCCGCCGAATTGGAAGAGCAGTTTGCCGCGATGGATGGCTGGAACGCCGAGAGCGACGCGGCGAATCTTCTGAGCGGCCTGGGTATCAAAGAAGACTTGCACTACGCTCTGATGAAAGACATCAGCGGAAAGCAGAAAGTGCGCGTGTTGTTGGCGCAAGCCTTGTTCGGCAAGCCGGACAATCTCTTGCTGGACGAGCCCACGAACGACTTGGACTTGGAGACGGTGATGTGGCTGGAGGACTACCTGTCCAACTACGACAACACCGTCCTCGTCGTCTCCCACGACCGCCACTTCCTGGATTCCGTGTGCACTCACACCGTGGACATCGATTACGGGAAAATACAGCTCTTCGCCGGGAACTACAGCTTCTGGTACGAGTCCAGCCAGTTGGCCTTGCGCCAAGCCCAGGCCAAGAACAAAAAGGCGGAGGAGAAGCGGAAAGAGCTGCTGGAGTTCATAGCGCGTTTCAGCGCCAATGTCGCCAAATCCAAACAAACCACCAGCCGCAAAAAGATGCTGGAGAAACTGGACGTGGAGGAAATCCTCCCTTCCACGCGCAAATATCCGGGCATTATTTTCACTCCGGAGCGGGAGGTGGGCGACCGCATTTTGGACGTGCGCAATCTGAGCAAGAGCGTGGAGGGGCAGTTGCTGTTCAAGGACGTGGAATTCTCCGTGGAGAAAGGCGACAAAATCGCCTTCTTGTCCAAGGACCCTCGGGCGATGACCGCGTTGTTCGAGATTATCACGGGCAACGAGAAGCCGGACACCGGCTCCTACACCTGGGGTGTCACCGTCACCAGCGCCTATCTGCCTTTGGATAACTCGCACTATTTCCAAAACGACATGACGCTCGTGGAGTGGCTGGGCCAATATTCCACCGACACCAGCGAGACTTTCCTGCGCGGCTTTCTGGGCAAGATGCTCTTTTCCGGCGACGACATCTACAAACGGGTGAACGTGCTTTCCGGAGGTGAGAAGATGCGTTGCATGATTGCCCGCATGATGCTCACGAACGCCAACGTGCTGGTGCTCGACTCTCCTGTGAACCATCTCGACCTGGAGTCCATCCAGGCCTTCAACAACACGCTCGTTTCCTTCAAGGGAATCGTGTTGCTGAACTCCCACGACCACGAGTTCATACAGACCATCTGTAACCGCATCATAGAGTTGACCCCCAACGGAATGGTCGACAAACGGATGGACTTTGACGATTATATCACGAGCGAAAAAATCAAAGAGCAATTGGCGGCCCTTTACCACCCGGGAAGCAATTGACGCCTGCGTGTTCCGACATTCCCTTTTTGGGAAGTTGGAACTTAAAACGCCGGACACCGATGTTCATCGACGCCGTCCTCGAAAAAGAGGAAGGAGAATGGATGAGCATCGGTGTCTCATTTATGTCCCACACATATCCCACACATATCCCACTTGTCCATTGATTGTAGAGGAAAAAACGTTGATTTTTGACCTATTTTTCTTCGAATAAACTCGGAGATAACTCGGAGGAAACTCGGAGCTGAGTCGTAGTTAAATTAGGCATGACTGGGATATATGTGGGATATGTGTGGGTGTCTTATCCTAAATAAGTTGACTTTAAAAAGAGTAAACTTATGTCAGTAAAAAGGAGGAACGTGACGACAAGCC
>CALUHX010000023.1 GCA_944320555.1 uncultured Butyricimonas sp. | reverse complement strand
AGAATTATCAAAGACTTTTATTGATTAAATAACTGAATAACAGTAAATAAAAATATTTTTAAGGGACGACTATATAGTAGCGCACTTCCGGCATCACCTCCCAGAGGGCATAGCGGCGGCCGGCGTCGTTCCACGACCACGAGGTCCACGAGCCGTTCAGGAGGATTCCCCACGAGGGATGGACGCGCCACTCCAAGCCCAAGTCGGGGGTGAGGGTCGCCCAGCGCAGCAGGTTGGCGCGCAAGGCAAACCGGCGACGGGCGGATGATAGGGCTTCCGGCGGAGTGGCGGTTATGTTTTTGGGCTGTCCGGCTTGCCTTGCCGCCTGTTCTTTGGCAAGCCTGTCCGCCTCGGCTTTCCCGGCGGCGCGTCGCGCTTCTTCAGCCTTGAGCCGTTCCTCGGCGGCTTTGCGTTCCTGTTCGGCACGTTCCTCGGCAAGGCGTTCTTCCTCAGTCTTGCCTGGTTCTTCCGGTTCGACGGCGGACGCTTCCGGCGCGGGAAGCGTCAGGCGGACGGTGACGAAATCGCCCTCCGAGGCGTGGTTGCGGGTGAGGAAGCACGCCTCGCTTATTCCGGCGCGCGTGATGAGTTCCGACTTCACGCGGTTGGAGCGGACGGCGGCGGCGCGGAGGTTTTCCTTCTCGCCGCCGAGGGAATTGCAGTAGCCGTCCACGTAGAGGGGAAGAGAGCCGCCGAGGATGGCGTCCCTGTTCCGGCGCACGCATTCCAGCAGGCGGGCTAGCTCGCGGTCGTTGCCGCCGAAGGGGACATAGAACATGTCGTCGCCCGGCACGAAGCGGAAGGTGCAGGTGGAGTCCGCCCGCAGGCCCGCGCGGGCGGGGACCGCGGCGGTCGCCAGCCACAGGAAGAGGGGCAGGAAGAGGATTCTTTTCTTCATATTCTCGTTTTGTTGGTGATGTCAGAGCCTGTTTACGGGATTTAAAATAACGGAAAAGAATCCGTTTTCTCGCGGTTCCGGCAGGGAAAAATCGCGGGGGTTGTCAGAACCGCACATCTTTGTCGGCGGGGACATTCCCGTTTTGTCGTTTGAGCGTTTTTTTGTCGTCCGAGCACATTCCGCGGCGCCCTCTCATGCGGGTCCTCCCCCCGCGGCGGCCTTTTTCCAGCGGGCGGGAGAGCGGCCCTCCTTTTCCTTGAACGTCTTGGTGAAGTGGCTCGGGGAGAGGAATCCCGCCGAGGAGGAGACTCCGGCGACGGTCAGCTCCGGGCGGAGCGTCATCAGCCTTTTGGCGTATTCCACGCGGAGGCCGGCAATCCAGTCGCGGAAGGTCATGGAGTAGGTGGTCTTGATGTACTCGGAGAGGTAGGTGCGGTTGGTGCGCAGGATGTCGGCGAGCTCGCGGATGGTCAGCCCGGGGCGGACGTATCCCTCGGCCTCCACCCATTCCTTGATTCTCTCCGCGATTTCGGCGTGGTAGGCGGGCGCCCCCGTCCGTGCCTCCCTCGCTTCGGCGGTGACGGCGGCGGGCTCCTCTTCCTCCATCGCCGTCTCCACCCGCTCGTGGAAGAGCATGTAGTTCAGGTAGCAGCAGAAGAGGTAGACGTAGAAGGGGACGGAGGAGAGAATCCACACGAACACCCACCGGTCGGGGAGGAACGTCAGCAGCCCGCAGCCCACGCGTAGATCAGCGCCCACCAGGTGAACACGGACAGCCACCTCACGTAGCGGCCCATGTCGTCCGAGCGGGTGTCGTCGAACATCCTGACGGCCCCCCTGTAGGCGAGGAGGAGCCTGCGGGCGAGGAAGAGCCCGTAGCCCACCAGCCCCGCCGCCGCGACGGCCAGCCCGGCCTTCCTCGCCGCCCCTCCGGGCGGGAGCAGCAGCACGCACCCGCAGAGCGCGGAGAAGGCCGCCCATAGGCCGATGTGGGCCCGCGTGCGGCGGCCCGTCAAGTAGGCGCGGTCGAGCAGCGTGATGAGCGCCGAGCTGAAAAGCCAGTAACAGAGGAAGTTGGTGGAGAGGTTCATGGCTATGGCGGCGTCCGCGTCGCGGAACCTCACCCCGGTGAGGTTCCGCGCGGCGTAGTTCGCCGCCAGCAGCAGGGCCGCCCCCATGACGCGGCGCGACCGCAGGTAGGTCTTGAACACGGCCCTGTCGGGCGTCCCCGCCAGCAGGAAGTAGAAGCCGAAAAAGAGCATCAGCGGCAGCGCGACGCAGAGCGAGCAGTTGTATGTGGCATGTTCCATGGTCCTCCGTTTTCATTCGATGTCCGTGTGCAAAGATAAGGAAAAATATGGTCCGCGGGGAGGGGTGTTTTGTCCGGGAATTTTGTATTTTTGTGGGGGAAAGAGGGCGCGCGGGACCCGGAGGAATCGGCCGGGAGGGCGCGGCGGCTTTAACGCAAAGACAAGGTATGAGGACAAGCGCGATGAATCGGCGTATATTGGGGCTGGCGGTGCCGGCGGTGGTGTCGAACGTGACGGTGCCGCTGCTGGGGCTGGTGGACGTGACCATCGTTGGGCACCTTGGCGACGCGGCCTATATCGGGGCCATCGCGGCGGGGGGGATGCTGTTCAACGTGCTGTTCTGGATTTTCGGTTTCCTGCGGATGGGGACGAGCGGGCTGACGTCGCAGGCCTACGGGCGGGGGGACGAGCGGGAGCAGGCGAGGGTGCTGGCGCAGGCGCTGGCGACGGGGCTTTTGCTGTCGACGGCGGTGGTGGCGGCGCGGCACGCGATAGGGGACGCGGCGTTCCGTCTTCTGGGGACGAGCCCGGAGGTGGAGCGGCACGCGGAGAGGTATTTTTACATTTGCGTGTGGGGGGTGCCGGCGATGCTGGGGATGTACGCGTTCAACGGTTGGTTCGTGGGGATGCAGAACTCGCGGTTCCCGATGTGGGTATCGGTGGGCGTGGCGGCGGTGAACACGGCGTGCAGCCTGGGGCTGGTGCTTGGCTTTGGGATGAAGGTGGAGGGGGTGGCCGCTGGGACGGTGGCTGCGGAGTGGTTCGGGCTGGGGCTGGCGGCTTGGCTTTGGGCGCGGCGTTACGGCCGGCCGCGGGGGAGGCTGTCGTGGCGGGAGTTTCTGGACGTGTCGCGCGCGAGTCGTTTTTTCGCAGTGAACCGGGACATATTCCTGCGGACGCTGTGCCTGGTGGCGGTGACGTTCATGTTCACGTCGAGGGGCGCGCGGCAGGGCGACACGGTGCTGGCGGTGAACACGCTGCTGATGCAGTTGTTCACGCTGTTCTCTTACGTGATGGACGGGTTCGCATACGCGGGGGAGGCGTTGACGGGCCGTTACGCGGGGGCGCGGGACTTGCGGCAGCTGCGGGCGGCGGCGGGGGCGTTGTTCCGGTGGGGCGCGTGGACGGCCGCGGCGTTCACGTGCCTGTACGCGGCGGGAGGGGAGGGCTTCCTGCGGCTGCTGACGAGCGAGGAGGAGGTGGTGGCGGCTGCCGGGGAGTATTTCTGGTGGGCCGTCGGGATTCCGGCCGCGGGTTTCGCGGCGTTTTTGTGGGACGGCATTCTGGTGGGGGCGACGGCGACGGGCCGGATGCTGGCGTCGATGGCGCTGGCGACGGCGGTGTTTTTCGCGGTTTACCTCGCCGGGGGCGAGGGGAACAACCACGCGCTGTGGGGGGCGTTCCTGGCCTACCTGTTCACGCGGGGGGCGGCGCAGTCGGCGCTGGGTCGGCGGGTGTTGTCGGCGGGGTGGTTGTCGCGGCATTGAATTTGTATGTGTAACGGATAAAATTGGAAGATATGTCAGAAGTGGCTCCTTTGATTTCGGATTTGGCCGTTATTTTGATAGCGGCGGGTGTGGTGACGGTGTTGTTCAAGTGGCTGAAGCAGCCGGTGGTGCTGGGGTATATCGTGGCGGGAATCCTGGCGGGTCCGGCGGTGCCGTTCCTGCCGACGGTGGCGGACACGGCGAACATCAAGATATGGGCGGACATCGGCGTGATATTCCTGCTGTTCGCGATGGGTCTGGAGTTCTCTTTCCGCAAGCTGATGAGCGTGGGGAGCACGGCTGTGGTGGCGGCCGTGGTGATTGTGTCGGGGATGATGTTCCTGGGGTACACGGCGGGGAACCTGATGGGGTTCTCGCACATCACGAGCATTTTCCTGGGGGGAATGCTGTCGATGTCGTCGACGGCGGTGGTCTTCAAGTCGTTCGACGACCTCGGGCTGCGGGAGCAGAAGTTCGCCGGGGTGGTGCTCGGGGTGCTGGTGGTGGAGGATTTGGTGGCGGTGGTGCTGATGGTGTTGCTGTCGACGCTGGCGATAGGAAAGGAGTTCGAGGGGATGGCGATGCTGGAGAGCGTGGGCAAGCTGGTGCTGTTCCTGGTGTTCTGGTCGGTGCTGGGGATTTATCTGGTGCCGACGCTGCTGAAGCGCGTGAAGCGGTATTTGAACGGGGAGACGCTGCTGGTGGTGGCGCTGGCGTTCTGCCTGGGTATGGTGATGCTGGCGACGAAGGCGGGTTTCTCGGCGGCGCTTGGGGCGTTCGTGATGGGGTCGCTGCTGGCGGAGACGACGGAGAGCGCGAGCATCGAGAAGCTGGTGCAGCCGGTGAAGGACCTGTTCGGGGCGATATTCTTCGTGTCGGTGGGGATGATGGTGGAGCCGGCGATGCTGTGGGAGTACCTGGGGCCGATATTGCTGCTGGTGTGCCTGGTGCTGGCGGGGCAGGTGTTTTTCGGGACGCTCGGGGTGGTGCTGGCCGGCCAGCCGTTGAAAGTGGCGGTGCAGTCGGGTTTCTCGCTGACGCAGGTGGGGGAGTTCGCCTTTATCATCGCCTCGCTGGGGGAGAGCCTTAAGGTGACGGACGGATACCTTTATCCGGTAATCGTGGCGGTGTCGGTCATCACGATATTCCTGACGCCTTACATGATGCGTCTGGCCGGCCCCGCGACGGGGTTCGTGGAGCGTCACCTGCCGGAGTCGCTGCGGCTGTTCCTGGCGCGCTACGCCTCGGGCTCCAACACGGTGCGTCACAAGAGCGCCTGGCGCAGGCTGCTGCGCTCGATGCTTCTGTCGGTGGGGCTTTATTTCATCTTGTCGGTGTTCTTGCTGACGGCGTTCTCGCACTACGTGGTCCCGTTCATCATGGAGCGGGTGGACGGGTGGCAGGGCGGACTGCTGTGCCTGGCGGTGATGCTGGCGGCCATCGGTCCGCTGCTGTGGGCCATCGTGATGGCGAAGAACCACTCGCCCGAGTTCCAGCAATTGTGGAGGGACAACAAGTTCAACCGGGGCCCGCTGGTGTCCATCATGGTGGTGAAGGCCCTGCTTTGCCTGGGGATACTGATGACGATGGTGGTGCGGCTGTTCAACGTGGCGTCCGGGGTGGGGATGGTGATATCGGTGGTGCTCCTGTTCGCGGTGATATTCTCGAAGTGGCTGAGGAAGCGTTTTTTCGCGTTGCGGGCGCAGTTCATGGAGAACCTAAACGGGGAGTCCGGCGGCCGGGGCGAGGTGGGGGACATGCTCGCGGCGTCGCCTTTCGCCGACCTCCACTTGGCGGACTTTGTGATATCGGCCAACTCTCCGCTGGTGGGGAAGACGCTGAAGGAGGCGCACTTCCGCCAGGAGTACGGGGTGAACATCGTGGCGTTCACGCGGGGCGAGGAGCGGGTGAACATTCCCGGGGGCGACACGGTGCTGAGCGCGTTCGACAAAATCACGGTGGTGGGCACGGACGAGGAAATCGAGGCGTGCCGCGTGCGGATGAGCCGGCAGGAGAGCGAGCGGCAGCGGGAGCTCGCCGCCCGCGAGGAGCCGAAGGTGCGCATCGAGCAGTTTATCGTGGAGGCGGGCTCTCCGCTGGCCGGGATGACCATCAGGGAGGTGGATTTCCAGGACCGGATGACGTGCATGATCATCGGGATAGAGCGCGGCCGGGAGCCCGTCATGAACCCTCCCGCCGATTTCGTTTTCGCGGAGGGGGACGTGGTGTGGGTGGTGGGGGAGACCCATTCCATATTGCAATTGAGTGTGGGCCAACATCTTTATCCTTCCAAGGGAGAGGCGTGAGGCGGCGGGGAGAGGCCGCGGAAATTTTCCGGATTTTGACAACGTTTGTGACTTTCTTTTGCTACCTTAGCCCCCGTCAAACCAAGAAATCTTAAATAGTAAACTATGAATACGAATTACACGTTGAACCCGCATCCGTTAGTGCAGTTTCTGCAGAAATCGCCGCGGGAATTTACCAAGGAAGACATTATCCGCTATGTGGTGGAGAACAACATCGAGATGATTAATTTCCGTTATCCCGGAGCGGACGGACGGTTGAAGACCTTGAATTTCATCATCAACGACCTGGATTACCTGGACACGATTCTTTCGTGCGGAGAGCGGGTGGACGGGTCGAGCCTGTTCCCTTACATCGAGGCGGGAGCGAGCGACCTGTACGTGCTGCCGCGTTACCGGACGGCGTTCCTGAACCCGTTCAGCGAGATTCCGGCCGTGGACATCCTTTGCAGTTTCTACACGAAGGACGGCACCCCGCTGGAGATGTCGCCGGAGTACGTGATGCGCCGCGCCCACGAGGAACTGAAGCGGGTGACGGGGCTGGAGTACGAGGTGATGGGCGAGCTGGAGTATTACGTGGTGGATTACCTTGACGACTTGTTCCTGGCCTCGGACCAGCGGGGATACCACGAGTCGACCCCGTTCAACAAGGGGGCCGAGCTGCGGGCCAAGGCCATGAAGTACATCGCCTCGACGGGCGGACAAATCAAGTACGGGCACTCGGAGGTGGGTAATTTCACGACCGAGGACCAGATGTACGAGCAGAACGAGATCGAGTTCCTGCCCGTGCCGATGGAGGAGGCCGCCGACCAGTTGATGATTGCGAAGTGGATTCTGCGCACGCTGGCCTACCAGTACGGAGTGGACCTCACGTTCGCGCCCAAAATCACGGTGGGCAAGGCGGGAAGCGGCTTGCACATCCACACGCGGCTGATGAAGGACGGGAAGAACGCCATGGTGACGGACGGGCGGCTGAACGACAACGCGCTGCGTGCCATCGCCGGTTATCTGGACCTTGCCCCGTCGTTGACGGCGTTCGGGAACACGAACCCGACCTCTTATTTCCGCCTGGTGCCGCACCAGGAGGCTCCGACCAATATCTGCTGGGGCGACCGCAACCGGTCGGTGCTCGTGCGGGTGCCGCTGGGATGGACGACGGGAGCGGCGAACATGCTGCGCGACGCGAATCCGCTGGAGAAGCCGGAGGAGCGCGACTACAGCGCGAAGCAGACGGTGGAGTTCCGCTGTCCGGACGGCTCGGCGGACGTGTATCTGCTTATCGCCGGGTTGGCGGTGGCCGCCCGCCACGGGTTCGAGATGGAGAACGGCCTGAAGTACGCCCGCGACCGCTATGTGGACGTGAACATATTCGACGACGCGAACAAGGCCGTGCTTGACCGTTTGAGCCAGTTGCCCGCGTCGTGCGCGGAGTCGGCGGACTGCCTCGAGCGCCAGCGCGCCATTTTCGAGCGGCACGGCGTGTTCTCGCCCCGCCTGATAGACGGCACCATCGCCATGCTGCGGGGGTATGAGGACCGCACGTTGCGCCAAGACCTCGGCGACGACAAGGAGCAAATCATGGCCCTCGTGAAGAAGTATTTCTACTGCGGATGACACGTGAACTGGATGTTTGAACGTGCCCGCAAAGCACGAATAATGACGAGGGCGGCTCAGATTGCTGAGTCGCCCTCGTGAATTTTGAGCCGGTGTCTTCGCGTGCCACCACCCGAAGGGCGGCGGGGGAACGCCGGCGCTTTTCCCAAAAGAAAGAGGCACGTCTTTGCGGACGCGCCTCTTTCTTTTGGGGGTGGGCCAGCCAGGGCTTGAACCTGGGACCTTCAGATTATGAGTCTGCTGCTCTGACCAACTGAGCTACAAGCCCATGTAAATGCCGGAGCATTTACGTTGATTGATTTGGTATGGTCTCGTTAAAGCGTTGAATCCTTTAACGGGTGCAAAGATAGAATTTTATTGCATTGGAGACAAATAATGCGAAGCTTTTTTCGCCCGGATGTTGCAAGATGACACTTTTTTCTTACATTTGTGTGGATATGAACAGATTGGTGAACCATAAAACAGACATGACGTGAAGATTACATTGTTGGTAGTGGGCAAAACGGACGCCGAGTACGTGAGGAAAGGCGTGGAGGAATACGAGAAAAGGGTGAAGCATTACGTTCCCTATGAGATGAAAGTGATACCGGACGTGAGGCGCGCCAAGAACGCGGGCGAGGCCCGGCAGAAAGAGTTGGAGGGCGAGGCGATTCTCGCCCAGGTGGAGACATCCGACTTCGTCACGCTGCTGGACGAGCGGGGCGAGGAGCTCACGTCGAAAGAGTTCGCCAAGTTCCTGTCGCAAAAAATGGTGGGCGGCGTGAAGCGGTTGGTTTTTGTGATAGGCGGCCCTTACGGGTTCGGGGAGGCCGTGTACGAGAGGGCTGACATGAAGGTGTCGCTCTCGAGAATGACGTTTTCCCACCAGTTGGTGCGTGTGCTTTTCGCGGAGCAGCTGTACCGGGGAATGACGATACTTAAAGGAGAACCTTATCATCACGAGTGAGGAGGAAAGTCATGAGAAAGTTTTGGAGAGTTTTGAGTTTTGCGGTCGCCTGCCTCGTCGCCGCTGTGGCGTGGGAGCTTGTCTCTTACGAGATTTCGCGGGACGAGAAAAGCGAGGGTTTCCAACGCCGCTTGTGGAAAGAGGAGGCGAAGGTGGACGAGCTGTTGCGGGGGACGACGCCCCGAAACGTGAGCTTCACGTTTCCCTGGAAAGAAAAGGAGACCGTGCTGCTGATTTACGAGAAGGGGAAAATAGCGTATTGGAGCAACGAGCGTATCGGCACGCACGCGCTTTACCAGAAGTTGAAATCCGGCGGGTGTTTCCAAAAGATAAACAACGTGTACTATGACGTCCGTTTCAAAGAAGAGGAGGGGCGGGAGTACTTCGCGCTGATTATGGTGCGGGAGGACTATCCCACCACCAACGAGTATGTCCGGAACCATTTCAACTCCGCATTGAGAATCAGCGAGAACAATGTGGCAAAGATGATTGTCCACGACAAGGACGAGGCTGTCGGCAATCTAATCCGCAACCGGGACGGGGTCCCGTTGTTCCGCCTGGAGAACACCATGACGAGGATGGACTACCAGCCGAACCATTTGATTCTGGTGCTGTACCTGGCGTTCCTGTTTTTGTTGCTTTACGCCTATAGAATCCGGCTGGAGCAAATCCGGACGTGCAAGAGGCAGTTGTGGAGCGCGGTCGTTTTCTTGGGGATGCTCTGCCTGATCCGTTTTTTGATGATGGTGTACCACCTGCCGGGGGCGCTGTACAATTTGTCCGTTTTCCAGACGACGGTGGTCACCGGCCTGTATGCCGTCTCCGTGGGGGATTTGTTCCTGTCGATGTTTTTCGCGGTACACTATTTGTTCGTCACGTTGATGGGGTTGAGAATCAAGGATGTGGCCTCCCAATTGGTGCGTTTCCGTTATTTGTTCATGCCGGTGTTGGTGTTGTTGGTGTTTTTCTACGCCAACCTGCTCCATTTCTCGGTGGGCTCGTTGATAGAGAACACGTCCATCAGTCTGAACATCGCCCGGGTGGTGAATATCAACCTGACCTCGTTCTGCTTGTTCTTCACGTTGATAATCATGGGGGTGGGATTGATTGTCCTGGTGAATTACACGGTGGAGTATTTCAAGCTGCTGTTTTCCTTCAAGCGAATCATGGCGGGGGTCACGATTGTTTTGGTCGTTTGCGTGTGGCTGAGTTACGTGTTGTCTCTTTCGATACCGCCTTTGGGATGCCTGTTTTTGCTGGGGTTTTATTATCTGTTCATCCTGAACGAGTATAAGGTGAGGCGGGACGCGCAAAAGAGCGTGTTCATGCTGGCGTTCGTGGTCGTCGCCGTGTACGTGGTGTTTTTGGCGAAGAGCAGGGAGTCTTTCCGGGAATACGCGACCCGCGCCCGTTACGCGTCCGAGTTGATATTGGAACGCGACACGATTTTCGAGCGGAAGCTGGGCGGCGTGCAAGAGCTGATATTGCGCCATTTGCGGATAGACTCGCTGGTGGAGCGGGGCGAGGAGGAGAAGGCGCGCGAGGCGTTGGAGGGCATGTTGTCGGAAGTGACCGCTTCCCGTTTCGCATGCGAAGTGACATTGGTCAAGGCGGGAGGCTCCTTCCGGCCGGACAGCGTCCTGAATAATCCGGACGAGGCTTTGTTGAGGAAGTACGGTCGCCTTGTGGACGATACCGATTTTTACCATATCGAGCGGTTTGACGGCGAGGTGACCTATATGGGCCGGTTCGTTTTCCCCTCCGCCTCTGGGGCCGCGGTCTATTATGTGCGGTTCGAGAACAAGAGGGAGTACGACGATTTGGGGTATTCCCGGTTGCTGGCTTATGTGTTGAAAGAGGGTGGGGGCTATCCTTACTCTTACGCGAAATATGTCGGCGGCGTGCTGGTGGCCTCGGGAGGCGATTACAATTACCACAGGACGACGAGCCGCTTCGGGGTTTACAACCATGTGCAGGTGGTGAACCGGGAGGGATATTCCCACATGATCGTGCCCGTGGGGAACGACGGGACGTTTATCATCAGTCTTGGCAACGACGTGTTCCGGCAGTACTATCTGAACATATTTTACGCCTTGTTCATCTGCATGGTGCTGATTTCTTACGGAATGTTTTTCCGGTTCGCCTCGCCGAAGGAGTACCGCTTGAAGGGCAGTTTGCAGGCGCGCATACGGAACAACGTGATATACCTGATTGTGGGGCTGGCCGTGTTGATGACCGTGTTGAGCGTGTTGTTCAACACGCTGAGCTTCGAGCAACGCCACCGGTCCCGGATGATTGATTTGTCGCGCTACGTGGTGAGCGAGCTGGAGGACTTCAACACGATGGACTCCAACGAGGACAGGCGTATAAATCAGGTGTTGAGCAACATGTATGACATATCGGGGGTCGATGTGAACATTTACGACTGGCAAGGGCGGCTTGTGTCCACCTCGCGCGCTTTTATCTTTGAGAACGGACTGGACGGCTTTTTGCTGAATCCCAAGGCTTACCAGCAGATTGTGCGGGAAGGGAACCTGAGGTTGGTCCAGTACGAGGAAATCGGGGAAATCCATTACCGTTCCGTTTACGTGCCGTTGGAGTTGACGAACGGGAAACGATACGTGGTGAACATACCTTACTTCACCCAAAGCGGGGAGCTGAACATGGACATCCTGCTGATTATCGTGATTTCGGTGAACATCGCCGTGGTGGTCGTCGTGCTGGCTTTTGCCTTGGCCTCCATCGTGGCCGGGAGGGTCACGAAGCCTTTGCAACTGGTGAACGACCGGCTGAGCCAGATGAAGCTGGGAGAGAAAAACGAGAAAATATCCTATGACAGTCAGGACGAGGTGGGCGAGGTGATAAAGGCGTACAACAACATGGTGGACAAACTGTCGGACAGCATGAAGAAGCTGGCCCGCTCCGAGCGGGAGGGGGCGTGGATGGGAATGGCCCGCCAGATTGCCCACGAGATAAAGAACCCCTTGACCCCGATGAAGTTGAATCTGCAGTTTCTGCAGCGCGCGATGCGGAACGACAATCCGGAAGAGTTGCGGCGCCGCGTGATGAACGTGTCCGCGGTGTTGATAGAGCAGATAGACTACATGACTTCCATCGCCTCCGCCTTTTCGGATTTCTCGAGACTGCAGGTGATGAACCGGGAGTTGTTCAACCTCAGCGAGCAGGTCGACAACTGCGTGCGCCTGTTTGCGGAGAATGTCGATTCCTTGCAGAGCGATGTGGTCCCCGGCGTTTTCGTGTATGGAGACAAGGAACAGATGAACCGCGTCATCGTGAATGTGTTGAAAAATGCCGTGCAGAGCATTCCGGAAGAGAGGGAAGGGCGCGTCGGGGTGCGTCTTTACACGGAGGAGGGCCATGTGGTTCTTTCCATCAAGGACAATGGCTCGGGGATTCCGGAGAATATCCGGGACCACGTCATGGAGCCTAATTTCACGACAAAGACCAAAGGCACGGGCCTGGGGCTGGCCATGTCGTACAAGATTATCGAGAACATGGGAGGCACCATCACCTTCGAGAGCAAGGAAGGCGTGGGCACGATATTCTACATCACGCTGAAGTATAGCGAGAAGGATTAGTCCCCGTCGCCTATGAGGGAACGGACGGCTGCGGCCACTTGCCGCGGGAGGATGTCCGTCATGCACCGTTGCCACACGCTTTGTCGGCAGCGTCCCCGTCCGTCTTTCGTGCAAGGGCGGCAGGGCAGGGCGGTTTCCATGACTTTCACGTGTTCCCCGGTGGGGAAACCGAAGGCGGTCGGTCCCATGAGGGCGATCGCCCGCGTGCCGAAAAGGTCGGCGGCGTGCAGGAAACCCGTGTCGGCGCTGATTACGAGGCGCGAGTTTTTCACGAGGTAGCAGGATTCCAGCAGGGAGGTCTGCCCGGCGAGGTTCACGACCCGTCCGGGAGCGGCTTCGCAGATGGTCTCGCAGAACGTGTCCGCCGGTCCAGCCAGAATGATAAAGCGGCAGTCGGGCAGCAGGCGGATAACCTCTTGCCAGTGACTTACCGGCCACCGTTTCATGGGCCAGTTCGCAGAAGGGACGAGTGTGACGGTCCGCGCGTCGAAATACGCGCCGGGGAACCGCCGCGCGTATTCCGCCGGGAACCGCCAGTCGTCGTAGTGGCGGGTGAAGTCCGTTATGCCCCACCGGGCCAGTGGCTTGCGGTATGACACGACTCCGCGGAAAGGCTTGTCGAAACGGTTCACGCGCAGCTTGAACAGCAGGAAGCGTTTCCACCGCTCCTTGCTCCGCAACACGTGGCGGGGGCCCTTCCCGAGGGAGGGAAGAAGGACGGCCTTGAGAATGTTGGAGCGTATGTTGCTGTGTGCGTCGTAGATGTAGTCGAAACGCTCCGCCCGCAGCCGGCGGGCGACGCGCAGCAGGCCCCGCAGGCCGGATTGCCTGTCGAACTCCCACACCCGGGTGACGCGCCGGTCCATGTGTAGAAACGAGGCCATGTCCTTGCGGGCAATCCAGTGGATTTCAGCGTCGGGGAAGTGGTTGCGGATGCCGTTCACCACGTCCATGCACTGAATGATGTCTCCTATGGAGCTGAATCTGATTATGAGAAACTTAATCATACCCTCGAATATTTTGGCGCAAAAATAAGAAAAAAGCGTTTTGGGCTATTGTAAAAACTATTATTTTCGTGAAACGATTTTAAGACGTGACAACGATGAAAAAGCACATACCCAATCTGATTACCTGCCTCAACGCCACGTCCGGCATGGCGGGAGTCCTGTTCGCCTTCAACGGGGAGTTGTTTCCTGCCGCCGTTTGTGTGCTGGCGGCCATGGTGTTTGATTTCTTCGACGGGTTTGCGGCCCGTTTGCTTAACGTGAGGTCGGACATGGGGAAGGAATTGGACTCGCTCGCGGACGCGGTGAGTTTCGGGGTCATGCCCGCCGTGTTGGCCTATTGCCTGATTCGGGACGTGGCCTTGATTCGTTCCTTCACCTCGTTGTACGTCATGCGGCCGTGGTTCGAGAATCTCGTGGCCTACAGCCCGCTGATCATACCCGCTTTTTCCATATACCGCTTGGCGAAGTTTAATCTTGACGCCCGGCAGACGCATTCGTTCATTGGCATGCCGACACCGGCGAACGCCTTGTTTTGGGTGTCGTTGGTGTTTTGCTATCGTTTCGAGCGGGAGTTCTTTTTCGACGTGTGGGGCTTTCCCGCGTTGCTGGCCTTGTGCGTGCTGGTGTTCTCGCTTTTGTTGGTGAGCGGTTTCCCGATGTTTTCCCTCAAGTTGTCCTCTTTCTCGTGGCGGGCTAATTTCCCGTTGTATGTGTTCTTGGCGGCGTTGCTCGCCATCGCGCTCCTGTGGGGGTGGAAAGCCCTTTCCTTCACCATACCGCTTTACGTCCTCGTGTCCGTGTTCCTGTCCAGGCCGGAGGCCCGGTGAAGACGGGGCGGATGCCGGTTGACCATAGCCTCAATTCCGCCCGCGCCGTCGGCATTCTCAATTTCGTCTTCGGCGGGGAGAGGCGCCGCTCGTGTGCGTTTAAGGTTCGGTCGTTTGAAGCGGGTCGAAGTCCACAAAGTCGGAGGCGGGCGAGACGACCACGGCGGGCTTGTCCTTGGCGGGGCTTGGCTGCGTCATGGACGGCTGCATGCCTGTGGCGGCGGTGTGCTCGCCGCTTTGAAAAATGTCTTGCTGGGAAATGACCACGATGCCGGTTATCACGGCCGCAGAAATGCCGTATTTGAACAACCGGGAGAGCAGATTCCCGTTGCCCGAGTTGAGGAGTTCTGCGGAGGATTGCCGGTTATGCCGCGGGATGGGGAGCGCCTCCATGCCCCACGTGTCGGCAAGAAAATTGTGGTCTGAGGGCGAGAACGAGATGTTGAGCCGCCGGTCCATGGAGAACGTGCCGACGCGGCCGAACTCGATTTGTTGCTTCTGGTTGAGCCGCGCGCGGAGCTCTTCCCTGAACAGCGTCACCCGTCGTTCCGCCTTCTCGTAAGGAATGGTTTCCTTGCGGGCGATCCATTCGATGAGCAAGCCGTCGTTCTGTTGCAAATGGCGGTTGAAGACGACCGTTTTCCTCGGAGGCAGGATGCGCCCTTGCTTCTCGTCGATTGCCGCGCCCGCATACACGCCGACGAAGCCCCCGAAGCCGGGGACAATCACGCAATCATAAAGATAAAGCAACTCTTCGATATATTCCACATACTTGTTCATACGGCAAAGGTATGAAAAAAACACAATCCGCTCAAGGAAAAAATAGGCTTTCCCGATAATTATTCTTTACTTTGCGGTGTCCGAAACAGAGAGACAACAGGTTATAATAACAGAAAAAAATATAGCGTTATGAAGATTATCGTGACAGGCGGGACGGGATACATCGGCTCCCATACCGTGGTGGAATTGCAACAGGACGGCCACGAAGTGGTCATCGTCGACAATTTGGCGAACTCTACAATCAATGTGCTCGACGGCATACAGGGAATAACGGGGACGCGCCCCGCTTTTGAGAAAATAGACTTGACGGATCGTCCGGCCACCCTGGACTTTTTCGCGCGCCACAAGGACGCCCGGGCCGTCATCCATTTCGCCGCCCTGAAGGCGGTCGGAGAGTCAGTCTCCAAACCGTTGGAATATTATTACAACAATCTGAACTCGCTCATGAACGTGTTGGCCGGGATGCGGGGGAACGGGATTCCCAATCTGGTGTTCTCCTCCTCCTGCACGGTATACGGACAGGCGGACGTGTTGCCCGTCACCGAGCGGACTCCCCGCCACGAGGCCGAGTCGCCTTACGGCAACACGAAGGTGATGAGCGAGGACATTATCCGCGACCTGATGCGCGTGGAGAAGTCCATGAACGGCATAGCCCTCCGCTACTTCAACCCCATCGGGGCGCATCCCTCGGCCCTCATCGGCGAGCTGCCGGTCGGCGTGCCGAACAATCTGATTCCCTATCTGACGCAGACCGCCGCCGGAATCCGCGAGCAACTGAGCGTTTTCGGCGATGACTACGACACACCCGACGGCTCGCCCCTCCGCGATTACATCGACGTGGTGGATCTCGCCAAGGCACACGTGGTGGCCATCCGCCGCCTGCTGGAGGGTAAGAACAAGGCGAACTACGAGTATTTCAACATCGGCACGGGCCGCGCCCTTTCCGTACTGGAAATCATCGCCGCTTTCGAGCGCGCCACCGGCGTGAAGGTGAACTACAAAATCGTCGGCCGCCGCGCCGGCGACATCGAGAAGGTGTGGGCCGACACCACTCTTGCCAACAACGAGTTGGGATGGCGCGCCGAAGTCCCCATCGAGCAGACGTTGGCCAACGCCTGGAAATGGCAGCAACGCCTGGCTTCCAAGTGACCGTCCCTGCGCGCGGCATCCGTACCCCCGCTGCCCCTGTCATCCGGCGGTTATCCCGCCCGTTTCCGGCAGGCGGCGGGGGTGCGGCTTGGTCTTAGGGCAAGACTCCTCGCCGCACATATCTTCCAATTCCTTGCGTGCCGGGATACTGCGCATAGCCGTCAGGCACATAGATATGAGCCGGATTGCTTTGATGATGGACATGTCCATTGTCTCCGTTTCCAGTGGAATTCCATGTTAGTCTCGGACTGGAGGAGCAGTACCATTTGTCTCGAAACACATCAAATGTTTTGTGGCAAGTCTTGGTCGTGTGCTTTTCCTGCTCACAGTTTTTCGATTTCCTCAGCGGGAAGTCCTGTGCTGCCTGCGATGATGTCAACAGGCAAACCCTGTCGCTTCAGGTTCAGGGCTATGCGGCGTTTTTCCTTCGCTTCTCCTTCCGCCAATCCTTCCGCCAAACCCTCTGCCCTTCCTTCTGCCCTTCCTTCCGCTCTTCCCTCGTCCAAACCTTCCTCCCTCGCCGTGTTCAGCACGTCCCACTGCACCCGCACCGCATCCACATGGCGGTCGTAGGCGCGGCGTTCCTCCCTCGAGAGTCCGGACACGCGCAACACCTTCTTCGCCACCTTCAATCCCTCGACCTGCGTTCCCTCGTCAATCGTTCCCGACTTCAGGAAGCGCACCCACTCGTCCAGCGGCGTCACTGCGTGGCGGTTGAACTCGTCCACCCGGAGGATGTAGTATTCCGGGAACAAGTCGCCCGCCTCCTCCTTCACGAAGGTGTCCCGCTGCTTTACCGACAATCGGAGCGTGTCGCCCGTGTGGACGCCGGTGAACACGGACTTTCCGTGGTAGATGTAGTCGTTCCCCTGTCCCAGGTCGAAATACACGATGTTCACCGAGTAGACCTTCCGCACCGCCGAGTACTTGTCCCCCTCGTAGATGTATTCCGTTATCGCCTTCGACGTGCCGTACAGCATCCTTTGGAAATAGTACAGCTCGCTCGTGTTCTGCACCTCCACGAGCAAGAGCTCCCCTTTGTCGTTCTCGGCGAACAGGTCGACGCGGTTGAACTTGTCGTCCTCGCTCTCCTTGTTTCCCTCACTTTCCAGGATGTTTTTGATTTTCACCCGCTCGCCGAACAGCTCGCTCAAAAAACTTTCCAGCACCACGAAATTCGCTTTCTGGCGCAGCAGGCGCTTCATCGCCCAGTCGAAACGTATCAGATTGTCGCCGTCGTATGCCATGACTTTTGTTTTTGTCTTGTTTGCCGAAAACAAAGATAGCGACTTTTTTTGAAAAAGCAAGAGAGAGGCTTCACCGTAAAACGGGTAGAAAATTCGGTAATCCGTATACGGGGGGAGATCCCTCCCTTCCCTACCTTTGCAATGCAGAACATAAATGAACATGTCATATAATAAAAATGGTATCTATGGGAACAAAAAAACATGTATGGGCGGCGGCGTTGCTGCTGGCGTTGTCGCCGATGGGAAACCAATTAAACGCGCAAAATATGGAAAAGAAAGAAATTCCGCAACATTTGAGCGACTTCCCGATAGGGGAGCCGAACACGGGCTTCGCCCGCTATTTCATAGGACAGTCGTACCTCGCACCGCTCACGAGCAACGGGGCTTTGAATTGTCCGGTGTCCAACGTCACCTTCGAGCCGGCCTGCCGCAACAACTGGCACAGCCACACCGGCGGACAGTTGCTCATCGCCGTGGGAGGCCGGGGATATTATCAAGAGAAGGGAAAGCCTGCCCGGTTGCTTCTCCCGGGCGACGTCGTTGAAATCGCTCCGGACGTGGTGCACTGGCACGGGGCGGCTCCCGACAGCTGGTTCTCGCACCTCGCCATCTCCACCAACCCCCAGACGAGCAAGACCACTTGGCTCGAGCCGGTGAACGACGAGGAGTATGCCGCGGCGACCACCTGCGCCGGCGAGCTTTCGGCAGAGGCTTCCCGCGTCCGCTCGCAATGGTATCCGGCCGACGGCGACCGTCTGGAGGAGACCGACCCGGAGCTGGCGGCCGTCTTCGGCAACTTCGCTTTCGGCGAGACGCAGCAATACGGCGACCTTGACGCCCGCTCCCGCGTCCTTGTGACGATGGCCTCCGCCGTCGCCCAGAACACCCCCGCCATGCTCCGCCGTCTGCTCGACGCCGCCGTGGCCGTGGGCCTCACTCCCGCCGAAATCAAGGAAGTGCTTTACCACGCCGTGCCCTACGTCGGCATGGCCCGCGTGCGCGACCTGCTGCCGCTGGTCAACGAGTTCCTCGCCGCCCGGGGTGTGGCTCTGCCCCTTGAGCCGCAGGCCGCCGTCACCCCGGAGACCCGCATGGAGAAAGGCCTGGCCTTGCAGAAGTCCATGTTCGGCGACGCGAATATCGACGCCATGTACAAGAACGCCCCGGCCAACCAGATTCACATTCAGCGTTACCTGTCGGCCAATTGCTTCGGCGACTACCAAACCCGCCCCGTCTTCGACGAGAAGACCCGCGAGCTGCTGACCTTCTCCATCCTCGTCTCCCTCGGCGGATGCGAGCCGCAAGTGAAGGGCCACATCGCCGGCAACGTGAACGTGGGCAACGGCAAGGAGACCCTGCTGGCCGTCGTCACGCAGTTGCTCCCTTACATCGGCTATCCCCGCACGCTGAACGCCATCTCGTGCCTCAACGAGGTGCTCCCCGAGGATAAATAAGCGGCAAACGGGGAGCAGCGGAAGTCCGTCTTCCCCGTTCTCCCATCGACATAGGTAAGCGAGCGAAAGGCGTGTCCCTGCGAAGGCGCGCCTTTTCTCGTGCCCGTTCGCCGCTTCCCCGGCGGCTTTTCGGCAGGGCTTCGACGGCTCGCAGGTGGCGGAAGGGCGTCGCTTGAATACTGGTGTTCCTCACTTCATCACTTGGAAAACCAAGAGAAAACCAAGAGGAAACCAAGAGATGAACAGGTGTTGTCTGCCATCAAAGAGCCGCCAACTTACCGCTTGACCGCTGGAAAAGCCACGTGATGATGGACGACGAGAAACAAGCCGAATTCGAGAATTGGTTGGGAATTGAGAGGAAATAAAGGAGACTCCAAAAGAAAAGGAGACCCGCACGGGGACGGGCCTCCTTTTCCTTGCGGCCGCGGCCGGTCACTCGACGGTGACGGATTTGGCGAGGTTGCGCGGCATGTCGACGTCGCAGCCCCGCATCACGGCGATGTGATAGGCGATGAGCTGCAGGGGAATGACGTTGAGAACGGGGGAGAGGAACTCCAGCGTCTCGGGAATCTCGATGAGGTGCTCGGCGAGTTTGTTGACGAGCGTGTCGTTGGGATTCACGAGGGCGATGACGTGTCCCTTGCGGGCCTGCACCTCCTTGATGTTGGAGACGATTTTGTCGTAATAGGTGTCTTTCGTGGCGATGGCGAAGACGGGCATGTGCTCGTCGATGAGGGCGATGGGCCCGTGCTTCATCTCGGCGGCGGGGTATCCCTCGGCGTGGATGTAGGAGATTTCCTTCAGCTTCAGCGCGCCCTCGAGGGCCACGGGGTACTGGCATCCGCGGCCGAGGTAGATGGCGTTGGAGGCATCCTTGTAGGTGGCGGCGATTTCCTTGATGTCGTTGTTCTTCTCGAGGATGGCCTTCACCTTGTCCGGCAGGTTGTAGAGCTCGTTGATGTACTTTTGGTAGAGCTCCTCGGGGAGGGTGCCTTTTTTGTGGCCGAGCTGGAGGGCCATCATGATGAGGACGGATATTTGGGCGGTGAAGGCCTTGGTGGAGGCGACGCCGATTTCGGGCCCGGCGTGGGTATAGACTCCGGCCTCCGTCTCGCGGGCGATGCTGGAGCCGACGACGTTGCAGATGCCGAGCACTGTGGCCCCGTGCGCCTTGGCGTATTTGATGGCGGCGAGGGTGTCGGCCGTCTCGCCGCTCTGCGAGATGGCGATGACGATGTCGTCCTCGAAGATGATGGGGTTGCGGTAGCGGAATTCGGAGGCGTACTCGACCTCGACGGGGATGCGGGCGAGGCTTTCGATCATGTGCTCGCCGACGAGTCCCGCGTGCCACGAGGTGCCGCAGCCGATGATGATGACGCGGCGGGCGTTGATCATGCGCGGGACGATTTCGGCTATGCCGCCGAGGTGTATCTCGGAGGCCTCGACGTTCACGCGTCCGCGGATGGTGTCATATATGGAGTTCACCTGCTCGAATATCTCTTTCAGCATGAAGTGGGGGAATCCGCCCTTCTCGATTTTGTTGATGTCGATGTCCACCTGGTGGATGCTGAGCGAGACGGGGGTGTTCTTGACGGTTTTGAGTATCATCTCGTCGCGCTTGAGGATGGCCACGTCGTCGTCGTTGAGGTAGATGACGTTTTTGGTGTACTCGACGATGGGGGTGGCGTCGGAGGCCACGAAGTATTCGCCCTGGCCCACGCCGATGACGAGAGGGCTGCCCTTGCGGGCCACGATGAGTTTGTCCGGCTCGTTCTTGCACATGATGACGAGGCCGTAGGCTCCTACCACTTTGGTCAGCGCGAGGCGCACGGCCATTTCGGCGTCGATTTTGCCTTTGAGGTAGATGTACTCGATGAGGTTGGCGAGCACCTCGGTGTCCGTCTCGCTCCGGAAGGAGTAGCCGCGCGCCTGCAGTTTTTCTTTCAGCAGGGCGTGGTTTTCGATGATGCCGTTGTGCACGATGGCGAAGAGTCCGTTCATCGACACGTGGGGATGGGCGTTCGTGTCGTTGGGCTCGCCGTGGGTGGCCCAGCGGGTGTGCCCCATGCCGACGTTCGCCCGGGTGTCGTGCGCCTCGAGGTGTTGCTCGAGGTCGACCACTCTTCCCTTGCATTTGTACACGTCGATCTCGCCCTCGTGCAAGAGGGCCACTCCGGCCGAGTCATATCCCCTGTATTCCAGGCGTTTCAGGCCGTTGATTAAAATCGGACAAGCTTCTTTTGGCCCGATATATCCTACGATACCACACATAAGTAAATGATTTTGATGATTTTGTGTTTATTAATGAATGAGCGGCACCGCAACCGGATGCCGCTTGATTTTGTTTATCCTATGATTTTGTCGAAGAAATCGGAGTAGGCGTCGATGTATGTGTCGTCGCCCGGGTATTCCAGCGTCGGTTTCTTCAAGTCGGCGGCGAAAGAACGGAGCTCGTCGTCCACGTCCTTGTGGTTGAAAATGATTCCGTCGGCGAATTGGAACGCCAGCTTGTTGATGTTCGTGTGCGTGGGTTCTTTCAGCACGGCCACGTCTTTGCGGGTGACGCCCTCTGTTATGGCCTTGGTGGCGAAGTTTTTGTCCAGCTGTCCCTCGAATTTGTCGTTGTAGGTGGAGTAGACCACTTTGGCCTTCGAGAACACGGGATCGTCGTAATATTCTTTTTTCAGGTAAAGGGGCGCGAGCGCCGAGAACCAGCCCTGGCAGTAAATCAGGTCCGGCGCCCATCTCAGCTTGCGGACGGTCTCGAACACGCCCCGCACGAAGAAGATGGAGCGCTCGTCGTTGTCGTTGAAGAATGAGCCGTCCCCGTCGTAGAGCACGTGTTTGCGTTGGAAGTAATCCTCGTTGTCGATGAAGTACACTTGCATCCGGGCGGATTGGATGGAGGCCACCTTGATGATTAGCGGGTGGTCGGCGTCGTTGATTATCAAATTCATTCCCGAAAGGCGGATTACCTCGTGCAGTTGGTTGCGTCTTTCGTTGATGTTCCCGTAACGGGGCATAAATGTTCTGATTTCCTTTCCTCTCTCTTGAATCCCTTGGGGCAAATACCTGCCGATGTGCGCCATCTCCGATTCCGGAAGATACGGCACTATCTCCTGGGATATGAATAAAACTCTTTTTCTAGCCATAACTACTACTTTTCCCAAAAAACCATACAAAGGTAAGGAATTTGCGTCAAAATCCAAAACCTTGTTCCGGGAAACTGTTCTCGAAATAAACAACTTGCCCCCGGGGGAGGCTTTCGGGAGGAGCGCGGGAGCCTTTGCGGGCGGTTGCCGGAACGCTTTCCGCCGGGGGGAGTGAGGCGTCGCGGCGGGCGGGAAGGGGTGGGAAATTTCGCGTTCCGCTCCGCTTTTTTGTTGCGGATTTGTGGAAAATTGCGTACACTTGCCGGGAAATACACATGGGAGGCGTTTATGGCTCGACACAACGATTTGGGAAGGCACGGGGAGGACCAGGTGGCTTGCTACCTGCGGGAGCGGGGTTTTGTCATTTTGGAGCGGAATTGGAGGACCGGGAGGCTGGAGTTGGATTTCGTCTGCATGGACGGAGGGGTGGTGGTCGTGGTGGAGGTGAAGACCCGCTCGGCTTCCGAGGAGCGGCCGGAGGAGTTGCTGGATTGGCGCAAGCGGCGCAATTTGTTGGCGGCCGGGGCGGCGTTCCTGGCCAGCCGAGGCCTCGACCGGGAGTTGCGCTTTGACCTCGTGGTCGTCTCCGGGCCGGAGCGGCGCATCGACTATTATCCGGAAATAATCGATTTGTTTTGACGGGGAAAACAGGCGGGGCGATGCCGCAGGGGAAGTATAATGTTGGATATTATTTCGTACCTTCGCGGTCGCTTAAAGAAAGGAGATAGAATGAAAGCGAGAGAGTTCGTGGAACGTTGCGCGGTCTTTGTCACGGGGTTGTTTGTCATGGCGCTGGGGATAGCGTTCACCCTTCACGCCGATTTGGGAATCACGCCCATTTCCTGCCCGCCTTATGTGTTGAGTCTGGGATTGCGGCCCACCGTCGGGCAGTTCACCATCGCCATGCACGTTGTTTTTGTGTTGTTGCAATTGGCCATCTTGCGGAAAGACTTTCCCGCGGTGCAGTTTTTGCAGGTGGGGGTAGGGTTTGTTTTTGGCTTTTTCATAGACTTGGCGGTGTGGCTCACTGGGTGGTGCGAGCCGGAGAGCTATGCGGCGAGGCTGTTCTTCGTCGTTTTGGGTTCCGCCGTCGTGGCGGCGGGCATAACCCTGCAGGTGTTGCCCAAGCTTATTTTCTGCGCCGGCGAGGGGTTGATGCTTGTCATCTCGAAGCGTCTGGGCAAGCCTTTCGGGAAGGTGAAGGTGGTTTTCGACTGCACGCTTTTGGCCATAAGCCTTGTGTTCTCGCTCGTCTTGTTCGGGGAAATCCGGGGAGTTCGCGAGGGAACGGTCGTTTCGGCCCTTCTTGTCGGCTTTTTTGTCGGCAAGGCGCAGTCGCGCGTGGGCGGATTGTCCCGTTGGCTCGGCCGTCGCCGACAGGCCGCCGAGTGGCGGGAGGAGTACACGGTGGTCACGATAGCCCGGGAGTTCGGCAGTGGCGGCCATGAGATTGGGGAGAAGCTGGCGAAGCGTTTGGGCTGGAAATTCTACGACCGCCAGTTGATTAACCTGACGGTCGAGCGTAGCGGGCTGTCCACCCGCTATGTCGAGCGGCACGACCAGCGGATGACCGCCTCCCAAAAGGTGTGGAAATACGTCACGATGGACAACATTATGCCGGTGGACGAGAGTTTGTCGCCGGACGACCGTCTTTTTGTGGCACAGAGCAAAATCGTGCGCCAGGCCGCCGGCGAGGGCCATTGTGTCATTGTCGGGCGTTGCGCCGACGCTATTTTGAAAGACCGCCCCGGCTGCCTGCGCGTGTTTGTCCGCGCCGATGGCGACTTCGCCCGCGGCCGGGTGGCTTGCGAGCTGGGGATTTCCCGGGAAGAGGCCGGACGGGAAATCGACAGAATCAACGCGTTGAGGGCCAATCATTACAATTATTACACGGGTGGAAAATGGAACGACCCTTCCCATTATGATTTGGTCGTGGACAGCTCTTCTTTGGGAATAGAAGGAGCCGTGGACGCAATCATGCTTGCCCTTTCCGAGGCGGGATACCAGAAGGCATGAAAATACCGGGTGGCATGCGGTAATATGTAGTGTGGTTGGGATGTGCGCCACCCGGTATAGGAAGGTGTCAATAGGGATATTTGTGGTATTGCAAATTTTGCGCCAAAACGAAGCGGAGAAGGAGGACGAGGGAAAAATTATTTTGTTTTTCCCGCGGCCGCCTGTTGTTTGGGCGCTTGGATTTTTTTGCGTATCTTTGCCCTATGTCGAATTAAAAATTAAATGCTATGGCAACAGTAACAGCTAAATATTTGGGAAATTTGCGCGTGGAATGCACGCACACTCAGAGCGGAGCGAAAATCGTCACGGACGCTCCCACCGACAACCACGGGAAAGGCGAGGCTTTCTCGCCGACGGATTTGTGCGCCACCTCGGTGGCCGCCTGCGCCATGACCATCATGGGCATATACGCCCAGGAGCACGGCATCGACCTCGCGGGCACCGAGATTGAAATCACCAAGGCCATGTCCGCCAATCCGCGGCGCATCGCGTCCATAGACATTGTTTTCCACATGCCCGCCCATCCTTTCTCCGAGAAGGAAAAGACCGTTTTGGAGCGCGCCGCTCATACTTGCCCCGTGCACATGAGCCTGCATCCGGAGGTGAAGCAAAATTTTGTCTTTGACTGGAAAGAGTGACTCTCTCGCAGGGGGACTGCCGTTTCCGTTTTGAGGGAGAGGGCGTGTGGAAAGGAAGGGTAAATAGCCCGAGGGGGCGTGAATCCTGTGTTTTGACACGTCCCGGATTGCCGGGACGGCATCGGGGCTTGAAGGTGTCCCGGGACGTTCTCCCGCAGTGTCAGGGAAAGAGTTGATGGACATGGCGCAAGACTTTGAGCGCCAATGTCCATCAATTTTTTTGGAGACATGAGGAAAGCGGACGGGGAAGCGAGGGCGGCTGTCCTGGCGCGGCTCCGTTTTTCCCGCGAGGGAGATTCGTGCCGCCTCGCGGAAAAGGTCGGCGTGCTTGTGGGAGCCGCTTGTGTCCAAGGAAAGGACTGGTGTGGGGTTGGGCGAAAAAGACCGCGCCCCTCAGGGAGAGTGGGGCGCGGTCGGTTTGTTCGAGTGAGAAATGGCTGTGAGACAAGCCTTATTTTAAAGATAGTTTGTTGGCCGAGAGCCACGCGCGCAGCTCTTTCTCCAGCGACGACCCGCCTTTGCCGTATGCGGAGAAAGGCTTGCCGAAGGTGGCGCCGGGGCAAAGTTTCTGTAAGTCCTTGTCGCTGTCGTAGGCTCCGCCGCCTCCGTGCGTGCAGAAGGAAATCACCGTTTTGCCTTTCCATTCGGCCGCGTCGGCGAATGTGGCCACAAGCATGGGGAATGTGCCCCACCAGATGGGAAAGCCCACAATCACCGTGTCGTATTTCGACAGGTCGGGCAACTCGCCCTTGAGGGCCGGGCGGGCGTTGTTTTCTTTCTCCCGTTTGGCCACTTCCGTGCATTGGTGATACTCTGTCGGGTAGGCTTTTTCCGGTGTCAGTTCATACACTTCGGCGTCGATTAGTTTGCGGATTTGTTCCACCACGTGGCGGGTGTTTCCTCCCCACGAATAGTAGACGATCAATGTTTTCTTGCTTTCCTTGGCTGTGTCGTCCGTGGCGGCGGTGGCCTGCGTCGCACCCGCAAAGGCGACCAGTGCCGCGATAATCAATCGTTTCATGTTTGCCTCCTTGTTTTATAGCGTTTCACTTGAAATTCGCATGTCTTTTCACATTGCAAAATTAACGGGTCCGCAATGGCGGCTTGTATCCAAATTACAGAAGTTTATACCTATTTTCTTGTTTCCGGGACACGCTCCGCTTTCCCTTTCGTCAAACCATGCTTGCGCAACCCTTATTTGTTAAGTCTCGGTTAAGTAAATGTTTTGTTTCAACTTGCCCGGGACGAGACATGTTTTTCAAGGTTGACATATTTAGGGTAAAAGCGAGGGGTTTGGGGGCTTTGTTGGGAGAGGAGAAAAGTTGGGGAAGTCGGAGGAGGCGTGTTTGTCGGGGTAAGAGGGGAGGCAAGCAAGTATTGGTGGAGAAAGAGCCGGGGGCGTGTCGGAAAATTTGCGTTGGAATATTTGTGGGCCGTGCATTGTTTTTTGAAATGTTTGTTTATTTTTGCTTGTTGATATTTGTAATGAAAGCGCATGGAAAAATTGACAGACGGGCATATTGTTGATTGGAACGATAACACGGTGATGAAGCGGTTGTTTGAGCGTTTTTATTTGCCGTTGCGCTCGTTCGCTTTCCGGCACGTGGGGGATGACAGCATTACGGAGGATTTTGTCCAGACGGCCTTTTTGAACCTGTGGGAGCGGAGGGAGAATTTTAGGCTGGTGTCAGCGGTGAAAGGTTTTTTATATTTGAACGTGCGGAACGCCTGTTTGAATTATTTGAAACGGAAACGGGTGGAGGCCCGCCACGAACAGGAGCTGGCGCGGGAGATGTCGGAGCAAGAAAGTGTTGACGCGGCATTGGAGGAGGAGGTGACGGCTTTGGTGTACGAGGCGTTAAAAGAATTGTCGGAGCAGGCGCGGCGGATTGTGCTTCAGACGATGGAAGGGGCTTCCAATGCGGAAATCGCTGAACGTCTGGAGATATCCGTCAATACGGTGAAAACGTTGAAATTGAGAGCGTACCGCATACTCCGCGAGCGATTGAAGGGGGTTCAGTGGTTGCTTTTTTTGCATTTGCTGTTGGATTGACGGACGTGCCGTATGGATGGAATCGGTGAAGCAGTGATGTCGTTTGCCTTATGTTTTCCGCATTTTGTGATTGTTCTGTATAGGATGGAAACGAAAAACGTTTGAATAAAAAATGAAGGAATGAGAATTTGTTTATTTATTGATAAATAGAGCGTTATAAGGTGGGTTGCCGATGTCGGAGAAAAAAAGTGAAAATTTTTTTGGAAAAACTGTCACCCTAAAACGGGGTGAAGTTGTTTTAGGGTAAAATTTAAGCAAAATGAGAAAATTGCATGACGGAATAGAAGTTTTGATATACCATTTCCTGACGGGGAATTTGACTCCGGAGGAACGGATGAAACTGGATGAGTGGTTGGTTTTGCCGGGACATGCCGATTTGTTCCGGAGAATTTGCGACAAGGAGCGTTTGTTGCAAGGCACATTGCGTTATGACAGCTATGACAAAGAGGACGCTTGGAGGCGGTTGGAGCGGCAGTTGCGGGAGGCGCGGGTGACGGAGGTGGGGAATGTCGGCCGCCGGCGCATTGGGAAACGTTGGTGGTGGGCGGCTTCGTTGGTGGTGCCGTTGTGTGTGGCGGCTTGGTTGTTGACGAATCGGGAGGAGAAGCCGTTGGCGTTGGCGGAAAATGGGCGGACGGAGATTGTTCCGGCGATGTCGGGTGCGAGAATGCTTTTGCCGTCGGGAGAGGTGGTCGACTTGACAAACGAGGGGGAAGGGGACCTTATTTTCCAGGACGGCAAGTTGGTGCAGGAGGCGGACGGTGTGATGGCTTATGTGGGGGATACCCTGGGGCAGGAGGTAAGATATAATGAAGTGCAGACCCCCAGAGGATGCGAGTATCAAATCAAGTTGCCCGACGGAACGATGGTGTGGTTGAACGCCGCCTCCTCGTTGCGTTTCCCCAGCGTGTTTGCCGGGGATTGCCGGCGGGTGTACGCCACGGGAGAGTTGTATTTCGAGGTGGCGCGGGACGAGGACAAGCCTTTCATCGTGGAACTGGAGGATGGCTATTCTGTGAGAGTGTTGGGCACGGAATTCAATTTGCGTTCCTACGAGAGGGAGCCTCGCACCACGACTTTGCTTGAGGGACAAGTGCGGGTGGGGGGGCCGGCTGGCCAGGTCGTTTTGAAACCGGGGCAGCAGGCTGTGGATTTGAAGGATGGGAAAGAGTTGTTTGTCAGGGAAGTGGACGTGAATAGCGTGGTGGCGTGGAGGAGAGGGGTCTTTTTGTTTGAGAATGCCAGATTGGAAGACATCATGGAAGAAATCGGGCGTTGGTATGACGTGGAGGTGTTCTTTGAGAATTCGGCCATCAGAGACGAGCGTTTTTCGGTGGAGATGCGCCGGCATGACAGTTTCGCGGAGGTGTTGAAATTGATAGAACGCACAGGAATGGTGAAAATTAGTATTAACCAAAATAATGTATTCGTGAAATGAAAAAAAAGAATAGAGGACGCGGGAACGTCCCCTATTCCAAAGAAAAAGGTCCGGGAAGACCAAATGTGAAATTTTAATGCGCAAAAGTATGAAAAAGAGAAACAAAATGGATGCGTTTCGACAAGTCCGACCAAAAATTCTTTTGATGATGAAATTGACTACGGTTTTTTTACTGGTGACGTTTATGTCGGTGTCGGCCTCGAGCATGGCGCAAGGCACGACGATAAAGGTCGAGAACGCCACGTTGCAGGAGGTGTTTAAGGAAATCAGGCAGAAAATGGGGTACACCTTTGTTTACAACGAGGCTATGGTGAATCGGGCGGGCGCGGTCACGGTGGATGTGACGTCCGACGACATTAAAGAGGTGTTGGACGCATGCTTGCGGAACACCTCGCTGGGGTATTATCTCCAGGACGACGTGGTGGTTATCGTGACGCGGGCGGAAAGCATCGCGCGGGCCGTGCAGCAAGAATCGTTCAAGATAACCGGGAAGGTGACGGACGAGAAGGGAGAATCGCTTCCGGGGGTGACGATAGTCATTAAAGGAACAACGTTGGGAACCGCGACCAACGAGACCGGCGATTTTACCTTGGACGTGCCAAAGATGGACAGTGTGGTGCTGGTTTTTTCATTTGTGGGGATGAAATCGCATACGGAGGTGATCCGCGATTTGAAACAGGACATGAAGCCTTTGAAGATTGTGTTGGAGGAAGAGGCGGAGACGTTGAAAGATGTGGTGGTGACGGGTATTTTCGACCGGAAGAAAGAAGGATTTACCGGTTCGGCCGTGACCGTGTCGGGCGAGGACTTGAAGCGTATCAGCACGACGAACATGGCCAAGGCGCTGGCCGCTCTGGATCCGAGTTTCCGGATTATGGAGGATGTGCTGAACGGCTCGAATCCGAACCGGTTGCCGGATTTGCGGATGCGGGGACAGGCGACGCTGCCGGGAGCGGGGACGGTTTCTTCCGGGTTGGTGGCCTTGCAGGGTGAATACGAGACTTATCCGAACCAGCCGTTGTTGATTATGGACGGTTTCGAAATCTCGTTGCAGACGTTTGTGGATTTGGATCCGGACCGCGTGGAGAGCATCACGCTTTTGAAGGACGCCGCCGCCACGGCCATTTATGGTTCGCGGGCCGCCAACGGTGTGATTGTCATTGAGTCGAAGACTCCGAAGGAAGGCCGTTTGTGGGTGACTTACGGCGGCAATATCCGATTGGAGACACCGGACTTGTCGGATTACAATCTGATGAACGCCGCCGAGAAGCTGGAGGCGGAGCGTATTGCCGGGATGTACAACACGTCGACGGGACCGGACGATGACCAATTGTATAATGATAAGTTGCGCGAGGTGAAGCGGGGGGTGAACACTTATTGGCTTGACGAGCCGTTGCGGACTGCGGTGCAACACCGTCACTCGCTGACCTTCGAGGGCGGCGACCGCGCCTTGCGCTACCGCCTGTATGCCGGCATCAACAACACGCCGGGCGTGATGAAAGGGTCGAAGCGCAACACGATTTCCGCCTCGTTGGATTTGCAATACCGTTTCAAGAATGTGTTGCTGAGCAATTCCGTGACGGTGGACAACGCCGTGGGTGACGAGTCGCCTTACGGGGAGTTCAGCGAATACACGCGATTGAATCCCTACCTGCGTTCCCGCGGGGAGAACGGGGAAATCCTGAAAAATCTGGATTCCTTTATGATAGGGAGCTCATCGGCCACGGTAGGATATGCCAATCCGTTGTACAACACACAGTTCAACACCAAGAACCGCACGACGAGTTTTTCCGTGAGGGAGCAGTTCAGTCTGGAGTATAATCCGACGGACGAGATTCGTCTGGTGGGGCAGTTCTCGTTGACCAAGGGAACGGGCAAGACGGAAGTGTTCCGCCCGGCCCAGCACACGGCGTTCGACACTCAGACGAATCCCGAAGAACGGGGCGACTTCCGGCGCACGCAGATGGAGAACCTGTCGTACCAGTTGGATTTGCGAGGAAGTTACAACACCACGTTCAACACGTTGCATTATCTGACGGCCAACCTGCAGATGTCGTTGCTGGACAATTCGGACGAGAGCTACACCGCTTACGTGACCGGTTTCCCCAACGACAATATGGACGACATTTTGTTCGGCCGGAAGTATGACGAGCAAATGCAAGGGGCGGAGAACACGACCCGTTCTATCGGTTGGGTCGGCAGTTTCGGCTATTCCTATAATTATAAGTACTCGGTGGATTTCAACATCCGATTGGACGGATCCTCCGTGTTCGGGGAAGACAACCGTTGGGCGCCGTTCTGGTCCACGGGCGTGCGTTGGGATTTGAAGAAGGAGCATTTGGTGGCCAATTGGAATTTTATCTCCGACCTTGTTTTCCGCGCCTCTTACGGTGTGACGGGAACGCAGGGATTCGCTCCCTACCAGTCGCAGGAGTTGTACAGCTACGGGAATTTGCTCCGTCCCTACGTGTCTTCGGACGGCGTGGGCGCGGAGTTGGTGGCCATGCCCAACAACAAACTGAAATGGCAGGAGACGGACAATTGGAACTTCGCCTTGGAATTGGGATTGTTGAAGAGCCGCATCACGGCGAGACTGGAATATTTCAAGAAAATCACGAAGAACTCGCTGACGGATATCACGCTTGCGCCCTCGTTGGGATTCTCCTCTTTCCCGGACAACATGGGAACCTTGGAGAACAAGGGATTTGAGTTCAACGTGTCGTTCATTCCCTATCAGAACCCGGCGGCCAACGGCTATTGGACCATCACCTTCAACGGTTCGCACAACACGGACAAGCTGACAAAGATTTCGGAAGCGTTGCGCGCCATGAACGAGAGAAACAACGCCGGGCAGGAAGACACTCCGCTGCCTCATTACGAAGAGGGTGAGTCCATTAACCGGATTTGGGTGGTGCGTTCGTTGGGAATCGACCCTGCCACCGGAGAGGAAATCCTGTTGAAACGCAACGGGGAGATGACGAACGACTATGACGTGGTGGATTTGGTGCCTTACGGAACGACGGAGCCGGACTGGCAGGGGAATATCAACTCCTCGTTCGCCTACAAGGGTTTCGGCGTGGATTTGAGTCTGGCATACAAGTTCGGAGGACAGGTTTACAACTCGACGTTGGTGGACAAGGTGGAAAACGCCGATTTGCGGTACAACGCCGACAAGCGGGTTTTGGAGTTGCGTTGGCAGAAACCGGGGGACAAGGCCATGTTCAAGAAACTTGAAGGCGCCTATTCGGGAAGCAATACGAAAGCCACCTCCCGTTTCGTGATGGATGAAAACACGTTGCAGATGACCTCGCTGTCCATGAGTTACCGGATGGACAAGACGAATGCCAAGTATATCGAACGCTGGGGATTGAGTTCCGTGAAGGTGGCCTTTAACATGGAGGATTTGTTCTACATTTCCACCGTGAAGCGGGAGAGGGGTTTGAGCTATCCGTTTGCCCGGCAGTTCTCGTTCTCATTAAATGTTGCATTCTAAACACAGACTATTATGAAGAAATATGTTTTAATTATCGCATTGATTGTCGGAGGATTGACGGCTTGTTCGGATTGGTTGGACGTGCAGCCCAAGACGTCGATCAAGGGAAAGGACCTTTTCTCCTCGGAAAGCGGCTTCAAGGACGTGTTGACGGGATTCTACCTCAGCATGGGCTCGACGGAGATTTACGCCAAGGAGATGACCTATGGTTATTTGGATTTGCTGGCGGGCAATTATGACAACTACCCCGGCGAGGTGAACGCCACGGACCGTTACGATTACGAGTCCACTTATGCGGGGACGAAAGACGCGATTTATTCCAAAATGTACAATATCATCGCAAACATCAACAACTTCCTGCGCTATCTCGACGAGAACAGGAGTGTGATCACGACGGAAAATTACTACGAGGTGATGAAAGGCGAGGCCTTGGGCCTGCGGGCGTTCCTGCATTTCGACTTGCTGCGGCTGTTCGGTCCCGTGTACAGCGTGAATCCGCAAGGGCAGGCGATTCCTTACCGGACGACGTTCGACAACGAGGCCACTCCCGTGTTGTCGGCGGAGGAGGTGGTGAATCTGGTGCTGGATGACTTGCACGAGGCCGACACCCTTTTGGAGAAGCATGATTCCTATGATTTTGTGCGGTCTTCTTTTGGCAACGCGTCCGATGACCCGTTCTTGCGGATGCGTATGTTGCGGATGAACACGTACGCCGTGAAGGCCATGCTGGCGCGGGTGTACTGCTATAAGGGCGACGATGCGAGCAAGGCGGAGGCGGTGCGGTATGCGCAAACGGTGATTGACGCAGACGAGTATTTCGCCTTGGACGAGGGGCATTCCTACTTGAACCGTTGGCCGGAGCATATCTTCAGTCTGAATATCGACGACTTTGCGTCCATTTTGGATGCCCAATATCGGACGATATTATCACAGAATGTTCAAAATTCAGAAGCAGATTTTATTATGCGTACGCAAAGTAATTTTGTCCTGCAATATGAAAGGGGGGGGATTGGACTTACTGATTGGAGAGCAAATATCGAAGCGTTCTTGAATACAGGTAATGCTTTCTCAACAGAATATGTAATTTGTCAGAAGTACAATCAAAATAGTTACGAGGATGCGTATAGAGGGAAAGATATAGTTCCATTGATTCGTTTGCCGGAAATGTATTATATCATTGCTGAGTGTGGAACTCCGGAAGAAAGTGCTTCCGCATTGAATGTTGTGCGTGAGAGTCGAGGAATTGCTTATGCAAACGCTATTCAACCTGCGGCCAATTACGACCAGCCGAAAACGGATTTCCAATATGACAACACGCAGACGACGAGGACTTACGAGGTGATGAAGGAGTATCAAAAGGAGTATTTCTCGGAGGGACAATTGTGGTTCTTCTACAAACGCCATAATTTCCGGACGTTCTTCACCTGTCCGCTGAACGACGTGAGGAGCAGCTACCAATGGCCGTTGCCGGATAATGAGACACTTTTTGGAAACAACAATTAAAAAGGAAAGTTATGAGAAAGTATTTTGTATTGTTCATGATATTGGGCGCATGCTGGTGGGGATGCGACGAGAACGAAATCGCCATTTATCAAGAAACGCCGCGCTTGAATTTTTATTATTCGGGAGGCGTGGTGTTCGTGGATACCGATTATGTGAAGCAGCACACGGAAAAAGAGTTGATTGTGGTGATTGCGTTGCAAGGAGAGCCGTTGGAAGAGGGGAGGACTTTTTGTGTGACGGCCCAGCCGGCCGACAGCGTGACGGAGATGACGGATGTGGTACTGGCGGACAGTTATGTGTTCCCGGCCGGGAAATACAGGGATTCCATCAGGGTAACCGTGAGACGGCCCTCTCGGCCCACCTTGACCACCCCCCAAACGAGAGCCTCTTTGGCTTTTGACCCTTCGAATCCGGCGCATGAGTTCGAGCCGGGAAAGATAGAGGATCAGAGCTACACGATAGACGCGAGTTTCTATTTGCCGCAACCGATGTCTTGGAACAACTCTTTTTGGGGATTGTATTCCACGGCGAAGTACATGTTTATGATGGATTGTCTTGGGAATTCGTTTCAAGATTCTTGGAATAATTGGGAACGAGTAAATGAAGTGCGGCTCGCATACGAAGAGTATTGTGCGGATCCTGCACATGAAGAATTGTTGGATGATGAAGGAAATCCGATTGTTTTTCCAAAAAATTAAAAGATTAGGTTATGAAAAATGTAATAAATTTGTTTTTAGGCTGTTTCCTGTTGGGGGTTGTTGCTTGTTACGATGATAAAGGAAACTATGATTATGTAGATATAAATGAGGTTTCGATCAGTTTACCAAACTATTCTGTGCGATTGGATAAAACAGATACTGTTTCCGTGTTTTTGGAGCCGGTGATAGAACAAACAATGGAAGAAGGGGAGGCTAATTTGTCGTTCAAATGGGAAAAAATCACGGATTTGCTTTATGGTAGTTATGAGGAATGTGGCAATGAAAGGAATCTGTCTCTTGCTTTTGCTCCGGAAGATCGATCTTCGGTGCGTGTGCGTTTGACAGTGACGGATAATCGTCCAGATGGTTCGGATTGGATAGTGGAATCGACGGTATCTCCGATAGAACCTTATAGTAAAACTTGGTTTGTACTTCAAAATGAAGATGGAAAAAGCGTCTTGGGTGTTGTGGATGGGATAGGAGAGGAGGCAGTGGTGGTGCCCAATGCTTATTATGAAGATCAGGGGAAAGATTTTCCGTTGTTGGGGACACCTAAAATGCTAAAGAGTTATTTGGCATATGGGGACTGGCTTGGAGGTTTTTTGAATCCGTCAAAAATAATGTTGATGGTTATGACGGATCAAGATGTTGGATTGTATGATGCGTCGTCATTTAATTTGCTATATGACATGAGGTCTTTGTTATATTACAAAGAAGCAAATGGTCAATCAAATTATGTTCCGCAAGAAATGTGGTCTGTGGCTGGAATTGGTGATTTGTTTGTGAACGATGAAAAAGAGGTGTACTTGGCTAATGGGGATGGTTTTTCTGTATTTCATCCTCTAAAGTGGCAGAACGCTCATGAGGAGCGTGAGGTGCATATCACTCATGCGGCTTGGATAAATATTCGGTCGGGGGAATCATGGTTCTTGTATGATGCTGTTGGTCATTGTTTTTTACGTTGTCTAGGGCAACAGGACATGAGTGAATTGATGATGACTAATCAGTATTTTCGATTTGGGATGACGAATTATTTTTCTCCCACACAAACATATGATAAGTTAACTTACCTGCAGGATAATCCTGCTCGTCCCAATGTTTTTGATCCCAATATTGGAGACGATAAAATTGTTATAAGTATGAATAGTGGGGCGCAGGGAAGTAAGGTGTTTGCGACAGCATATTCACAATCAAGTGGGAAATATGTGGTTTATGAAATGAATGGATATGGATATACAGATCCCGGAAATGTGGCTGTTTGCTCTGGTGTTTATGAATTTGAGTTGCCCGGAGCGAATTACAATGACGTTCAGGTTGCCATGTCTTCTTATGGTTACGAGCAGGGAATTGTATTTGTGTCCAGCGGAAATAAAGTGTGGAAGGTGGAATTGGCATTGGTGCCTCGTGTTACCTTGCTTTATGAGCATCCCAATGCAAATGCAAAAATTGTAAAACTGAAATTTAAATATGAAGAAAACGACAGGGGGTACTTTGAAGATCCATCTGATTATGAGTCTTATATCTCATATCAATATTACTGGTGTTTAGGTGCCTTAGTGGATTATGGCGACAATACAGGAGGTGTCGTTGATATGAAACTGACTGCTGCGGGAGAAATAGATAGAGATGAGCCAGTCATAGAGCATACCGGTTTCGGGAAAGTGATTGATTTTGCGTTTGTTTCAAGGGATTGATTGAATAATGAATAATACCAGAAAAAGAAGAGGTGTGGTTTAATACACATCTCTTCCCGTTACAGGTGTGTTTGAAAGTTAAAAATAGTTCAATATTGTAGTAAGTCAATGGAAGAACCAGTTGTAAAAGTAGAGAGATTATCGCATCGTTATAGCATTCAGTGGGCGGTGAGGGATATTAGTTTTGAGATACCCAGACGGGGAATTTTCGGGTTGCTCGGTTCAAACGGCGCGGGGAAATCGACGACGATGAATATTATCAGCGGCGTGATTAAGCAAACGGAGGGGAACGTGTATATTAACGGGATAGACACCCGGGAAAATCCGGTCGAGGCGAAACGCCATATCGGGTTCCTGCCCCAAAAGCCTCCATTGTACGGGGACTTGACCGTGGAGGAATATTTGCGCCATTGCGCGCGCCTGCGTTGGATGATAGGCCGGGAACTGAATGAGGCCGTGGAGGAAGTGATGGAGCGCTGTGGCATTTTGCATTTTCGCAACCGCTTGATAAAGAATTTGTCCGGAGGTTATCAGCAGCGGGTGGGAATCGCTCAGGCTATCGTTCATAAGCCCGATTTGGTGATTTTTGACGAGCCGACCAACGGACTTGATCCCAACCAGATATTGGAAGTGCGCCATTTGATTAAAAGCATCGCGGAGGAACGGACGGTGATTCTTTCCACCCATATCTTGACCGAGGTGCAGGCGGTTTGCGACTCCATTTTCATGATAGAGGAGGGACGTTTGGTGTTCTCGGGAACGGTGGAAGAGTTTGATAATTACATCACACCGAATTCGTTGCTCGTGTCGTTTATCGACGCTCCGGCGGTGGAGTCGTTGAACCATATAGAAGGGGTGCTCGGCGCGGAGGAATTGGGGAACGGAAAATTCCGGGTGCGTTTCTCCGATGCCCGGGAGGCGGCCGACCAGATAGTGAAAGCCAGCGCGGCGCACGATTGGCATTTGATGGAGTTGCGGGTGGAAAAAAGTTCGTTGGATAATGTTTTTGCAGAATTGTCAAAAAAAACAAGAAAATAAGGTAGTATGTTTAGAATGATTTGTAATATAGCGAGAACGGAGTTGCAATTGTTGTTTTACTCGCCTGTGGCGTGGTTGCTGTTGGTGGTGTTCACCGTGCAGTCGGCTCTTATTTTTTCGACTCAGTTTTCAATGGTGGCGGCCGATAGCGAGATCGGACGAAACGTGGCGGGGGCTTCCTCTCTGATTTTCAGTTCGTGGACCGGGGTATTCCCCAGCATTCAGGGGTATCTCTATTTTTATATTCCCTTGTTGACGATGGGACTGGTGAGCAAGGAGTTGAGCAGCGGCTCGGTCCGCTTGTTGTATTCCTCGCCGATTACGAACGTGCAGATTATTTTGGGAAAGTATTTTTCTGTGATGCTTTACGGCTTGGTGATGATGGGCGTGCTCGTGTTGTTGGCTCTTGTGGGGGGAATCACAATCAAGCATTTTGAATGGCCAGCGGTTCTTACCGGAATCTTGGGGTTGTATCTGTTGCTGTGCGCTTACGGAGCGATAGGTCTTTTTATGTCGAGTTTGACGAGTTATCAAATCGTGGCGGCGATAGGGACGTTGATTGTCCTGATGTTGCTGAGCATGGTGGGTGGCTGGTGGCAGAGTTACGATTTCGTGAGGGACATAACCTATTGGTTGTCCATCAACGGTCGTTGCGACACGTTTATTCATGGCATGATTTGCAGTGAGGACCTGCTTTATTTTCTGATTATAATTTGCCTGTTTTTGTCACTGACGATTATCCGCTTGAACGCGGTTCGCCAAAAGATTCCTTTCTCCGTCACGGTCGGAAAGAACGTGGGGGTAATCCTTGTGGCTTGTCTGCTTGGCTATTTCTCTTCGCTTCCGGCGTTGAAGTCGTATTACGACGCGACGGAAAACAAGCGCAACACGCTGACCGAGACGAGCCAGAAAATCATGGCGCAGTTGACGGGAGGATTGACGGTGACCAGTTATATCAACGTGCTCGATCCCGATGCGGCGTGGTATCTGATGGAGTTGTTCCTGAGCCGGGACAAGGAACGCTATGAGCGTTATCAACGTTTCAAGCCCGAGATGAAATTGAAATACGTGTATTATTACGACACCACATACAATCCGTCGTTGGACAAGCGGTATCCGGGTGAGTCGTTGCGGGAGAAGATGGTTCATGTTTGCGAGACATTTGGAGTGGACACGAACAAGGTGTTGAGGCCGGAAGAGATTCGCTCGATAGTGGATCTTTCGGGAGAGAACAACACGTTTGTCGTGCAGTTGGCCCGGGAAAACGGGGAAAAGGCGTGGTTGCGGGTGTTCAACGACATGATGCGCTATCCGGACGAGCGGGAGATTTCCGTGGCGTTCAAGCGGATGGTGATGAAATTGCCGGTTGTCGGATTTTTGACAGGACACGGCGAGAGGGGATATGGAAGCAATAAGGACAGGGATTACAGCGCTTTTGCCAACGACAAGAAATTCCGGTACGCTTTGATGAACCAAGGGTTCGATGTGGAAAACGTGCGCTTGGACAAAGAGATTCGGGAAGACATCAACATTCTGGTGATTGCCGAAAGCCGCGAAACCTTTACGCCGGAAGAGGATGCCGTGTTGCAGCAATACATAGACCGGGGCGGAAATTTGTTCGTTCTTGGGGAACCGAGACGGAGGGAGGTGATGAATCCTTTGTTCGCGAAGTTCGGTTTTGAGATGATGCTCGGAGTGCTGGTGAAGCAGGATACGAACCTGCAGGCGGACGTGATATTGTCATACCCGACAAAAGAGGCGGGAGACATCGCCTATGATTTCGGCAATCTGAGGGAAATGAGACGGGTCGTTGTGACTCCCGGCGTGGCTGGATTGCGGCAGGTTGATGACAAAGGTTTCACTGTGACGGAATTGTTTAAGAGCGACACGATTGGGAGCTGGAATGAATTGGAAACAGTTGATTTCGTCGACGATACGGTTTCCTTGAACAAGTCGGCCGGGGAAGTGGAGCAATCCTATCCGACGGTGGTGGCGTTGTCAAGGATGTTGGACGGACGGGAACAACGGATTATCTTGGCCGGAGACGCGGATTGCATCAGTAATGAAGAGTTGATGGGAAGCAGGAAGGGCGTTCGCGCGAGCAACTTCACCTTGATTATGGGCGGTTTCTATTGGTTGTCGAATAACGAGGCGCCTTTGGATGTGCGTCGCGTTTGGACGACGGACGACCATGTGAACGTGGGCGCCTCCGGAGCAGAAAACATCAAATGGGTGCTCGTGTTGGTGTGGCCGATTTTGTTGGCCGGTGTCGGCATATTTGTTTGGTTGCGTCGCAAGGGACGTTGAATGTATGTAAATTAAAACAAAGGAATATGAGAAAGATTTTATTGTTAGTTTCGGTTCTTTTTGGAGGAATGTTTGGCAGCGTGTGCGGCCAGCAGAAAATCGAGATGAATCTGCCCAGGATGGAGGCGTTCCCTCCTTACGGGCTTGACGTCGAGGGTGGAAAATTTGTGGCGAGTTGGAAAGCTTTGGACACGGTTCCCTTGCGGGGCTTGCTGGCTTACGTGGGAATATCCAGAAATGCGGACGCGGGGGGGAGACAGTACGTCTTGGAGACGAAAATCAAAGGCGACCCCTCCCTCGTGGAGGGCGCCTACAAGGCCATGAGGCGGGGCGTCTACGCGCATGATTACATGACGGGATTGGGCTGGCTGGTTCACGAGGGGGAAGTGTCGAGGCAAGGCATCGTGTTGAGGAAGAAACCTTCGCTTCCTGATGAGTTTACGCCCATATTGCAATCCCCCGTGTTCGACGCTTCGCATGGCGGAGGAAAGTTTACCTTTAAGTTTACGGCGTCGGCCGTCCCCGCCGAGGGGCAGGACACGGTGACCTTGTGTGTTTACCACATGCCCAATATGCGGGGAGTGAAACCGGTGGTGGTGAATCTGGCGTTGAAGGCCGACGGCTTGCCGCATGAGTACGCCGTGGAGTTTTCGGGCGGCAGCGCTGAAGAGTGCGTTTATTTGTCGCCGCTGACGACGGGCGCCGTGATTGTCCTGGAGGGGGAAATGGGCGTGGAGCAGGTGTTGGAGAAAGGAGACCGGATCAGCCAGACGGTGGCGTTGACATTGTTGTATGTGACGCCGCAGAATGATATTTCCAAAACGAACGAAGCCGGCGTGAAGGTGGACACGATGGTGGTCTCCGCTTCAAGCAGCGCGAAGAACGTTTTTGATTACAAGGCCCACCGGGAAAAAGGATGGCGGATGTATTATGTCGTTCAACAAATGATCGGTGCGTCCGACGGAACGACGGCCCGGGTGTCAGAGACCTCCCGGCCCGTGTATTTCGACGGAAAGGAAGATTGAAGGAGGGGAGCTGTCCCTCCTTGCCGGATGACATTTTGTTTCATACCCCTGTTTTCGGGGAAGAGTTTGCGGAGCAAAATTACTCGACTGAATCGCATTGTTCTGCGACTCCTCCCCTGAATAGGGGAAATTGGCGTTTTAGCGAGGGCGGAGAGAGAGCTTGTTCCCACTTTGCCGGACGAAGCTTCACCTGGTTGCGAGGTAGGCTGCTGGAGAAGATACTTTCTGAGACTTGAAGTTCTTATTTAACGTGAGTTCGATATAAGTTAACGTGAGTTCGGTATAAGAAAGTCACATGCCAATTCTTTTTTTATCAATAATGTCAATATTTAAAGATGGTTTCTT
>CALUHX010000022.1 GCA_944320555.1 uncultured Butyricimonas sp. | reverse complement strand
TTTGACGTATCTTTGAGGTGAATAGATGAGTTGTTTGTTGAATAATAATCAAGTCAACTTTTTTCAGGAAAGCACACACTCCCTGGTCTTTTTTCCCGCAGCCTCTTTCTTTTCAAAGCCGGCATGCCACAGGGACAATGCTCCCGCACCACCCATCCGATTTGGCCTCATTATTAACAAATCAAGCCGAATCTTATCACGAATCCTCATTATTCGAATCATCTTGTGCAGACCCCCGTTGCCATTGCGAAACCTAAACGAAAACGAAAGGCAGGCGAAAAGGAAAGGTAAGGAAAGGAACAGGAACATAGGAAAAAGGAGAAAGCGCAAAGGGAAGGACGGAGAAAAACAATGAAACGGAAGAGGGAAAGCCACGGAGAGGCAAGGGTATTATTGGCAATATTGAGACGGCCACCGCAAGAAAGGAAAAGTCGAAACGGGGGACAGGCGGCAGAGCGTCAGACGAGCAACAGAAGATAGAAATGCTCCTTGAGGGCGTCACGCAATTTGCGGTAGGCGGCTTTCTTCGTGGCGTGGACGGTTCCCTCGGCGACACCCATGCGGCGGGCGATTTCGGGGTTGGTCATGCCTTCCATGGAAAGGCGGATGACGGAGCGCATCTGCGGAGGGAGGGCGTCGACCGTCTCCCGCACGAGGCGGTAAGTCTCCTGCTCCAGATAATTCTCCTCGAAGGCCTCGTCGCTCTCGCGGCGGATGGTTTCAACGGCCTCGGCGTTGACCGTCTCGCGTTTCAACTGATTGAGGCAGCGGTTGCGCGCCACTGTGTAAAGATAGCCTCTCACCTGGTGGATGTCATCGAACTCGGCACGGTGCTCCCAATAACTGACGAGAGTCTCCTGGGCGACATCCTTGCAGGCCTCCCCGTCGGAGAGGTATTTCGAGGCGAACACGCAAAGCACGGGGTAGTAGTCCTCAAAAAGTTCTTTGAAGGCCGCCACGTTTCCATCCCTTATGTCCCGTGCGATATTGCTCATACAATCGACTGATTAACAATCCTGTCGTTTTCATTAACGCACAAATATAGCGAAATAAGCGGGAAAATCAGAGCGACGGGGCCATTTTTTCGACAAAAAGCCCCGCGGCGAGTCATTTGACGGGCAGGGAAATGCGCTTGCGGCAGACGATGCCGTCACGGGTGACCCCTTCGAGGATGACGGAGTAGGAGCCGGGCACATCGGCCGTGTAGAAGGAGACCTTCGCCGGGCGGCCGGGCGCAATGTCCACGACAGGCTGCCAGTAGATGGTGGTGCGCACGTCATAGCGGTTGTCTCGGCGGACGGAGTCCACGTCGTACTTGGGGACATAAAAGGCCTCGGGCACCTGAAAGCCGAGGGGGGTGAAGGCCATCGTGTTCGGTTTGGGCACTGGAGGCGGCGTGTAGCCCGGGTCCATGGATATGATCAACGCACCGTCCGCCGCCCTGTCGCCGAAGAAAATCCGGGACTGCATGGGATCGAGATAGGATATCTGCTTGACGGCCTTTAGGGATATCAGTTTGATAAAGGACATCTCCTCCTCGAAGTCGTTCACAAGGGTGTAGAGGCGTTTTCCATAGCGGGCGAAGTATTCCTCGCCATTCTCTCCCCGCTCGAGGGTCACGCCGGGGATTTCCATGGCAATCAAGTCCCAGGCGTAGTCGGGGAACTCGGAGAGCTCCGCCGAGTCGAGCGAGTAGGTGGCCATGTTGTCGTAGAACGAGTAGGTTTTCTTCCGCTTGCGGCGGGTGACGGTGACCTCGTCGAGGACGTAGACCTTCACGCCGTCCTCGTAGTAGTAGTCCTGGCTGAAGCGTTTGAGGAAAGCGTCCTCCTCCTCTTTGTGGCTCATGGCATTGGGGAAGGCGTAGCGGGGAACGAGCAGCCTGTCCGGGTCGAGAAGGATGGAGACTCCGCGTCGCCCCTTGCGGCTGAGAGCCTGCGCAAAAAATTCCGTTCCCTCGCGATAGGCGATACCGTCCACAAGGAAACGGCCGAGGGAGTCGGCGGTGGTCTCCAAGGCGTGGCCATAGTTGGAAATGATGATGATATTGGCGTCCTTGGACTTTCCACCCCAGAAATTCTTGACCCGTCCGGAAATCACCTGGCCCACCTCCACCTCATAATCCTGAGGGGGCATTTGCCCCCGGGCGATTTTGGCGGGATCGAAACGGGTCCAACCGTGGGTGAGCATCACAAGGTCGAGATGGCGGTCGACAAGAGCGGAGGTATCGTTGAAATAATAACCGGGATTGTCAATGTGCCCGCGGATATCGGAGGTCAGAAGAAGGTTGGAGAGGATGTTGTCCTCCACGGAATCCTGCACCACCTTCGAATCGTCAGTGACGGTAAGCGAGAAAGTGCCGTCCAGAAGTTCCGAGTAGCCGTCCTCGAATCCCAGTTCCATCTCCACGAGGTCGCGCGCGGTATAGGCGGGACGGGAGGTGACTATTTCCAGCTCGGGCCGCCGCTTGAGCTTGTGGAACACCAACCGCTGGCTGTAGACATTGCACTGGTCGTCCATCAACACCAAGTGGGAAATGCCCTCCGGCACGCCACGCATGTCAATTTTTCCCTTCGACTCCCCGTTGAGAGGTTGCAAAGCGAGCAATTGCCCCCGGCAATGCATGAGCAGGTAGAGACTGCCGGGGAAGACGGCCTTCGCACCCTTGAGCACAGTGTAAGTCAGAACGGTGTCATTCTGCTCCACGGAAATGCCCCAGACGGAGTCGTCCGAAAGGGGCAAATCGAACCGCTGCTCCAAGCCGTTTCCCATGCGCATCATGGCGTGATAATGGCAACCGGGGGTGACAGGCAGGCGGAAAGCCCCCATCCCGTCGTGCTCTGCGGCGACACGGGCAATAGGCACGCTGTCCTGATAGACGATCCCAGAAACGTCCACGGCCCGCCCGTCCTGACCTATGGCCTTAAAGGCAACCGTCTGCCAGTTGTTCGAGAGCAAGTGGCCGCCTTCGGGGAAGAACTGCACGTCAAATTCCCCGAGTTGCTCGGGGACGTGGATGTCACGACTGAAAGCAAGCTCGGCATAATCGTCGGATTTCAAGGATATCGTGTGCACGGAAGTGTCGATTTTCACCTCGAACACGCCGTCCTTGTCCGTGCGCGCCCTCGTCTCGGAATAGCGGTTCTGACGCTCCCCCGTCAGATAGGTCAACGGCATGTGGACATAAGGGTCTCCGGCATTGTCGGTGAGGCGTATCCGGGCGACATAGTTGTTTCGCCCCCGCTTCTCGTAGGCGACATCGACCCAAAGACGGGAGTCCTTGGGATTGATGACCCGAATCTTTTTTTTGAACACAAAAGCATCGCCAAGGTTCTGCATATTGTAAGTGTAGGCGCGCAGGCAGTACTCGCCCTGCTGAAGGCTTTCGGGCAGGCGGAGCTGGCCGTAGAAACAGGAGTCAAACGCCGCCACCTTGACGCGGGAGACGAGGGTGTCGCGCTTGTCCACAAGGTCGACGTAGACGAAACGGCTGAACAACATTGGCCGCTCCAAGGCCGCATGCACCTGATAGGCGCGAAACCAAACGTTCTCGCCCACGGTATACGTGGACTTGTCCGTGTGGAGATAAACCTTTTCCTGTGGCAGGTAACGAAAGAAATAATCAAAATAACCCAGAACCTGTTTCTCAAATTCCGGCTGTCCCTTGAAAGCGCACACAACTGCGCCAAAGACAAGAATGAACGCCATTTTTTTCATACAGTCGCAATTGTTTAATTTATCACATACATCGCTCATTCCCGGACCCATTCCCTTCATTTCAATTTGGAAACGTTTCCCTCATCCCTATTTTCCATCCCGGCGACACACAAATGTAACAAAAAAATCCACAATTCCTCAGCGTCCGTCCCGTTTTTCGCAAAAAAGTAAAGGATACCAACACACACCTCCCGCAGCGAGGACGCATCGGAATAGCCAGTCACGCATCTCGGCAGCGTTGTCGTCGAGGTGCATGACTGGCTATTTTAAGGCACAGCCCCTAATCCGGAAGAGGCAGGAAGGGCTATTTTATCGGCAGGGATATTCGCTTGCGGCAAACAATGCCGTTTTTCGTGACACCTTCCAGGATGACCGAATACGAGCCATAGACATCGGCCGTGTAAAACGAGATTTTCTGGCGCTGCCCGGGAGCGAGCTTGATGACCGGATTCCAATAAATAGTGGTCCTCACATCGTAACGGTTATCGCGGCGCACAGAGTCCACGTCATACTTAGGCACGTAAAAGGCGGCGGGCTCCTGATAACCCAGCGGCACAAAAGCGGAAGTGTTGCGATGGCCCAAACGGGGAATCTGGTAGCCACGGTCTATACTGATAATCAAGGCACCGTTCACCGCATGGGCGCGCTTGTCCGAGTCCTCTCCCGTTCCCGAGCCAAAGAACACCATGGCCGACGAGGGGTCGAGGTAGGACACCTGCTTGACGGCCTTCAAGGGAATCCTCACGATGTCGGCCACCTCCTCCTCGATGTCGTTCACCAACGTGTAGACTTCCTTCCCGAATCGGGTGAAATGCTCCAATCCGTCCTCCCCGCGCTCTATGGCAAATCCCGGCAGCCGCTGCATGAGCATATACCAGTCGTCATGGGCGTATTCGGCGATATCCGCAGAGTCGAGGGTGTTCGTCGCCACGTTGTCGTAGAAAGAATAGGCTTTCGTCTTTTTCTTGGCGGCAATCATCACCTCGTCCAAGACATACACCTTGATTCCGTCCTCATAATAATAATCCTGACTAAAGCGCTTGAGAAAAGCGTCCTCCTCCGCTTTCTCGCTTATGGTGTTGGGAAGTCCGTACAAAGGCGGCAGCAAATTGTCACCGTCCAAATCCACGGACACATTGCGTTTTCCCTTGTGGTTGGTGGCCTGCACAAAAAACTCCGTTCCCTCCGGGAAGGCGATGCTGTCCACCTCGAAATGCCCTGTGCCGTCCGTCCGCACGGAACGGAAATGCTTGCGATTGGAGACAAGCAGGATGTCCGCGCCTTTCGACTTACTTCCCCAGAAATTCCGCACCTTCCCGGAGATGACCTGCCCCCGTTCCACCTCGTACTTCTGTGCGGGATACTCGCCCCTCGCCACCCGGGAGGGATCGAAACGCGTCCATCCGTGCGTCAGCATCACCAAATCGAGATGGCGGTCGACGAGGGCGGAGGTGTCGTTGAAATAGTAACCGGGATTGTCCACATAGCCCCGGATATCGGATGTCAGCAACAGATTGGAAAGGATATTGTCTTCCAAGGAGTCCTGAACCACCTTTTGATCGTCGGTCACCGTGAGCGAGAACGAGCCTTCCAAAAACTCAGCGCAAGCTTCCTCAAAGCCGATTTCCATCTCCACCAAGTCCCGGGCCGCATAAGACGGGCGGGAAGTGACTATCTCCAGCTCGGGCCGAGTCTTGAACTTGTGGAAAAATATCCGCTGGCTGTACACATTATATCCGCCGTCAATCAACAAAATATTCACGATGCCCTCGGGCAAACTCTCCGGATCAATCTTTCCCTTCATTTTCCCTTGTACGGGTTGCATGGCGAACACCACGCCCCTGCTGTGCAACAGCACATAAAGGCTGTCCGGCAATTCGGCCTCCGGCCCCTTCAGCACGTCGTACTCCACCACCGAGTCCGTAGCGGTCACGGCCAGCCCCCACCCCTTGTCGTTCGGGGCGGGCAGGTCGAAACGCTCCTCTTGCCCGTTGGCCAGGCGCATCAGCGCGTGATACTTGTGGCCGGGCATGACCGGTATGCGGAAAGCCCCCATTCCGTCATGTTCCGTGGCCACCTCGGCGATGACAATGGAATCCTGATAAACGGCCCCGGTGGCGTCCACCGCCCGCCCGTCCTGTCCGATGGCTTTAAAAGCGACGGTCTGCCAGTTGCCCGTCAGCAGATGGCCTCCTTCGGGGAAAAACTGCACGTCGAAGTCGTCAATCATCTTGGGGACGTGGATGTCCCGCGTGAAATCCACCTCGGCATAATCGCCGGAGCGGAGGGCGATGGTTTTCACGGTAGTGTCGATACGCACTTGGAACACCCCGTCGCGGTCCGTGCGGGCGAGATCCTCCGAATAACTGTTGACTCTCTCCCCGGCAAGATAGACCACCGGAAGATGGACATAAGGCTCTCCAGCATTGTCCGTAAGGCGGATTTTCGCGACATAACTGTTCCGCCCCCGCTTCTCGTAGGCGACATCGACCCACAGGCGGGTGTCCTTGGGATTAATGACCCGTATCTTTTTCCTGTAAATAAAATCCCCTCCGAGGTTCTGCATATTATAGGTGTAAGCCCGCAAGCAATACTCCCCTTGCTGCAGTCCCTCGGGCAGGGCCAGCTGGCCGTAGAAACTGGAGTCCCTTTCCATCACTTTCACCCGCCGGACGAGCGAGTCCCGCTTGTCCACCAAGTCCACATAGATGAAACGGCTGTGCACCATGGGGACGTTCACCGCCGCATGCACCTGATAAGCCCGGAACCAAACGTCCTCCCCCACGGTGTAGGTGGACTTGTCCGTGTGCAAATAAACCTTTTCCTGCGGCAGATTCTGAAGCATATAGCCGAAATTGCCCGCCACTTGTTTTTCAAACTCGGAAATTTCCTTAAAAGCATAAATCGCCAAAAAGAGAGCGAAGATTAAAAAGACTTTTCTCATATCCATTCTTTTTTAGTTAGTGTTTAAGCTCACACGGCGTATGGTTAGTTGTGGAAGCAAATTTACGCTTTTTTCCCAAACGGCGCCACCAATCCCCGACAAATTTAAACACCTTGCGAAAAAGAAAAAACCCGGCTCTTCCGGGCCGGGTCCTCAATATGAAAAACTCCTTACTTTACTTCACTTCCCACACATCGCCGCTGTTAAGCAAGTCTTCCATGCAATGAATCTTGGAAGAAGCCTTCACGGACTCGATTTGAGCGTCCAAAGCGTCGTTGTACGTGACACCTTCCACGTCGCGGATGACCCCCAGGGCCACCGGATACTCCGGCGCTTTCATGTGGACCAGCATCCAATGCATGGACGGATTCTCGCAATGGGCGTCGTGGACAAGGATGTCGTCCTCGGTGATGCCGTCTTTCCCGATTTCCACCACCTTCAGCTTGCCCGTCTTGTCGAGAATCAAGCCCTTGTCGCGGTTTTTGCCGAAAATCATGGGCTTCCCGTGTTCCAAAATCAACTGACGCTCCTCCTTCATCTCCTTGTCGGTAATCAGGGAATGGGCACCGTCGGCGAAAATCACACAGTTCTGGAGGATTTCCACCACAGCCATTCCTTTATGGCGCACGCCCGCCTCGATGGCCTCGGCCGTAAGGTTGACATTAATGTCCAGCGAGCGGGCAAAGAAACGTCCCTGCGCCCCTATCACCAACTCTCCGGGATTGAACGGGGTCTCGATGGTGCCGTAGGGAGAAGTCTTCGTCTTCGTCCCCAGTTTCGTCGTCGGGGAATACTGCCCTTTCGTCAGGCCATAGATTTCATTGTTGAACACCAACGTGGTGATGTCTATGTTCCTCCGGATGGCGTGGATGAAATGGTTGCCTCCGATGGCCAAAGCGTCTCCGTCGCCAGAGATTTGAAGGATGTTCACCTTCGGATTGGCGGTCTTCGCACCCGAGGAAATGGCGGCCGCGCGCCCGTGTATCGTGTGGAAACCATAGGTGCTCATATAATAAGGAAAACGGGACGAGCACCCGATGCCGGAAATGATGGCCCAGGATTCTTTCGGGTAGCCCAGCTCGGCCAACGCTTTTTGCACGGAATTAATAATACCGTGGTCACCGCAACCCGGACACCAACGCACTTCCTGGTCGCTCTTGAAATCTTTCGGTGTATATTTTTCAGCCATGATTATCTTGCTAATAGTTCGGTTATTTTTTCTTTTAATTCAACGACAGTAAACGGAAGGCCTGCCACCTTGTTGTATTGTTCGTACGTGAAATGCGGGAACTTGCTCCGCAGGTAAGCGGCGAATTGGCCCAGGTTCAACTCGCACACCAATATCCGCTTGAACTTGGCGAACACGGCCTCCGTGTTCTTTGGCAGCGGATTGATGTAATTGAAGTGCGCCAGGCTGACATCTTTACCCTCCTCCCGCAGTTCGCGGACAACGGAATAAAGATGACCATACGTGCCGCCCCAACCCACGACGAGCAGGTCGCCTCCGTCCTGACTGCCAAAAATCTCCTGCTCGGGTATGCTGTCCGCAATTTTGGCCACCTTGGCGGCACGCAAATCAACCATAATCTGGTGATTCTCGGGAACGTAGCTAATTTCCCCTGTCACGTTCACTTTCTCCAGTCCTCCAATGCGGTGCTCAAGCCCTTTCGTCCCCGGCAGCGCCCATTTCCGCACGAAAGTCTCCGGGTCGCGGGCATAAGGCTTGTAATCCTCGCCTTCCTTGGCGAAGTTAGGCTTGATTTCGGGAAGATCCTTCATCGAAGGGATTTTCCACGGTTGGGCGCCGTTGCCCAGATAACCGTCCGTCAGCAAAACCACTGGAGTCATGTGCTCCACTGCGATTTTGGCGGCGCGGAAGGCGTAGTCGAAGCAGTTTCCCGGAGTGCTGGCGGCAATGACCGGCATCGGGCTCTCGCCGTTGCGCCCGTAAAGGGCCTGCAACAAATCCGCCTGCTCCGTCTTCGTGGGCAGCCCCGTCGACGGCCCGCCCCGTTGCACATCCACGATTACCAAAGGAAGCTCCGCCATCACGGCCAACCCGGCGGCCTCGCTCTTCAGAGCCAGTCCAGGACCGGACGTGGTGGTGATGGCCAGATTGCCCACATAGCTCGCACCGATGGAGGTGCAGATTCCGGCGATTTCATCCTCGGCCTGGTAAGTCTTCACGCCCAAATCGCGACGCAAAGCCAACTCGTGCAGGATGTCCGTAGCCGGAGTGATGGGATACGAGCCGCAGAACAACGGCAAACCGGCCTTCTCCGCAGCGGCCATGAATCCCCATGCGGTGGCCTTGTTACCCGTGATGGTCCGGTAACGCCCCTTCTCGATATGGGCCGGGGCCACGTTGAAATGCACGGCCAGCGCATGCACGTTGGCGGCGTAGTTGAAACCGGCCTCGAGCACCTTCACGTTGGCGGCGGCCACGGCGGGTTTCTTCGCAAACTTGGTGTTGATGAACTTTTCCGTATGCTCCGTGGTCCGGTCAAACATCCAGAAAATCATGCCCAACGCGAACATATTCTTACACTTGACTATCGACTTTTGGTCCAGTCCGCTGTCCTTCAACGTCTCTTCCGTCAAATGCGTGATACGTACCGGAACCACATTGTAGTCCTGCAAAAGGGAGTCCTCCAGCGGATTTTCCTTGTACCCGGCCTTCTCGATGTTCTTATCGTTAAAAGCGTCCAGGTTCACGATAATCGTGGCCCCTTTCTTGGCCCAGCGCAAGTTCGCCTTCAAGGCGGCCGGATTCATGGCCACCAGCACATCGGCGTAATCGCCGGGGGTCTTCACGGCATCGTCGCCAATATGGACTTGGAACCCGGAAACGCCCCCCACAGTCCCCTGAGGAGCACGGATTTCAGCAGGATAATCCGGAAACGTTGACACGCCGTTTCCAAATAAGGCGGCAGCGTCCGAGAATTGCTGCCCGGTCAATTGCATCCCGTCTCCGGAGTCTCCGGAGAATCGAATCACAATGTTTTTCTTGTCGATAACTTCTGTCTGTTCACTCATGACTTCGTTATTTGTTCTTTATTATTTTATTAAACACGTTCTCTGTAACGCTCAAAATATATGCTGTAAAACATGCGTAAAGGTAGCCATTACAAACGTCCAAACAAGTTTGTATCAGTATTTTTTTTCTCCGGCGATAGACGTTTGACTCTCAACCGAAAACATGTTGAAAAACATATTTTTTCCGGGACAACTAAATAAAACCGTTCTAAATAGTCTCCCTTTTCCCGTCATTTTTTATGAAGGTTCGAATGTTTTTCGCTATATTCGTTCCTGAATTCACATGCGAACAAAAACATTATTTGGAGCAACCATTATGAAACATCTCGGACTATTACTAATCGTCATCTCCCTCCTCGCCGCCAGCTGCGACAAAGGGGAAAACGCCAAACTCGCGCTCAACGGCGAAAGCGAAAACGACGCGTTTCTGATTACCGCCAACCAAGTCGGCGAACTCACAAGGGGCACCACGGTGCGCCAATTGTACCAGCTCTTCCCCTCCCGGCAAATCAAACACACACAAACCTCGGGCGGATTCTTCGACCAAGTCATTGACAACTACGACATCTACTCCTCCGAGGGGCGCCTGCTGCTGACCGTAAGCCCCACCACGGCCAACGACACAAGCGCCATAATCAACCAAATCATCGTCCGCGACACCCTCTACAAGACAGCGCAAGGCATAGGGCTGAACGCCACCCTGAAGGACATTCGGGAAAAATACCACAACCTGAAATACATCCCCACGGCCAACCAAATCGTCGTCTCCGTCCCGCGGACAGGCATCAACTTCCTGATTGACCAACACGCGCTGGAGGACAACTGGTGGAACGACCTCACCAAAGAAGTCGAGAACCAAAACATACCGGACAGCACCCGCCTCGAGGGTGTCGTCATCTACTGGCGCGGGGCGGAGGCCCCGCCGCAAGGAGCGGCAGCCCTCTTCACCGCACAATTCTGGCAGGACATCCTCGCCAAATTCGTGAACTGGTGCGTCGTCGAACTGCCGTCCATCGCCATCCTCATCGCTCTCTTTGTCGGACTGCTGCGGTTCGCCCGCTTCTCCGTGGGCAAAATGAAAAAAATGGCCCTCAACAAGGCCCAAAAATCGGACAGCGTGGATACCGATGAGGCCAGCAAGCGCATCAACACCCTCTCCGGCATCACATACGGCATCGCCCGCATATTCCTTTGGGTCGTCTTCCTGCTCATCCTCCTCTCCAAATTCAACATTAACATCGCCCCCATCCTCGCCAGCGCCGGAATCGTCGGACTGGCCGTCGGCTTCGGGGCGCAGGAACTGGTGCGCGACTTCATTTCCGGATTCTTCATTCTCCTCGAGAACCAGCTTCGCACAGGCGACTGGGCCATCATCAACGGCACCGAGGGACTCGTCGAGAAAATCGAACTGCGCACCATCACTCTCCGCGACAGCGCCGGCACCGTCCACATCTTCCAAAACGGCAAAATCGACACGCTCTCCAACATGACCAAGGAATGGTCCGCCATTGTCCTCCAGATAGGCATCGCCTACAAGGAGGACACCGACCACGCCTGCCAGCTCATGCAGCAGGTGGGCGACGAGATGCTCGCCGACCCGCGGTTCAAGGACATGATGCTCGAACCCGTCTCCATCAGCGGCGTGAACGACTTTGCAGACAGCGCCGTGATGATCCGCCTCGTCATCAAGACCAAGCCCATGCAGCAATGGACCGTGGGGCGCGAGTTCCGCCGCCGCGTCAAAAAAGTCTTTGACGAAAAGGGTGTCGAGTTCCCCTTCCCATACCGCAGCATCACTTGGGGCGACTCCTCCAACCCCATCCGCCTCAAAATCGAAAAGGACGAACCCGCACCTGCGAAATAACCCCCCGCCATGGCTCGTTTCTTAAAAGACAGGACAAAAACTCAGGGAGCGGCCCCCGGCTCCCTGATTTTCATCGGACAACAAAAAATAGCCCGACGGACGGTGCGGGTCATTCAATACTCCACCGACAGCGTCAAGGAATCCGCCCCCGACAGCGTCGACAAAATCCGCGCCTGTGTCGCCGACGGCCACATCACCTGGGTCAACATCGCCGGCCTCCATGACACGGAATTCATCGCCCGGCTCGGCAAGGCCTTCAACGTCTCGCCCCTCATCCTCGAGGACATCGTGAACACCGACCAACGCCCCCGCTTCAGCGAGGAAACCGAGCATCTCCACGTCATAGCCAAAGCGTTCCGTGTCAGCGACGGCGACTACAAAGTCCAGATGGAGCAAATCTCCATCATCGTCGGTGAACATTACCTACTCACTTTCCAGGAATCCGACAACGACCGCTTCGACGACGTAAGAAAGCGCATCCGCGAGGGGAAAACCCGCATCCGCTCCTTCGGCCCCGACTACCTCTGCTACGCCCTCCTTGACACCCTCGTCGACAGCTACATTCTCAACCTCGAAAAACTCGGCGCCGCCATCGAGGAGGAAGGGAAAAAAATCTTCGCGGCGGAAACCAACACCATCAAAGAAATCTACCACTTCAAAACCGAACTGTCATACATCCGCAAAAACGTCCGCCCCTTCAAAGAAATCACCACCCGATTCCTCAACTGCGACTCCCCCATCGTCAACAGCCGCACCTATACCTACCTCCGCGACCTCGACGACCTCGTCCTCCAAGCCCAGGAAGCCATCGAAATCTACTACACCATGGTCTCCGACCAAATCAACATGTTCCAGACCAACGTCAGCAACAAATCCAACGACGTGATGAAAGTCCTCACCATCTTCTCCACCATCTTCATCCCTCTCACCTTCATTGCCGGCATCTACGGCATGAACTTCGACCACATGCCCGAACTCCACTACCGCCCCGCCTACTTCATCCTTTGGGGCGTCATGGCCCTCGTCACCGCCGCCATGCTCCTCTTCTTCAAGCGCAAAAAATGGCTCTGACTTTCTCTCTCCTCCATCCGCTTTTATTCATACCCCTAATGAAGTATTGTTTTCAAATATTCAAATCCTAAAAAAGAGGAGTTAGTCCGCAAGAAAAACAAACTCCCCTGAGGGCGTTTCAAAATAGTTAATCATACTCCTGTCTGCTTCGCTATTGCTCCGCAACCACTTTCCCTATCCTAAGGGGGGGGGGAGTATGAAAAATACATTTCGAAATAGCCTCTCTCCTTCCGCCAAAGTTCTAATCTCAAAAGCGGAAGACATACCGACACGACACCGCCCGGGGCGGGTCAAGCCTGGCCTTTGGGAGAAATGTCGAGAGGAAATACGGCATCGTCACGATTGGAGTCGGGGATGCTGATGCGTCCGTAGCTTTTCTCGTACTTGCCCACGTTATCTTGCAAGGCGAGGAGCAGGCGTTTGGCGTGCTCCGGGGTGAGAATGATGCGACTTTTCACGCCAGCCTTGGCTATGCCCGGCATGATGCGGATGAAATCGACCACGAACTCCGAGCTGGAGTGGGAGATGACCGCCAGATTGGCATAAGTACCCTGCGCTATCTCTGCGCTCAACTCGATATCTAATTGTCCTTGTTTCTCGTCCATAATTTTCACGTTTAAGTTAAACACTGCCGCAAGGTACGAATTCCTTTTCTGATTTCCCAGCTCGAGCGCAAAAAAAGAGTGACGGGAAACCCGTCACTCTTTCCATACGGCTCTCGCCGCTTATTTTCCTTTCTCGACCCTTGCCAAGTCCGCCTTGGACCCGACAATCAGACTTCTGAATTCTTTCATTCCGGTCCCCACCGGTATCAAGTGTCCGCAGATGACGTTCTCCTTCAATCCTTCCAGCGGGTCAACCTTGCCATAAATGGCAGCCTCGTTCAAGACTTTGGTCGTCTCCTGGAACGAAGCGGCGGAGATGAAGCTGGAGGTTTGCAAGGCGGCACGCGTGATACCTTGCAGGATTTGCGCCGAAGTGGCCGGGATGGCATCCCGCGCCTCGACGGTCTTCAAGTCTCTCCGTTTCAACTGCGAGTTGATGTCGCGCAAGGCGCGCACGGAGATGATTTGTCCCGGCTTCACCCTGTCGGAATCGCCAGCGTCCAAAACGACTTTCTTTCCGTAGATGGCGTCGTTCTCTTCCATGAACTCGTTCTTGTCCACCACCTGACTTTCCAGGAAGCGGGTGTCGCCGGCATCCTGAATCAACACTTTGCGCATCATCTGATGGACAATTATCTCGAAGTGCTTATCGTTGATTTTCACGCCTTGCATACGGTAAACGTCCTGCACCTCGTTCACGATATACTCCTGCACTTTGATCGGGCCTTCGATGTTCAGGATGTCGGTCGGCGTGATGGCTCCGTCGGACAACGGGGTTCCGGCACGCACATAGTCGTTCTCCTGAACCAATATCTGCTTGGACAGGGAAACGAGGTATTTCTTCACTTCTCCGGCCTTCGAAGTCACGATAATCTCGCGGTTTCCTCGCTTGATCTTTCCGTACGACACCTCTCCGTCGATCTCGGACACTACGGCCGGGTTGGACGGGTTACGGGCTTCGAACAACTCCGTCACGCGGGGAAGACCTCCCGTGATGTCGCCAGCCTTGCCGACGGCCCTCGGAATCTTGGCGATGGTACTACCGGCAGTGACCTCGTCGCCCGCCTTCACGGCCACGTGGGCTCCCACAGGCAGGTTGTAGCTCTTCACGATATGTCCCTCTTTGTCCTGAATGCACAAGGCGGGCGCTTTCATCTTGTCTCGGAATTCGATGATAATCATTTCCCGGAAGCCGGTAGTCTCGTCGGACTCCTCTTTGTATGTTTCGCCCTCCACCAAGTTCTCCAAGGCGACCTTCCCGGCGTATTCCGTTATAATCAAGGCGTTGAAGGGGTCCCACTCGCAGAGCAGATCGCCTTTCTTCACCTCCTGTCCGTCTTTCACGAAAAGCTTCGCCCCATAGGGAATGGCGTGGGAAATCAAGACGATGTTGGTGTTCTTGTCCAGCACGCGCAACTCGGTCAACCGACCCACCACGACGTCGCACGTCGTACCGTTATCCAGCGTGTGCTCGACGGAACGCAACTCCTCAAATTCCACATAACCGTCATACTTGGCCTTCAAGGAGTTCTCGCTGGAGATGTTTCCGGCGGTACCTCCCACGTGGAACGTCCGCAAAGTCAACTGCGTACCCGGCTCTCCGATGGACTGGGCGGCGATGACACCCACGGCCTCTCCCTTCTCGACCATGCGGCTGGTCGCCAAGTTGCGGCCGTAACATTTGGCACAAACGCCCTTCTTCGCCTCGCAGGTCAGCACGGAGCGGACTTCCACCCGCTCTATCGGTGACTTTTCTATTGCGTCGGCGATTTCCTCGGTGATTTCCTCGCCGGAAGCGACCAACAACTCTCCCGTGTTCGGATGGTATATGTCATGCACGGAAACGCGTCCCAAGATTCTCTCGGACAAGGAAGCCACGATTTCCTCGTTGTTCTTGATTGCCGAGATGGTGATGCCCCTCAAAGTTCCGCAATCCTCCTCGGTGATGGTGATGTCATTGGCCACGTCCACCAGACGACGGGTCAGGTAACCGGCATCGGCCGTCTTCAATGCGGTATCGGCCAAACCCTTACGGGCACCGTGGGTAGAGATGAAGTACTCCAACACGGAAAGGCCCTCCTTGAAGTTTGCCAAAATCGGGTTCTCGATGATTTGTCCTCCCGCCGCTCCGGACTTTTGCGGTTTGGCCATCAATCCACGCATACCGCCCAACTGACGAATCTGCTCGCGGGAACCACGGGCACCGGAATCCAACATCATGTAGATGGAGTTGAACCCCTGGTCGTCAGCGGCCAATTGCTTCATCAACGTGTTCGTCAAATTGGCGTTCACGTGAGTCCAAATGTCGATGATTTGATTGTAACGCTCGTTATTCGTGATGAATCCCATGTTGTAGTTGGCCATCACCTCTTCCACCTGGTCGAATCCTTCCTGCAACAAATCCTGCTTGTTTTCCGGCACGATAACGTCGCCCAGGTTGAAAGACAATCCGCCTTCGAAGGCTTTCCGATATCCCAAGTCCTTGATGTCGTCCAAGAACTTCGCCGTCACATCCACGCCACAACGCTTAAACACGTCGCCGATGATGTCGCGCAACGCTTTTTTCGTGATTAATGTATTGATGTACGGGAAATTCTTCGGCGTGTGCTGGTTCAGTATCACACGTCCCACGGTCGTTTTCACCATGTGACGGAAAGGCTTGCCCTCATCGTCCACGTCGTCGATTTTCACCTCTATCTCGGCGTGCAGGTCAACAGCCTGTTCGTTGTAGGCGATGATAACCTCTTGCGGCGAGTAGAATTTCAAGCCTTCGCCCTTCACGTTCTTTCTCGGCTTGGTGATGTAATACAATCCAAGCACCATGTCTTGGGAAGGCACCGTGATGGGAGCCCCGTTGGCGGGATTCAGAATATTGTGTGCGCACAACATCAATATTTGCGCCTCCAGAATGGCCTCGTTGCCCAATGGCAGATGCACGGCCATCTGGTCACCGTCAAAGTCGGCGTTGAATCCGGTACAGGCCAATGGATGCAAACGGATGGCCTTTCCTTCTATCAACTTCGGTTGGAAAGCCTGGATACCAAGACGGTGCAAGGTCGGAGCACGGTTCAGCAACACAGGGTGTCCCTTCAGCACATTCTCCAATATATCCCATACCACCGGGTCGCGCCTGTCCACGATTTTCTTTGCGCTCTTCACCGTCTTCACGATACCCCGCTCTATCAATTTCCGGATTATGAAAGGCATGTACAACTCAGCCGCCATATCCTTGGGCAATCCGCACTCGTGCATCTTCAAGTCCGGTCCCACAACGATAACCGAACGGGCGGAGTAGTCGACACGCTTACCCAACAAGTTTTGACGGAAACGTCCTTGTTTTCCTTTCAAACTGTCGGACAACGACTTCAACGGCCTGTTGTTCTCTATCTTCACAGCACTTGACTTACGGGAATTATCAAACAAGGAGTCCACAGCCTCCTGCAGCATACGCTTTTCATTCCGCAAAATCACGTCAGGCGCCTTGATTTCAATCAATCTTTTCAAGCGATTGTTCCGGATGATGACCCTCCGGTACAAGTCGTTCAAGTCGGAAGTGGCAAAGCGTCCTCCATCCAATGGGACCAACGGGCGCAATTCCGGCGGTATCACGCAAATGACCTTCACGATCATCCACTCCGGCTTGTTGATATTCTTGCTCTCGCGGAAAGCCTCCACAATTTGCAAGCGCTTCAAAGCCTCGTTTTTCCTTTGCTGGGAAGTTTCCGTGTTCGCCTTGTTCCTCAACTCGTAGGACAAGTCGTCCAGATTCAACCGTTCCAGCAACATTCCGATGGCCTCGGCTCCCATTCTGGCGATGAACTTATTGGGGTCGTCATCATCCAGATACTGGTTGTCCGCAGGAAGCTTGTCCAAAATATCCAAATATTCCTCCTCTGTCAGGAAATCCATCACCTTCAAACCCGAATCGGCCATGACTCCCGGGTTCACCACCACGTATCTCTCGTAGTAGATGACCGCGTCCAATTTTTTGGAAGGCAATCCCAACAGATAGCCGATTTTGTTCGGCAGGGATTTAAAATACCAAATATGGGCCACTGGCACGACCAACTGGATGTGCCCCGTCCGCTCGCGCCTCACCTTCTTCTCCGTGACCTCCACGCCACAACGGTCGCAAACAATGCCTTTGTAGCGAATCCGCTTGTATTTACCGCAATGGCACTCGTAGTCTTTCACCGGGCCGAATATACGCTCGCAGAACAATCCGTCGCGCTCCGGCTTGTAGGTACGGTAGTTTATGGTTTCCGGCTTCAACACGGCGCCGCTCGAGCGTTCCAGAATCTCTTCCGGGGAAGCTAGTCCTATCGCTATCTTCGTAAAACTGTTTCTTACTTTCGTATCTTTTCTAAAGGCCATATTTTATTCTCCAATTATCCATTATAACAGGTTCACGCTTAATCCCAAACCACGAAGCTCATGCAACAACACGTTGAACGACTCCGGGATACCAGGCGTGGGCAGGGGCTCTCCCTTCACGATATGCTCGTAAGTCTTCGTTCTGCCCATCACGTCATCAGACTTCACGGTCAGAATCTCTTGCAAGACATGAGAGGCTCCGAACGCTTCAAGCGCCCAAACCTCCATCTCTCCGAAACGCTGGCCTCCGAACTGTGCCTTACCGCCAAGAGGTTGTTGGGTAATCAATGAATACGGACCGATGGAACGGGCGTGCATCTTGTCGTCGACCATGTGCCCCAGTTTCAGCATGTAAATCACGCCCACGGTCGCCGGTTGGTCGAAACGGTCTCCCGTGCCTCCGTCGTACAAATAAGTCGTCCCGAAACGCGGCAAACCCGCCTCGTCCGTGTACTTGTTGATGTCGTCCAACGACGCGCCGTCGAAAATAGGAGTGGCAAACTTCAAGCCCAACTTCTGGCCGGCCCATCCCAAGACGGTTTCGAACACCTGTCCCAAGTTCATACGGGAAGGCACACCCAGCGGGTTCAAGCAAATGTCCACCGGAGTACCGTCCGCCAGGAACGGCATGTCCTCCACGCGCACGACACGGGAAACAATACCTTTGTTACCGTGGCGTCCGGCCATCTTGTCGCCGATTTGCAATTTGCGCTTCTTGGCCACGTACACCTTCGCCATCTTGATGATTCCGGAAGGAAGCTCGTCCCCCACCGTGGCGTTGTATTTCTTGCGTTTGTTTTGCCCCTCGATCTCCTTGTACTTAACGACATAATTGTGCAGCAGATCGCGAATCATATCGTTCTTCTGCTTGTCTGTCGTCCACTTGTTCGGGTTTATCTGCAAGAAGTTCATGGTCTGAAGCATCTTGTAAGAGAATTTCACGCCTTTCGGCACGATGTCCTCGTTCAAATAATTCTTCACGCCTTGAGAAGTCTTGCCGTTTACCAGCTCGAACAACTTGTCCACCAGCAAAGAGGTCAAGTCGCCAATCTTCCGCTGGAATTGTTCGTCCAGTTCCGCCAGAATTGTCTTCCCGGCAGCTTTCGACTTCCGGTCGATCACCGTGCGTTGATACAACTTCTTGTCAATGATGACACCTCTTAAGGAGGGTGTCGCCTTCAAAGAAGCGTCCTTCACGTCCCCGGCCTTGTCGCCGAAAATCGCGCGCAACAATTTTTCCTCGGGGCTCGGATCGGACTCGCCTTTCGGCGTGATTTTTCCAATCAATATGTCACCCGGCTCCACCCGCGCCCCGATGCGGATGATACCGTTCTCGTCCAAATCTTTCGTTGCGTCCTCGCTCACGTTGGGGATGTCCGCCGTCAGTTCCTCCAAGCCCCGTTTCGTCTCGCGTACTTCCAACGAGTACTCGTCGACATGCACGGAGGTGAACACGTCATTTCGCACAATGTTCTCCGAAATCACAATGGCGTCCTCGTAATTGTATCCTTTCCACGGCATGAAGGCCACTTTCAGATTCCGCCCCAAAGCCAGTTCCCCGTTTTGGGAGGAATATCCTTCCGTGAGGATTTGTCCCTCTTCCACCCGTTGGCCTTTGCGCACAATGGGTTTCAGCGTGATCGTCGTGCTCTGGTTTGTCCGTTGGTATTTCGGCAAGTGATACTCTTTCATGTCGGAATCGAAGCTCACAAACGCCTCCTCTTCCGTGCGGTCGTATTTCACGACAATCTTGCGGCCGTCCACGTACTCGATGACTCCCGGACCTTCGGCCACCACCTGCGTTCTGGAGTCCTTGATCAGATCCGCCTCCAAGCCTGTCCCCACAATAGGAGACTGCGGCGAGATGATAGGCACGGCCTGGCGCATCATGTTCGATCCCATCAATGCGCGGTTGGCGTCGTCATGCTCCAGAAACGGAATCAACGAGGCGGCGATGGAAGCGATTTGGTTCGGAGCGACGTCTATCATATCGATATCCTCCCCAGCCGCCAACGGGAAATCAGCGTCCTTACGGGCTTTGACCCACTTGCTCGTGAAATGCCCCTCGTCATCCATGGGCGACGTGGCCTGAGCGATTACCACCCCTTCCTCCTCTTCGGCCGAATAATAGCGCACGCCTTCCGGCGACAAATCAACAACGCCATTGTTCACCTTTCGGTACGGAGTCTCGATGAATCCCAAATCGTTTATCTTCGCATAAACGCACAACGAAGAAATCAAACCGATATTCGGTCCCTCGGGAGTCTCAATCGGACACAAACGACCATAATGCGTGTAGTGCACGTCGCGCACCTCGAATCCCGCGCGGTCTCTTGACAAACCGCCAGGCCCCAAGGCAGACATACGCCTCTTGTGCGTGATCTCGGCCAACGGATTGGTCTGATCCATGAATTGGGACAAAGCGTTCGTCCCGAAGAACGAATTGATCACCGAAGACAAAATCTTCGAATTAATCAAGTCAACCGGAGTGAACACCTCGTTGTCGCGCACGTTCATCCGCTCCCGGATCGTGCGGGCCATCCGAGCCAATCCCACTCCGAATTGGTTATATAATTGTTCGCCAACCGTGCGCACGCGACGATTGCTCAAGTGGTCAATGTCATCCACGTCCGTTTTGGCGTTCAACAATCGGATTAAATATTTGATAATCTCGATAATATCCTCCTTCGTCAGGACCCGAACGCTCGGATCCGTGGAAAGATTCAACTTCTTGTTCAATTTGTAACGCCCTACCTCGCCCAAGTCATAACGCTTGTCGGAGAAGAACAATTTCTCAATCACGTCACGGGCGGTAGCCTCGTCTGGCGGCTCCGAGCTGCGCAATTGCCTGTAGATGTGCATCACGGCTTCCTTCTCCGAGTTACACGGGTCCTTCTGCAGGGTGTTGTATATTATAGCGTAATCGGCAAGATTCTGTATTTCTTTATGGAGCAAGATGGTCTTCGCGCCAGACTCCACAATTGCGTCGATATGCTCAGGTTCCAGAACAGTCTCACGGTCCACAATAATTTCGTTACGCTCAATAGAAACGACTTCGCCCGTATCCTCGTCCACAAAATCCTCGACCCACGTTTTCAAAACACGTGCGGCCAAGCGTCTTCCAACCACTTTCTTCAACCCCGTCCGGGAAACATTCACCTCGTCCGCCAAATCGAAAATCTCAAGAATGTCCTTGTCCGTCTCGAATCCGATAGCCCGCAAAAGCGTCGTCACGGGCAACTTCTTCTTCCGGTCGATGTAAGCGTACATGACATTGTTGATATCTGTCGCGAACTCTATCCACGAGCCCTTGAATGGTATGATTCTGGCAGAATAAAGCTTCGTCCCATTCGCATGGATGCTTTGGCCGAAAAACACACCCGGCGACCTGTGCAACTGGGAAACAATGACACGCTCCGCCCCGTTGATTACAAAAGTCCCCTTAGGAGTCATATAAGGCACGTTCCCCAAATACACGTCCTCGATTACCGTGTCGAAATCCTCATGCTCCGGATCCGTGCAATACAACTTCAACTTGGCTTTCAACGGAGCCCCGTATGTCAATCCTTGCGCCAAACACTCTTCTATCGTGTAACGGGGTGGATCGATAAAATAATCCAAAAACTCCAACACGAAGTTGTTGCGAGTGTCGGTGATCGGAAAGTTCTCCTTGAAAACCGTGTAAAGCCCCTCGTTCTTCCGATTCTCAGGCGTGGTTCCTAATTGAAAAAAGTCCTTGAAAGACTTTAACTGAATCTCCAAAAAATCAGGATATGGCAACTGATTCTTCGTCGATGCAAAGTTTATTCTATTGTTTGAATTATATGAAGACATCTATTACTTTTTTTGAACCTAAACAATCATAACAACAAAACGGTTTAGAGTCTCCTACAGACTCTAAACCTCTAAAACCAACCGGTTTTATACTTTATTTAAGTTCAACTTCAGCTCCTGCTTCTTCCAATTGAGCTTTAAGAGTGTTAGCCTCTTCCTTAGAAACTTTTTCCTTCAACGGAGCCGGAGCCTTGTCAACTAATTCCTTGGCTTCCTTCAATCCAAGACCGGTCAATTCCTTAACCAACTTGACAACTCCCAATTTAGCGGCACCAGCTGACTTCAGGATCACGTCGAACTCGGTTTGCTCTGCGGCGGCGGCAGCGGCGCCTCCTGCGGCGGGAGCGGCAACAGCCACGGCAGCGGCTGCCGGTTCGATTCCGTACTCATTTTTCAAAATATCAGCTAACTCTTTAACGTCTTTTACGGTAAGGTTTACTAGCTCTTCTGCAAGTTGTTTCAAATCTGCCATTTCTATTAATATTAAATTGTTTGTTTACTAATTGAATTTATTCTTTTTCTGAAAGTGTCTTAACAACACCGGCGATAGTATTCTGTCCGGATTGCAATGCGGAAATAACATTCTGCATCGGAGATTGCAGCATGGCAATGATGTCTGCGATCAACTCCTCCTTAGACTTGATACTGATTAACGCCTCAAGTTGGTTCTCACCAACATAAACACACTCTTCTACGAAAGCGGCTTTAAATACAGGCTTGTCTTTCGACTCGCGGAACTTCTTGATCAATTTGGCGGGAGCATTGCCGGTGTCGCACAGCATAATCGCCGTGTTTCCTTTCAACACAGGAAACAACTCCTCGTAATTGCCTTCAGCATGTTCCAAAGCCTTTTTCAGCAATGTATTCTTAACTTGAATCAACTTGATGTTCGTGTTAAAACATTCCCGGCGCAACGCTTGGGAATCCGCCGCATCAAGCCCTTCAATATCGCTGACATACATGTGCTTGTACTTGTTGACCTGCTCCGTCAAGTTCTCTATTACAAGTTTCTTATCTTCTTTTTTCATACTACCGAGGTCCTTTTGGATTAAAAATTACTCAAGCACAGATTTCACATCTATTTGAATGCCCGGACTCATCGTACTGGACAAATACACACTCTTGATGTAAGTTCCCTTGGCAGTCGAAGGCTTCAACTTGTTGATCACACTCATGAACTCACGAGCGTTGTCCTTGATTTTCGCTGCCTCAAAAGAAACTTTACCGATAGAGGTGTGAACAATACCGAATTTGTCCACCTTGAAGTCAATCTTACCTTGCTTAACCTCAGTCACAGCTTTACCGATTTCCATCGTGACAGTACCGCTCTTCGGATTCGGCATCAATCCACGAGGACCCAAAATTCTACCAAGAGCACCAACTTTACCCATTACGGAAGGCATCGTGATGATGATATCAATGTCCATCCACCCTCCCTTCAACTTCTCGATATACTCATCCAATCCCACGTAATCGGCACCAGCGGCTTTGGCCTCCTCCACCTTGTCAGGCGTACACAAAACCAAAACCCTTATTTGCTTACCGGTACCGTGAGGTAAGGTACAAACGCCGCGCACCATCTGGTTGGCTTTGCGCGGATCCACTCCCAGCCGAACGTCAAGGTCAACTGACGCGTCAAACTTCGTAAAAGTGATTTCCTTTACAAGCTGAGCGGCCTCGTCGATAGAATACATCTTCCCATCTTCGACCTTCGCTAAAGCTAACTTCTTATTTTTTGTCAGTTTACTCATTACGTTTGAAGTGTTACAAGTTCATTAAAAAGGTTTCTCGCCGCTCACGGTTATACCCATGCTTCTGGCAGTACCCGCTACCATGCTCATTGCTTTTTCAATCTCGAAAGCGTTCAAGTCTTTCATCTTCGTCTCGGCGATGCTCCGCACTTGATCCCAAGTGATGGAGGCCACCTTCTTACGGTTTGGCTCCGCGGAACCTGATTTGAGCTTAGTCACTTCCAAGAGCTGAACAGCAACAGGCGGTTGTTTCGTGATAAAATCAAAAGACTTATCACCGTACACCTGAATAATCACCGGAATAATCTTCCCCGCTTGATCCTGGGTCCTTGCATTGAATTGCTTGCAAAAATCCATGATGTTCACACCTTTCGAACCTAATGCGGGTCCTACTGGTGGAGAGGGATTCGCTGCTCCGGCCTTAATTTGTAGCTTAATTAAAGCTTCAACTTGTTTTGCCATGATCTCGTCTCTAAATCAAATTTATTATTCTTTCTCTACCTGCATGAAACTCAATTCGAGGGGGGTCTTCCGTCCAAAAATCTTGACAATCACTTTCAAGCGTTTCTTCTCGGCATTCACCTCCTCTATCATGCCGGTAAATCCATTAAACGGCCCGTCGGTGACTTTCACCGACTCGCCAACGAAATAAGGAACACTTATTTCCTCCGGTTGTTCCGCAAGTTCGTCCACCGTGCCCAGAATCCGGTTCACCTCCGCTTGACGCATCGGCACAGGGTCTCCGCCTTTTGTCTCCCCCAGGAAGCCTATTACATTCGTGACATCGCGAAGTATATGGGGAATCTCTCCGACCAGAGCCGCCTCTATCAGCACGTAACCGGGATAAAGATTGCGTTCGCTGCTGTACTTCTTCCCGTTTCGCACCTGATACACCTTCTCGGCAGGTACAAGAACCTGAGAAACATAATCTTGAAGCCCTAAACTGGCAATCTCATTCTCAATGTACTCCTTCACCTTCTTCTCCTTGCCGCCCACGGTTCGAAGCACATACCACCTTTTCTTTATTTCAGCCATGTGTCAGACCTCCCAAGATTATTAATAAAACAAATTATATATACCGGTCATAATGTGCCTGAACGAAAAGTCCATCACAAAAATGCAAAGAGCTATGATGACGGAAGCAACCATCACAATCGTCGCACTGTTCTGGAGTTCAGACCATGTAGGCCAAGTCACTTTGTTCACCAACTCGTTATAAACGTCAGATAGATATGTCTTAATCTTCATCGTATTTCAATTTATCGCACGGGAGGAGAGGTTCGAACTCCCGACCCTCGGTTTTGGAGACCGATGCTCTACCAACTGAGCCACTCCCGTGTAAAGAGTTGGCGTAAAAGCCAACCCTATTCCATTATATTTAGTCCAAAATCTCGGTAATCTGACCGGCGCCTACCGTTCTACCACCCTCGCGGATAGCGAAACGAAGACCCTTGTCGCAAGCTACCGGGTTAATCAACTCAACCGTGATTGTCAGGTTGTCGCCCGGCATTACCATCTCGCGTCCTTCCGGCAAAGTGATCTCTCCGGTAACGTCCAACGTACGGATATAGAACTGCGGTCTGTATCTGTTGTGGAACGGAGTGTGGCGGCCGCCTTCCTCTTTCTTCAAGATATAAACCTCAGCCTTGAATTTGGCGTGCGGCTTCACAGAACCCGGTTTTGCCAACACCATACCGCGTTTGATTTCGTTCTTGTCGATACCGCGGAGCAACAAACCTACGTTGTCTCCAGCCTCTCCGTCGTCCAAAATCTTACGGAACATCTCGACTCCGGTACATACGGTCTTCTTGCCATCAGCACCCAAACCGATGATTTCCAACTCATCACCTACGTGAACAGTACCCGTCTCGATACGACCCGTGGCAACAGTTCCACGACCGGTGATAGAGAACACGTCCTCAACAGGCATCAAGAACGGTTTGTCCTTGGCACGTTGCGGAAGCTCGATCCAATTGTCCACAGCGTCCATCAACTCCATGATCTTCTCTTCCCACTTCGGCTCGCCGTTCAATGCGCCAAGAGCAGATCCCAAAATAATTGGGGTGTTGTCGCCGTCATATCCATAGAAAGACAACAACTCACGAACCTCCATCTCAACCAACTCCAACATCTCGGGATCGTCCACCATATCCACCTTGTTCAAGAACACTACGATTCTCGGAACGTTCACCTGACGAGCCAACAAGATGTGCTCACGAGTCTGAGGCATCGGACCGTCGGTAGCGGCAACGACCAAAATGGCGCCGTCCATCTGAGCAGCACCCGTAACCATGTTCTTCACATAGTCGGCGTGTCCCGGACAGTCTACGTGAGCGTAGTGACGGCTTGCTGTTTGATACTCTACGTGAGCGGTATTGATAGTGATACCTCTTTCCTTCTCTTCCGGAGCGTTGTCGATAGAATCGAAAGAACGTTGCTCAGAAAGACCCTTCTTTGCCAACACGGTGGTGATGGCGGCGGTCAATGTGGTTTTACCGTGGTCAACGTGACCAATAGTTCCGATATTTACGTGTGGTTTGGATCGGTCAAAATGCTCTTTTGCCATAATACTAAAACAATTTTATCATTAAACAATTTATCACAAAGTTCCATTTTCTGCCAAGTCAACCCGCTGATTCTCCGACAATTAACCGAAAACCAACGGGAGAACTTGTCCATTTTGGCTTGCAAATGTACGAATTAAAAATTATATCTCACAATAAATGAGAGTATTTTTCTCAATTTTCTCTCTTTTCTTTTGCTTTCACAAGCTGCCGCTTCAAAACGTCGTAAAGCTCATCGATTGTTTCCTCGAAAGTCTTTGCGTTCTTCTTGGCAAAAACGTCTTGACCTTTCACATCCACATGCACTTCCGTCAATTTATTCTCAAGATTGTCGTCTTTCTCCAACTTCAAGGTCACATTAATCGCCATGATACCGTCGTGATACTTTTCCAGTTTCGAAAGTTTCTTGTTAATAAACTCTTCCAGTACCGGATTAACTGAAAACCCAACAGGATTGATTCTAATTTCCATAACGTTTCCTCCTTAAATTTACGCTCTCGGATGAGCTTGTTTAAAAACCTTTTTCATTCTCTCTATCGAGTTATGCGTGTAGATTTGCGTCACCCCCAAATTCGAATGCCCCAGCAACTCCTTGATTCCCTCCAAAGGCGCCTCGTTGTCCAGAAGATGAGTGGCGAAAGTGTGCCGCAGCACGTGCGGACTCCGCTTCGACAAATTCACGTCCGACGACAACACCTTGCGTATCAAATAATATATCTGGTACCCGCTCATCGGCTTTCCTTTGTCCGTCACGAAAAACGCACCCGTCGGGGCCCCCGTCACCTTCCTCCGCTCCTCCAGATAACACCGGGCGTCGCTCGCCAACTCGTCCAGCAATGGGATTTCCCGCCGCTTGCCCCCTTTCCCCAACACGCGGACGCACCGCCGCCCGAAATCGAAATCCTCGACCTTCAGGTCCGCCAGCTCGCTCCGGCGCATCCCCGTGTCGTAAGCCGTCAACACCACCATCCAATCCCGGAGCCGGTGAAAATCGCCCCCCTCCTCCATCCCGTCCATCACCTCCTCCATCTCCTTCTCCGGCACGAACACGGGCAACCGCTTCGGCAACTTGGGTCCGGACACGTCCTCGGCCGGACTGTTCCTCACTACGCCCCTCTTCTCCAAATAACGAAAGAACGCTTTCAGACTGCTCAACTTGCGTTTGCCGGATGCCGCGCTCAACTTTCTCTTCCCCTCTTTTCCGCCCCTCATTCCCTCGGCCAGCCACGCCCGGACATCCTCCACCGTGACTCGGGCAAACTCCTCCTCCCTCCCCTCGATACCGTAGAAATCACAGAACTGCTGCAAATCACTCCGGTATGCCGTCACGGTGCGCCCCGAGCAGCGGCGCTCCCTCTTCAAATAATCGGCAAACTCATCTACAAGCATCTCTTTTCTCGTTAAAACGTACCCAATATAGTCCATTCTTTCGAGAAAAACAAGAGAACGGAATATTTATTCTTCTTCCCGCAACAAAGATTGACGATAGATAGCCTTCATGCGCGCCATTCTGTTCCTCACAGATGGCTTCGTGTAAGCCTGACGATCTCTCAACTCTTTAATAACGCCGGTCTTCTCGAATTTTCTTTTGAATTTCTTCAACGCTCTCTCAATATTTTCACCTTCTTTTAATGGTACAATTATCATGATGTCTAAAATTTAAATGAATGAATATTATAATATAGAAAAAACCTCGGGCACTCTCCTGCGTGCCCCGCTCTGCAAAACTCTCAACTTACAAATTCCTTTCTCTCAATAATAATTGTCCACCCCCTTTCAAGCGGTTTTTATGAGGTTAATACTCTGTTCCTAAAAGTGAGCGACAAAGATAGGGCTATTTATTGACATAAAAAACAAAAAAACCGAAATTAATCGTGCCTTTCTCACGGATTCAACAAATCCTTGCAATAATAATTCAATATGCTGTTAATCATGTCCACATAAGTTTTCGCCCTCGTGTTCTCCGGATTGATGCGCAACACTTCATTCAGACAATTCAAGGCGTTCGTCATGTCCGCCATCGCGTTGTACACCACGCCCAGCTCCAGCAACACCGCCTCCCGGTCGCATCCCTCTTCCTCCAGCATTTTGGTCAACTCCTCCACGGCTTCCCGGCGGTGTCCCGCCTTGGCCATTTCCCGTATATCCTCTATTTCCATTAAAACTCCTCCTTCTGTTATGATTGTTTTCGCAAAGATACGGAGAATTGTCCAATTGACAAAAAAGCGCGGGAACTCCGTCCCTCCCACTACTCCCCGCGAGCCTGCGCCAGACATTTCCTCCGGTATTTTCCCGGCGGCATGCCCTTCTCCTTCGCGAACACCCTCACGAAATGAAGAACATCGTTAAACCCCACAAGATAACATATCTCCGACACGGACTTCCGCGAGTGGGCCAACAGCCCGCAAGCCGTATCCAATCGGTAACGCGTGACGAACCGCGAAAAAGTAATCCCCTTCCGGCGCTTGAAATAAGAGCAAAAAGCGGAACGGTTCATCCCCACCTCAGCGGCGATGTCGTCCAACGAAATCGGATGGACGTAGTGCGCCATGACGTAAGCGCTGATTTGCTGCATCCGCCGCACGTCCCGCTCTATCCGCACAGGCTTGCCCACGGACGCATAGTCCTTCGCAGTAAACACGATTGGCAGCAAACGGAACATCCCGCACAACCGCCCCAGCTCGTCCATCCCGTTCATTTCCATCAGGACACGCCGGACGACCCGGGAAGTTTCCGGACCGAATTTCAAAGCTTCCGTCGGAAAAGTCACGCCGGCAAGCCTGTTCCGCAATTCGGGAAAAACTGCCACGCAATTCTCCACCAAAGAATGGCTGAACGCCACCATCAAATAACGGACACGGCCGTCCACGTCGGCAGACGACGGGTCGTAATCCCATTGATGGTACAAGGCCGGGGGAATCAACACCACATCCCCCTCTGCGAAAGGCTGTAGAGTGTCTCCGGCCATCCTGATTCCATGCCCCCGCACCACATAATACAACTCCCAAGCGTCATGCCGGTGCAACTTGGCCTCCACGCGTGTGTCCACCCGTTGGTCTATAAAGAAGAACGAATGATCGTCCTTTTCCGGAAGCTCATACGGAATTACCACATCTTCCATCTCTGATTCTTTTAAATCGCACAAATATACGACAATTATTTGAAACAAACAGGCAAATACGCAACAACAAGCGCCCGCTACCTTTGTGTCCGCAAACAACAACAAGTTTTACCAACTAAACAAAACACATTATGGATTTCTATGAAGTATTGGAAAAAAGGAGAACCGTCCGGGACTTTTCCGACAGGAAAGTGACGGACGAGGTGTTGAAAAAGATTTTGGCGGCCGCGTTCAAAGCCCCCACCAACGACCACCTGCGCCAGTTCGAGTTCGTCGTGGTGCGCGGCCAAGAGAACATCGCCCGCGTCATCGCCCCCCTCGCTGGCAACATACAAGGGTTCACGGAAAAGAATGTCGACGCGCTGGCGAACGTGATGGACAAAGACGAATACGCCATGTTCACGGACGCGATGCCCAAACAACAGAAAATGCTGGCCGAGTCGGACTGCCTCGTGCTGCCTTTCTTTTTCCACAAAGGCAGCCCGCTCCTCGAGCCGGAATGTCTGAGTTCGCTCAACTATTTCGCCTCCGCATGGGCGGCCATAGAAAACATCCTGCTGGCCGCGACCGCCGAAGGGCTCGCCTGCGCGCTGCACATCCCGATAGAACAAGAGGCCGAACACGTGAAACAGGCGGTCAACGCCCCCGACGGGTATGAGTTTCCCTGTTTCATCGCCATCGGCTACGCCGCACCCAACGCGCATTTGCCCCGCCAGAAGGCCGTCAACGTGGAAGACAGAATACACCAGAACGTCTGGCAGCCTTCCACCCCTTCCGCCCGCTAAGGAACGACAAGGCGTCCGACCGGCCCCGTCACACCCGCAAGGGAAGGCTTGCCCTTTTCGCCCCCGCCGCCACGCCTTCCACCTTTGCCATAGTTATGACGGGGTTTTAACGGGGTTATAAGCCATAACGTTCGGTTCGGGTTCGGTGGCGCGACGGTGGGCGGTCGTCCACAGACGACTGTCCACCGTCCTCCCTCCGGGCCTTACCCGGGCGATATGGCTTATTAGTGGCTTAATGCACGTTTATAACTATGGGAAAACCCAAAAAACGCGCCACTTAAAAGAGACTCCCTCGCAAGCGTCATGCGGAAGGTCCGTCTCCAAGCCGCCCAAAAGTCCCGACCTCTCCTTTTCCTCCCGCAATCATGGGGTTTTCCTACCCTTATCATCCCTCTCCTTCGTTTCAGGTTTGTTTCAGGGACATTTCTGGAACACCAATGTGTATTCCCCGAGTGTACCCGAAACACACCTGTGACAATGCCGCGCAATGACAACCACAGGACATCCCTAAGAAAAGCATGGGAAAAGAGCTGAAACACCACGACGGCATTCCAACCGGCGAAACGGCAATTCCCGGAAGCGAGGCCCACGGAAAAACACTCCGCCTGTCAAAGAGCGATCGTCCTTTCCCACGTGGCGACATTCCCCGCCCGGTCTGTCAAGCGTACCGTCAACCGATTCTCTCCCTTTTTGAAAACGGGTTCCCGCACGCTGCCCTCCAACAACCGGAATTTCGGATCGTAACGGAAAAGGCACCATCGCCCGTTGACCTCCACCCGGTAAGTGGATATGCCAGACAAATCGTCCGATATCCGGAAGCGCAGATTTCCTTCTTTGGACTTGCCCCGATAAACAATCGAGGGCGGCACCGTGTCCCTCGCCACCACATACGTCCCCAACACTCCGACGGACGCGCTCACGCCCTCGACCGTCCGCGCGGTGGCGAGAGCAGACAAACGTCCTTCCCCCTCGTACAAACAGATGACAGACCGGGGAGGGAAATTCCCCCTCGCCTCCAATCTTCCCGTCCCCAGCAACGGGCGCGTCTCCGGCGTCACTTGAAATCCCTCGGCCATCCGCACGGAATCCAGGGGCAAGGCCACCAACTTTTCCTCAACCGCCAACGGCTCCGGCAAAATATCGTCATATATATATAAAGTATAGCCTCCGGCTTCCAGGCGGTATTCCTTGCCGACCTCCAACACCTTCTCCCCTTCCGCGGCAGGCAACGAGTCGCGCCCCAGCAGTTCCAACTCCACCACCGAACGGTGGCCGGCGACATCCGTCAATTCCAACCTCACCGGCACGAGACTGTCTTTGGGAACAATCACGCAACCGCCGGCCGAGTTCCACGCGCCCCGCACCCGCGACTGATAGTGGCCAAACGTGCGGTACACTGTTTTCCCTTCCCGGTAGAGGTCGAAATCTTTCACCGCGTTAATCCAGCGCGACTGGCTGAAATCGGAAGAGTCCGCCCGAAGGTGAAAAATCTTCCTCCCGGCGGCCCACACGGTCAAGGTGTGCAGCCCCAATTTGTTCCACGAACCTTTCATGAAGTCGTCGGCGTGCACGCCGAGCCCCACCCGTCCCGCCGGAACGGCGACCCGTCCCGCCGCGTAACGACGTCCACCCTTGTTTTTCACGCCGACCAAACGGCGTTCCGCACAAACCCCGTCCGCCCTAAACGCATAAACGTACACGCCCCTCACGGTTGGCGCAGTCTCGTCCGGAATAAAAAGGTAACGCTGGGGATTCAATATCGACTCGCTTTCCGTGTCCCGTATCTCGAAATGCAAATGCGGCCCTCCGGACGAACCCGTGTTCCCGCTATAGGCAATGGTGTCGCCCGCATGGAAAAATATGCTGTCGGCGAGCAAAACCGTGTCCACGGCGAACGACTCTTTCCGATACTGCATATCCCTCACCAAACGGGCCACCCGAGGCACAAACCGCCGGAGATGGCCGTAAACCGTAGTGATTCCCCCTTCGTGAGCGAGGTAGAGGGCATTACCGTAACCGGTGGGAGACACGCACACGCGGGCCAGATAGCCATCCTTCACGCAAATCACAGGCAGCCCCTCTTTCCCTCCGGTTTTGAAATCCAGCCCTGCGTGGAAATGCGTGCCCCGCAATTCAAAAAAATTGCCGCTCAACAAGGGGGTTCCCGGCAAGGGATAGCGCAACGAGTCTTGCCCCACACAAACACCTGAAACAAAAAACGATAATACTCCAAAGACCACGCAAGCCAAACCGGTTCTCATCTCTCTTCGCATAAATTTACTCATATAATTTTGGACAAAAATAATACGACTATTTCTTTTTTGAATAATTTATTCTATCTTTGTGGTGTAAAGATAAGGTTATGACAGCACAGGAAAATGCAGTTATAAACGAACTGAAAAAGAAAGTTGAACAATTAATAACATTATATATATCCTCGCTGGAGAGGAATCGGGAACTGGAAGCGGAGGTGAAAGCGGTGCGGGACAGGCTCGAAACCTTGAAAAACGAGAACAACAAATTAAAAGAAGAAATTAAAACATTAAAAGTGGCGAAAGCTATTTCGACGGGGGAAGGAAGCGCGGAGGCCCGGAATAGAATAAACCAGCTTGTGCGGGAGATTGACAAATGTATTGCTCTTTTGAATAATTAAATATGAATGATAAGCTAACTATTAGTTTGATGATCGCCGGGCAAAGATTCTCGTTCCCGATAGAGGCGGAGCAAGAACAAATCTACCGGGACGCGGCGAAAATGATTAATAGTCGGATTACAGAATATATGGGGAGATACGCGACAGTGGACCCCAACACGCTCTTGGCCATCACGGCGCTGGAATTCACGGTGAAGTTGCTGAGGGCAAACGAACGGAACGATGTCGGGCCGGTGCTGAGAGAGATTGAGGCGGTGAACAAAAGGCTGGACGCGTTCGTAAAAGAGTGAAGATATAAACAAGCGTTCTTTGACAATGAAATAGATATACCCGCATTATTTCAAATTAAGTGGTAAACTCAACACAAAAACAATTAGAGTGAAGCTTGGTCAGCCGAAGACAGGCCTCAACCCTTCGGGGTTCCTTCGGGACAGTGGAAGTCTGAATCTGACGGCAGCTCTACCCATGTCTAACAGGGGTTTTTAATAAGGAATAATGCGGGTTTTTTATTAGAGACAAGTTAAATGGTAATATATATAAAATAAAAGTAATTATGATTCAACCAACAACTATAATTCTATGTATTGTCGCCCTGGTCGTGGGGGTAGGAATCGGATACCTGATCATCACCCTCACGCTGAAATACCGGAGCAAAAACATCATCAAGGAAGCCGAGGCGGAGGCCGAGGTGATTAAGAAGGACAAAATCCTGCAAGCCAAGGAAAAGTTCATGCAGATAAAGGCAGAACACGAGAAACAGGTGAACGCCCGCAACAACAAGATTCTCTTGGCGGAAAACAAATTGAAGCAAAAGGACGCCGAACTGGGGCGCAAGATGGAGGAATGCCAGCGCAAAATCAAAGAGGCCGAGACCCAAATGGCCCAATTGAACGACCAGAAAGAGCTGTGGGAGAAAAAACACAACGAACTGGACAAGTTGAAGAAACAACAAATCGAGCAATTGGAGACCATCTCCGGCATGTCGGCCGACCAAGCCAAGGAGAAACTCATCAACTCCCTGAAAGAGGAGGCCGAGTCGGAAGCCATCTCCTATGTGAACGAAATCATGGAGGAGGCCAAAATGACCGCGAACATGGAGGCCAAGAAAATCGTGGTGAAAACCATCCAACGCGTGGCCACCGAGACGGCCACGGAAAACGCCGTATCCATCTTCCACATCGACTCCGACGAAATCAAAGGACGGATTATCGGACGCGAAGGACGGAACATCCGGGCCCTGGAGGCCGCCACGGGGGTGGAAATCATCGTGGACGACACGCCGGAAGCCATCGTGCTCTCCGGATTCGACCCTGTGCGCCGCGAAATAGCCCGCCTGTCCCTGCACCAACTGGTGACGGACGGCCGTATCCATCCGGCCCGCATCGAGGAGGTGGTGAACAAAGTAAAAAAACAGGTGGAGGAGGAAATCGTCGAGACCGGAAAGCGCACCACCATTGACCTCGGCATCCACGGTTTGCACCCTGAACTGATTCGCCTGGTGGGAAAAATGAAATACCGCTCCTCTTACGGGCAAAACTTGCTGCAACACGCCCGGGAGACGGCCAACTTGTGCGCCATCATGGCCGCCGAGCTGGGGCTTAACGCCAAAAAAGCCAAACGGGCCGGACTCTTGCACGACATCGGCAAGGTGCCCGACGACGAGCCTGAGCTGCCGCACGCCATTTTGGGCATGCGCCTGGCCGAAAAATACAAAGAGAAGCCGGACATCTGCAACGCCATCGGCGCTCACCACGAGGAAATCGAGATGACCACCTTGCTGGCTCCCATCGTGCAGGCGTGCGACGCCATATCGGGAGCACGCCCGGGAGCACGCCGCGAGGTGGTGGAATCCTACATCAAACGCCTCAAAGAGATGGAAGACCTCGCCCTCTCGTACAACGGGGTGGTGAAGACTTACGCCATCCAGGCGGGCCGCGAGCTGCGGGTGGTGGTCGGCAGCGAGAAAGTGTCCGACGCCGAGGCGGAAAAAATCTCATACGAGATAGCCAAGAAAATACAGGACGAGATGACCTACCCGGGCCAGGTGAAAGTGACCGTCATCCGGGAAACGAGGGCCATCAACTACGCCAAATAAACGCGGAAAACGCGGACAGGAAAAGGAACGCCGGACACCAATCGCTCCGGCGTTTTCTTTTTTGCTCCCGATTTTTTGTATCTCACGGGAATATTACTACTTTTGGTTGCTTAGAAAATAAGACTTTATGGACAGCATTAAATCATCTGAACTGATAACCAACGACGACGGGTCGATTTTCCACCTCCATCTGCGACCGGAGGAACTGGCCGACAAGATTGTTCTGGTGGGCGACCCCGGCCGCGTGCGCATGGTGGCCGCTCATTTCAATCGCGTCGAGCTGGAACGAAGCAACAGGGAGTTCCATTCCATAACCGGTGCCTACCGGGGCTCGCGGGTCACCGTGCTCTCCACCGGAATCGGACCGGACAACATCGACATCGTGATGAACGAGCTCGACGCGCTCGCCAACATAGACCTCCGCGCCAAAGAAATCAAAAGCGAACGGAAAACACTGAGCCTCGTCCGGGTCGGCACCTGCGGCTCCGTGCAGGCCGAAGTGCCCGTCAACGCGTTTGTCATCTCGGCCGCCAGCATTGGAATCGACGGCGTGCTCCGTTTCTACAAAGGCCACGAGCGGGTATGTGACGAATGGATGGAGGATGCCTTCATCCACCATTGCCAATGGACGCCCAAGGCCGCCCGCCCATACGCCGTGAAAGCGGCCAAGGAATTGGTGGACAAACTCTACCAACCGGGATTGGCCTACAAAGGCATCACTCTCACGGCCAACGGATTCTACGGTCCGCAAGGGCGGGTGTTGCGCCTGCCGATAGAAATGCCCGGAGTGAACGAGGCCATCAACACCTTCCACCATGACGGGCTTCCCCTTGTCAACTACGAAATGGAAAGCGCGCCGCTGGCCGGCCTGGCCGCCCTCATGGGGCACAAGGCCGCCACCATCTGCCTCGTCATCGCCAACCGGGCCACGGGCGACTCCAATCCGGACTACCAACCCCGCATGGAAGAACTAATCGAATACACGTTAAACAAACTAATAGAATAAGACATTATGATTCAAAGAATTCAATCCGTTTATCTTTTTCTCGTGACGGTCATCATGATACTCCCGCTGTGCGTTCCCATCGCGCGGATGATAGTTCCCGACGCCTCCACCTACGAGTTCTACTCCTACGGGGTGGTGCAGACCGGCGAGCAAGCGGAAGTGCAGGCTTACTATTGGGGACTATTTTGCCTGAACGGCATCGCCATCGTCATGCCTTTCGCCGCCATTTTCCTCTACAAGCGGCGGTTGCTGCAAATGCGCCTGAGCCTCATCGAGATTTTCCTCTGCCTGGGCATCACCGCACTGATGTGGTACCACATCAATTATTTCTCCAAGGAAATGGAAATCGACGTGCTCTACCGCTTCAGCTTCATCCTGCCGGTGGTGTGCTCCATCCTGAGCTATCTGGCCACCCGGGGCATCATCAAGGACATCAACCTGCTGAAGTCATACGACCGTATCCGTTAAGACCGAACAATAAAAATCAAAACTGAAATAAAGCATGAAGAAGCCACATTTACTTATCACATCCGCGTTGCTGTGCTGCGCCTCCTACACGATGGCGTGCACCAACTTCCTGTTCACGAAAGGAGCCACGAAGGACGGCTCCACGATGGTGACTTACGCCGCCGACTCCCACACGCTCTACGGAGAGCTGTACCACTACCCCGCCGCCGACTGGCCCGAGGGCAGCATGCTCGACGTGTACGACTGGGACACCGGCAAATTCATGGGGCGCATCCCCCAGGTGGCCCACACCTATAACGTCATCGGCAACATGAACGAGCACCAGCTGGCCATCGCCGAGAGCACCTACGGCGGCCGCGAGGAACTGTGCAGCCAAAGCGGCGCCATCATGGACTACGGCAGCGCCATCTACATCACCCTCCAGCGGGCCAAGAACGCCCGCGAAGCCATCGTCGTGATGACCAAACTCTTCGAGGACTACGGCTACGCCAGCGCCGGGGAATCGTTCTCCATCGTGGACCCCAACGAGGTGTGGATACTCGAGGCCATCGGCAAGGGCGAGGGAGAGAAGGGCGCCGTGTGGGTGGCCCGCATGGTGCCGGACGGCTACGTGAGCGGACACGCCAACCAGGCGCGCATCACCACCTTCCCCCTGGAAGGCCGCACCTCCATCTCCTCCGACAAAATGGACAAAATCTACAACCCCGAAATCACCACCGTCTACTCCAAGGACGTGATTTCCTTCGCCAAGGAGAAAGGCTACTACCCCCGCGAGGCCAAGAATAAGGACTTCAGCTTCTCGGACACCTACAACCCCGTGACCTTCGGAGGCGCCCGCGGATGCGAAATCCGAGTGTGGTCGTTCTTCAAGAGCGTGAACAAGGACATGCAGCAATACTTCGGCTACGCCTCCGGCCGCGACATCCAATACGACGACAAGGGCTACGCCACGAACCGCATGCCGCTGTGGATACAGCCGGACGAGAAAGTGGACGTGCAGCAAGTGATGGACTTCATGCGCGACCATCTCGAGGGCACCGAGCTGGACATGACCAAGGACCTCGGCGCCGGCCCCTACGAGTGGCCTTACCGCTGGCGGCCCATGGACTTTGAAGTGGACGGCAAGAAATACGTGCAGGAGCGGGCCACCGCCACGCAACAGACCGGTTTCTCCTTCGTGGCCCAGTGCCGCAGCTGGCTGCCGGACGAAATTGGAGGCATCATCTGGTTCGGCGTGGACGACGCCGCCAGCAGCGTCTACTTCCCCATGTACACCAGTGCCACCCGCGTGCCGCATTCCTTCGCCAAAGGCAACGGCAGCATGATGGAATTCACGAACGAGGCCGCCTTCTGGGTGTTCAACCAAGTGACCAACTTCGCCTACACCCGTTACAACGTCATCCACCCCGAAGTGCGGGCCAAGCAAAAAGCTCTGGAAACCCAATACGTGGCCTTCGTGAAGGCCGCCGACGCGGGAGCGCAGGCCCTCTACGCCGACGACAAGGCCGCAGCCGTGGCCTTCCTCACCGACTTCTCCTGCAAGACGGGCGACGAACTGGTGGCCGACTGGCGGAATTTCTACGGCTACCTCTTCACCAAATACATGGACGGCAACATCAAGACCGTCGTTCCCGGCCAGCGCAACCCGAAAGTGGAGCAACCCGCCCTGCCGGAATGGTTCCTCCGCATGCTCATCGAGCAAACGGGCGACAAGCTGCGGGTGGTGGAATAAGCCTCCCCGCCCCTCTCCCGCCCACGTTTTCCCCGCCGCGCGCCGCCTCCCCCGAGGCCACCCGGCGGGGAAAACGCTTTTTAACCCCTCCGATCCGCATTTTATTTGTTCTACTTTTTGCGAATATCCAAATTTCCGCCTAACTTTGTAATCATTAAATCATCGGCACATGGTCATCGAGTTTGGCAAGGAATATTTACGAGAATTGTACGTGAACGGGAAAACGGCAGACAAAAAACACCGTTTCCAACCGGAAATCGTAAAAGCCTACCGTAAAACGGTTCTCCAGCTAATGGCCGTGTTCCGCATCACTGACTTGTTCACCATGCGCGGACTGAATTACGAGGTGCTACAAGGCGATAAAGCAGGCATTTCATCCGTCCGGATAAACCAAAAATACCGTCTTGAATTCACCGTGAAAGAAGTGGCCGGCGAACAAATCATCACGATATGCACATTATTGGAAATAAGTAACCATTACAAATAACACCGCTATGGAAACCAAGACATATTACACGCTCGACGACACCCTGCCGTTCGCCCCCATACATCCGGGCGAGATGCTTCTTGACGAACTGCAAGCCCGCAGGCTATCGCAGCGTAAATTCGCGGAACTCATTGGTTGCTCCTACTCTTTCCTGAACGAGATTATAAAGGGGAAACGCTCCATCACAACCGAAACCGCTCTCAAGATAGAGGCTGCGACAGGTATCAAGGCATACATCTGGGTTCGTCTACAAGCCGCCTACAACATGCAAACGGCGAAAGCGGACAGAAAACTGAACGACCTACTGGCACAGATACGCCAAGCCGCCGCCCTACTATGACCAAACTCCGCCAATACCCAACCGACCGCCCCGCCAAGTAACATCAAAGGAGAGGCCGCCCGGCGGGGAAAACGCATTGGAGGCGGATTTGCAAAAAATAGGACGGAGGGTTTGCCGGGATGAAAATTTTGCCTAACTTTGCGGCTCGAAAGAAAAACGTGCGCAGTCTCTTACATGCGAGACGGAAGGTCGTAATACTGCGCTCGACAAACAAACCCATAAAAGTTAGAACAATGGACTTAATCAAAATCGCAGAACAGGCATTCCAGAGAGAGAATGCGCCGGAAATCCCGGAATTCAAAGCCGGCGACACCGTCAACGTGAACTACCGCATCATCGAGGGTAACAAGGAACGTATCCAGGCCTTCAAGGGCGTGGTCATCCAAATCAAAGGACACGGAGTCACCAAAACGTTCACCGTGCGCAAAATGTCCGGGAACGTGGGAGTGGAGCGTATCTTCCCGATGTACTCCCCGTACATCCAATCCCTCGAGGTATTGCGCCACGGGAAAGTGCGTCAGGCCCGCATCTTCTATTTCCGCAAACTCACCGGAAAGAAAGCCAAAATCAAAGAAAAGAAAATGTGATGCCATCACGCGAAAAGACAAAGAAAGTGCGTTCCAAACGGGACGCACTTTCTTTGTCCACTCCCGCCACAGCCATTTTCCCAAAAGTCAGCACAAACACAACGCCGCCACGTTCATCGCCGCATGCAGCCCCACCGAATGCCAAAACCCCAGGCGCACAGCGGCATACCCCAATATTAATCCCTGTATCAAAAGCACCCACCACGCATAATACGACATTGGCGAAAGCAACACCGTCAACCCCGCCATCAAATAAAAAAACCTCCTTAAAATTCCAAATCCCGAATGCCGATTTTTCCATTTTCTCCCTATCTTTGTTGCATCATCAAAACCACAAAATATGGAAACCGACGAGATTTTGAACATAGCGAGACAAAAGGCCGAGGGATGGCTGAACCCGGCCTACGACGAGAACACGCGCGCCGAGGTGCGGCGCATGCTCGACGCCAAGGACACGACGGAGCTTGTCGAGTCGTTCTACAACGATTTGGAGTTCGGGACCGGGGGCCTGCGCGGCATCATGGGTGTCGGCAGCAACCGCATGAACATATACACCGTGGGCGCGGCCACGCAAGGATTCGCCAACTACATCAACCAGGCGTTCCCCGAGGGCGCCAAGGCCGTCTGCATCGGCCACGACTGCCGCCACAACTCCCGCCTCTTCGCCGAGACGGCCGCCCGCATATTCACGGCCAACGGCATACGCGTCTACCTCTTCGAGGAGCTGCGCCCCACGCCCGAGATGAGCTTCGCCATCCGCGAGCTCGGCTGCAAGGGCGGGGTTATCATCACCGCGTCGCACAACCCCAAGGAATACAACGGCTACAAAGCCTATTGGGACGACGGCTCGCAGCTCGTGCCGCCGCATGACAAGAACGTCATCGCCGAGGTGAAGAAAGTGGGCGCCGCCGACATCCGTTTCAACGGCGACGACAGCCTCGTCACCCTCCTCGGCAAGGAGTTCGACGACCGCTACCTCGCCCGGGTCAAGACCCTCAGCCTCTCGCCCGAGGCCATCCGCGAGGCGGACGACCTCCGCGTCGTCTTCACCCCGCTCCACGGCACCACCTACCGCCTCGTGCCCGAGTCCCTGCGGCTGTGGGGCTTCCGGCATGTATACACCGTGCCCGAGCAAAGCGTGCCCGACGGCGACTTCCCCACCGTGGCGTCCGCCAACCCCGAGGAGCCCGCCGCCTTCAAAATGGCGCTGGACCTCGCCCGCCAAGTGGACGCCGACCTCGCCATGGCCTGCGACCCCGACGGCGACCGCATCGGCATCGCCGTCAAGGACGACAGCGGCGAGTGGACCCTTCTGAACGGCAACCAGACCGACCTCATCTTCACCGAGTACATCATCAGCCGCCGCCGCGCGCTGGGACTCCTCCGCGAGGGCGACTACATGGTGAAGACCATCGTGACCACGGAAATGCTCAAGGACATCGCCGAGAGTAACGGAGTCACCTGCTACGACGTCTACACCGGCTTCAAATGGATAGCCGCCGTCGTCCGCGAGCGGGGCGGCGAGCACTACATCGGCGGGGGCGAGGAATCCTTCGGCTACATGCCCGGCTCCTTCACCCGCGACAAGGACGGCGTGTCCTCCGCCAGCCTCATGGCCGAAATCGCCGCCTGGCTCAAGACCCACGGCAAGACGCTCTACGGCTACCTCAAAGAAATATACGCCCGCTACGGCTTCTCGCAGGAGCGCATGGTGTACATCGTCCGCAAGGGCCTCACCGGAGCCGAGGAAATCAAGGACATGATGCGGCGGTTCCGCCACGACACTCCCGCCGCCATCGCCGGCAGCCCCGTCGTGCTGAAGAAAGACTACCTCTCCCTGGAGGCGACCGACCTCCGGACCGGTGAGAAGAGCCGCCTCGACTTCTCCACCACCAGCGACGTGCTCCAATTCTTCCTCGCCGACGGCAGCAAAATCTCCGTCCGCCCCTCGGGCACGGAGCCGAAGATAAAATTCTACTTCGAAGCCCGCGCCAAGATGGCCGGCGTCGGCGACTTCCACCGCGCCCAACGGGAAGCCAACGCCCGCATCGACGCCATCATCCGCGACTTAGGCATCAACTAGTTTTCATAATTCAATAGCAACCAGCCGGGCGGTCCCTGTAATGGGGGCCGCCCATTCCTTTCCCCGGCCGGACCTCCGCCCTTCTCCCTCCCCAAACCCCGCCCGTCAAATCTTCGGCTTTTCCTTTCCCTTTTCCCCAAAAACTCACTACCTTTATCCCACCAAGGAGAATGAAACCAACCCACATGTCAAACCTTAACATAGTCGTCCCTTAAAAATATTTTTATTTACTGTTATTCAGTTATTTAATCAATAAAAGTCTTTGATAATTCTGCAA
>CALUHX010000021.1 GCA_944320555.1 uncultured Butyricimonas sp. | reverse complement strand
TTGGATTTAACCGATTTCGTTATATTTGATTTCCTATGGTTTTACCCATTTGCAATAATTGGTGGTTACTGGTGGATATCAACAACGGGTCGGAATAGCCCAAGCGATAGTCCATGAACCAGAATTTATTGTTTTGGATGAGCCGACAAATGGTCTTGACCCGAACCAAATTGTGGAGATCCGTCATTTGATAAAGGAGATAGGGATGGAGCACACAGTCGTTCTGTCTACCCATGCCTTGGCAGAGGTTCAGGCGACGTGTGACTCCATTCGGATGATAGAACAAGGACGATTAGTGTTTTCTGGCACTGTGAGGGACTTTGACAATTATGTCGCACCAACATCTATAGCAGTGTCGTTGCTAGCTAGACCGGATGTGAAGGAACTGGCGGAGATGCCAGAAGTAATTAGAGTGGAAGAATTAGGTGAGGGGAGATACAGAATTTATTTCGCCGACATACAGGATATGGCGGAACGTATTGTGGAGACAAGCGTTGCCAAAGGTTGGCGATTGAATGAGATATCTTTAGAAAAAGCCTCGCTTGAGTCTATTTTTGCAGAGTTGTCTAAGAAATAATAATAAATTTATGGGTACTATATGTAAACTTGCCAAGACGGAATTACAAACATTGTTTTATTCTTTGGTTGCGTGGTTAATTATTATCATTTTCACAATCCAAACGGCGATGGTGTTTACCTCTGCTTTAGGTATGCAATTAGCCACGCAGGAATTAGGTCGACCGCTTTGGACTATTACGTCAGGAATTTTTGCTAGCCCATGGGGCGGTGTGTTCCCGGCTCTTCAAGAGTATCTTTATCTTTATATACCTTTGCTTACAATGGGTTTAATGAGTCGGGAGTTGGGTAGCGGTTCTATAAAGTTGTTGTATTCGTCCCCGATTACGAATGTCCAAATCATTTTGGGAAAATTTTTATCAATGATGATTTATGGACTTGTATTGGTCGGAATCGTGTTTTTATTTGCGTTATTCGGTGCTTTTACAATAAAGGATTTTGATTTTCCTGTCGTGTTGTCGGGAATGTTGGGATTTTATTTGTTGATTTGTACTTATGCTGCCGTTGGGTTATTTATGTCGAGTCTGACACCTTATCAGGTTGTGGCTGCAATATTGACTTTAACAATGTTAGGGGTGTTGAATTATGTGAAGACCTTGTGGCAGGATTTGGATTTTGTTAGGGAAATCACCTATTGGTTGTCAATTTCGGGGCGTGCGAATGAGTTCATGTTAGGATTGATTTGTAGTGAGGACGTGTTGTATTTTGTCATTGTGACCGCTTTGTTTTTATCATTAGCAGTGATCCGTTTGCAGGCTTGTAGGCAAAAAATGCCGTGGACACGTTCTTTGGTCAAATACCTTGGCGTGTTGTGTTTGGCTTGTCTGTTGGGGTATGTTTCTTCTCGTCCACGTTTAATGGGGTATTATGATACTTCTGCGACGAAGTTGAACACGTTGACTCCTAATAGCCAAGAGGTGATTTCTAAATTAGATGGGGGATTGACGATTACAACTTATGTGAATGTGTTGGATGAGAGAGATTTGTGGACTGCTATGCCTTCTCAAATTAAACGAGACCAAGATAGATTTCGTCAATATACCCGCTTTAAACCGGAAATAAAGATGAAATATGTTTATTATTATGATACGTTGTTGAACACAGGGATGAGCAGGAATGTCGTGGGGCGATCAACGGAAGAAAGTGCGAAAGAATTAATGCGAGTTTTTGATTTGGATACAAGTTTGTTTTTGTCTCCAGAAGAAATTCGTTCACAGATAGATTTATTTCCTGAGAAAAATAGATTTGTCCGACTGTTAGAGAGAGAAAATGGAGAAAAAACATTTTTAAGGGTGTTTGACGATATGCAACACCATCCAGGGGAGGCGGAAATTACAGCAGCTTTTAAGAGAATTGCAATGGAGTTGCCTGTGGTTGGCTTTTTGTCTTGTAATGGAGCGAGAAATATAAATAAGATAGGAGATAGGGATTATAGTATGTTTGCTTATGATAAATCGTTCCGTTATTCTTTGATTAATCAAGGTTTTGACGTGCGAGAGATAGACTTAAGTAGTTCTATTTCGGATGATATTGATATATTGGTGGTGTCGGATTTGACTACAAGTTTGAGTGATGTCCAAGAAAGTATGTTGGATGATTATATTCAAAGAGGAGGAGATTTGATGATACTGACAGAGCCGACAAGGGAAAACGAAATGTCATCTCTACTGTCAAAATTTAATGTCAAGATGATTCCGGGAATGTTGGTTTCTGGTTGGGAAGATTATTCACCAGAAGTGGTTATTTCCTCACCAACGAAAGAGGGGGAAAATATGGTATATTGGTTTGAGAATATGCAAAAATCTGGACAAGTGATAGTTACTCCTGGGGTCGCTGGGTTATATTATGATAATCATGGAGATTTTACGATGATTCCTTTGTTTGAAACAGATACTTCTGTTTGGAATGAAATTGAGACGGTGAATTTTGTCGAAGAAACTCCATTAGTGAATATGGACGAAGGGGAATCCCATGGAAAATTCATTACAGGCTTGGCTTTGAGCAGGAAAGTTGGCGATGAGAATCAGAAAATAGTGATATTAGGAGATGCTGATTGCATAAGCAATGGGGTATTGAGTCGAAATTATAAGGGCATCTTTGCTAATAACTACAGTATTGTCATGGGGAGTTTTTATTGGATGTCTGATGGAGAAGTCCCAATAGACGTGCGTCGTCCTGCGCCTCTTGATGATAGAATCTATTTAAGTCAAGCAGGACAATCTATTTGGAAGATAATTATGATATGGGTATTACCAGGCATAATGGTGCTTTTTGCCCTTTTGCTTTGGTTTCGTCGCAGAGGTAGGTAAACTGGAGATTTTTGGGTTTTAAGGAAAACTGACAGGTGATGTGTTTGATATGTCACCTGTCAGTTTATTTTGTATTTTTGTGGAGTTTGAGTCAAAGGAAATGTTTTTAATATAAAATAAATAGGAAAATGTATAGGATTATCGTATGTATGGTGTTGAGTTTATGGGTGGGCTTGCAGGGGGCGGGGGCGCAGGGGATTCCCACGGTGTATGTGGAGACGGCGGACGGGGAGGAGGTGGTGTCGAAGGAGGAGTGGAAGGAGGGGACGGGGCTGCGCATCGTGTTGCCGGATGGGAGGGTGGATTATGAGTCGGAGCGTGTGGCGGTGAGGGGGAGGGGGCATTCCACCTTCACGAAGCCGAAGAAACCTTATGCCGTCAAGTTGGAGGAGAAGAGCGGATTGCTGGGCATGGCTCCCGGTAAACGATGGGTGCTACTGGCCAACTTTATGGACCATAGTCTGATGCGGAACAGTTTGGCGTTCAGCATGGCGGCGTTGACGGGGCTGGAGTGGACTCCCGACTGGCGGTTCGTGAACGTGGTGTACAACGGGCAGTCGAGAGGGTGCTATCTCCTTTGCGAGCAGGTGCGGGTGGGCGATTGTCGGGTGGATATCGACGAGAAGGAGGGTTATCTGTTGGAGGTGGACAGCTATTTCGACGAGCCTTGCCGCTTCCGCACGGCACGGCGCAGCTTGCCGGTGAACGTGAAGGCGCCAGACGACCCCTCGCTGGAGCAGATGGCCTACATTGAGGGCTATCTGAACGAAATCGAGAGCCTCCTTTACGGTGACTCGACAGACTTCCGAACGCTCTTCCGCGACTACCTTGACATGGATACTTTCGTCGAGTGGTGGCTGGTGCACGAGCTGGCGCAAAATGCCGAGCCGAACGGGCCCCGCAGTTGCTACATGTACAAGGACAAGGGCGGTCTTCTCATGGCCGGGCCTGTGTGGGACTTCGACCTTGCCTTCATCACCGTAGGCCTAGATGCCGGTGGAGACATTCGCCCCGCCCGCTTGAACCGCCCGGACGTGGTGACGCTCACGGGCGACAGCCTTTACAACCGTCAGGCCTTGTGGTACGACCGCTTCTTCGACGACTCCGCCTTCCGCAGCAGGGTGAAGGAGCGGTGGGCGGAACTCTCGCCCCACTTCCGGGCGTTGGCGGACAGTCTCGACCGCTGGCAGGCATTGATACGCCCCTCCGCCTTCGCCGACGAGCGGTTGTGGGGAGGCAAGGACCCCGCCCGTTTCGACAACTTCGCCACTTTCGAGGAGTCCGCCGCTAATTTGAAGTGCGTTTACCTCTACCGCATCGACGCCCTCGACCGCATTCTCAATGGGGGTCGAAATAGCCAATAATACCCCTCCGGCGGTTTTGCCGCCATCTCCCCTACTTTAGGGGCGAAATTGCAGAGTAATGATATTCAGTCGAAAAACTTTGCTCCGCAAACTCTTCCCCTAAGGGAGTACCCCGAAGGGTGGTAAGGGTACGACAGACATTTCGACACAGATTCTTGTCTCGAAATGTTATTATCACACGCCTGCCTGCGCTGTTTGGAGCGGAAGTCCCTGCCTGCGCTACTGTGGGGTGGGATTCCTTTGACCGTGCCGCCGGGCTGCGCCTTTAGGAAAACTTTAACATGGGGAAGGGACCGGATTTCCCTCATTCTTCCCTATATTTGGCAAACAAAATTTAGTTGTGTTATTTATTATTGGATAAAATGAAACAGATTTACAAAGTACTGATTGTGGCCTGTGCGATGTTGGTGGCTTTGCCATCGTTCTCGCAAAAGAAAAAAGCAGGGAAAAACGTTGGAAACGAGTATGTCGTCTTGGCCTCCTCGGCCGTGAAGGGCGACGCGGCATGGATGGAAGTGGTCAACGCCTTGCAGGCGAAACACGGGGCGGAAGTCGTGTTCTTCGACAAGGCTCCCCGCGAGAGTTTGGAAACCTTGAAGACCCTGCGTCCCCGCTATGTGGCGGTCGTGGAGACTCCGGAAAACCTGGGGCGCAATTATGTGATAGACCTTAACAAGATGAGCCGCGAGGTGGACGACGACATCTACGCCGATTATCTCTGCGGAATCATCACGGGATATGACGCCGCGGCCGCCATGAAAATGGTGAACAACAGCACGGAGCCTTTCGTGATTCACAACGCCGTCGCCACCATCCACGAGCTGTGCAGCGCAAAATGGTTCGACACCTACGGATGGCTTGATGACCACACCATGGGACTTTGGGGCGAGAAGACGGGCAAGGACGCCAAGGTGACCACCGGAAACGTGCCCCGCGAAAAGATGCTGGACAAATTTGCCGAACTGTACGCCAAATACGCCCCCGACCTCGTTGTCACCGCAGCCCATGCCACGGAGCGCAACCTCGAGATGCCCTATTCCATGGGCAACATTATCGCCAAGGAGGGCAAACTTTACGCCCGCTCCGCTTTCGAGAACAAGAACACTCCCTTGCAGGAGAGCGGCAAGCGCAAAGTCTATTTCGCCGTCGGCAACTGCCTCATCGGCAACGTGAACAACACGAATACCAGCATGGCTGTCGCTTGGATGAACAGCGGCAACGCCGCCACGATGATCGGTTACGTGGTCACCACCTGGCACGGCCGCAACGGATGGGGCGGCCTGAAGTACTGGCTCACCACCCCCGGACGCTACACCCTCGCCGAGGCCATTTATATGAACCAGCAGGACATGTTGTGCCAAATGAACGAATGGAACCCGAAGATGTTGACGGAGGATTATCCTGCGTTCGACATGACCGAGTTCACCGTGGCTCCGATTGCCTTGCAGAAGCTTTTGGGAAAACAGCCGACGAACGACCAGGTCGGTTTCTGGCACGACCGCGACGTGCTGGCTTTCTACGGCGACCCGAAATGGGACGTGCGCTTGCAGGAGATTCCCGAGGAAAACGATTATACCGTGACCACAAAGGTGAAAGGCAAGCAATGCGTCGTGACCATCACCACGCACGACAACTTCAAGCTGGGCCTGATGAAGGGCGACAAGTTCAAGCAGGAGCATGTGCTCGACCTCCCCTTCAGTTATTTCTTCCCCGAGCGGTTGAACAATCCCCGCTTGGCAGAGGGACAAGACTGGAAGGCTGCCGTGGACGAGAACTTCCTCATCATTTACAACTGCGACTTCGAGCCGGGCAAGACTTACGAGGTAATCTTGGACATCGACAAATAATTCCGGCGGACACCGGAAGCCGAAAGGCGCGCCAATTACCGTGGCGCGCCTTTTTTTGTGCTTGTCGCCGGCGCGAATGACGGGGATTTCGTTGCGGGCAAGTCGGGGGTAGGAGGCGGGTAGGTAGGGTGTAGCAAGGGTTCTGCTATTTGTCTGCTATTTGTCTCCTATTTGTTTGCTATTTGTAAACATATAAAATTCATGTGGCAGATAAATGGAAAACTGTTTGTATATTGCTTGCTACCCCCTCGCTACCCCCTCGTTACCCCCGGTTTCCATGCCGGGAACGCCTCTGTCGGTTTTTCCCTGCTTTCGGAGGGGAAGTGGGGAAAGTCGCGTATATTTGCGGAAACCAAATTGACAATTATGAGACGTATCGGACACATTTGTTGCTTGCTGCTCTTCCTGTGCGGGTGCGGGGAGAGGCATTTTATTTCGGATGCCGGCTACCGGAAGACGGTGGAGGCTGATTTTCAGAGAAAGAAGGCGTTGTTCGGGGACAAGGCCGGGGAGTTGTACGCCGTGTTCGACGAGCCGATGACCACGGAGGAGCGGGAGGCCTTGACCTTCCTGTTCGCCTATTCCACCCTGAGCGACATCGCCCATTGGGGTGGCGACTATCTTTTGGAGAACGTCCGGTTGGCCTTGCGGGCGAGGGAGGAGATGCCTTGGGGCGGGACGGTTCCCGAAGACGTGTTCCGCCATTTCGTGCTTCCGCCGAGGGGCAACAACGAGGCCTTGGATTCGGCCCGGCGGGCTTTCTACGGCGCGTTGGAGGAACGGTTGGCCCGGTGCGGCTCGATGGGAGAGGCCGCCCTGGAGGTCAATCATTGGTGTCACGAGCATGTCATATACAAGCCGACGAACGCCCGCACGGCGTCGCCTTTGGCCACGATGCGCGCCACGTACGGGCGTTGCGGCGAGGAGTCGATTTTCACCTTGGCGGCGTTGCGGGCGGTGGGGATTCCGGCTCGGCAGATTTACACGCCGCGGTGGGCGCATTGCGACGACAACCACGCCTGGATTGAGGTGTGGGTAAACGGCGAGTGGAAATACCTCGGGGCTTGCGAGCCGGAGCCGAGGCTCAATCTGGCGTGGTTCACCTCGCCGGTGCAGCAGGCCATGTACGTGGTGGCCGACGTGTTCGGGAAGTACCGTGGCGACGAGGAGCTTGTCGCCACGGACAGCGACAACTCCATTGTGAACGTCACCTCGCACTACACGCCTGCGACACGCGCCGTCGTGCGGGTGGTGGACGCTTCGGGCCGTCCGGCCGCGGGAGCCAAGGTGGACTTCCGGATATTCAATTACGGGGAGTTCTACCCCGTGGCCTCGCTTCGTGCCGATTCGTCGGGCGAGGCCGCGCTGACGCTGGGGCGGGGCGACATCCTCGTGTGGGCGTGGAAGGACGGGCGTTTCGGTTACGCTCCTTTCCGGGTGGCGGAGCGCGACACGCTGACGGTCGCGCTGCGTCACGAGGAGGGGGACATGGACGGGGAGTTCGCCGCAGTCTTTGCTCCTCCCGTCCTGCGGTCCATGCCTGCGGAGGTGACGGCGGCTGAGCGGGCGGCGAACGATTTGCGGCTCTCCCGCGAGGATTCCATCCGCGAGGCATACATCGCCACTTTCCCTTCGGCGGAGGGGGAGTCGGCGCATTGCGGGGGAGACGACGCCCGGTGGCTCCGTTTCGCCGCCGCCGCCCGGGGCAACCATGCGGAGGTGGAGCGTTTCATGGCGGCTACTCCCGGCGAGTTGAGGCCGCTGGCCTTGGAGTTGCTCTCCGCGGTGCCCGAGAAGGATTTGCAGGACACGCCCGCCGAGGTGTGGGAGGCCCATCTGCGCGACGCGCTTCCGTTCCGCGACCGTCCGCTTTTCCGTGAGTGCATTCTCAATCCCCGAGTGGCCAACGAGGCGCCGACGGCCTACCGCGCCCCGCTGCGGGCGTGGCTGGAGGCGGAGGGCGTGACGACGGTCGAGGCCCTCGTCGGGCGCGTGAGGGAGCTCCGCTCGCCGGATTCCCTTTATATTGCCCGTTGCCTCATTCCTCCGACGGGCGTCGCCCGTTCCGGGGTGGCGGATTCCCGGTTGCGCGACGTCTTTTTCGTGGCGGCGTGCCGTTCGATGGGCGTGGCCGCCCGGCTGGACCCGGTGACTTCCGCACCGGAGTATTTCGCCGACGGGGCGTGGCGTGCGGTGAGCTTCACGGAGGAGCGAGTGGCGGACGAAGGCTCGCTGATGGTCACTTACGGCGGGAAACCGGTGGCGGACCCGAAGTATTTCCTGCATTTCACGGTGGCAAAGCTCGAGGAGGACAATTTCCGCACCATCGACCTTGGCAGCAACGCCGCGGTGGACATGGGGGCGGGGGCCTCTTACTCCCGGATTTTCGCCACTCCCGTCGCGCTGGAGGAGGGGCGTTACCTTCTGTTCACGGGTAACCGTCACAGTTCCGGGGCCGTTTACACCCGCTGCGTGCCTTTCGAGATTGAGGCCGGCCGCGTGACGACGGTGCGCATGGAGATTCCCGAGTGTCCGGAGGCGCGCCGGGTGCTGGGGCGGGTCACGCTGCCCGCCGCGTTGAAAGGCTTGCCGGAGGACGGGTATGCCCTTTTGGCCGTGGTGGACGCCGGCACGGAGCCGACCAACCATTTCCTGCGCGACATGGCCGCCTCCGCCGCCGACTTCGAGGCGGAAGGCGCTCCTTTGCGCTTCTTCTTCAAGGACGGGTCGAAGTTCCGCCCCTCGGATTTCCGGCCTTTCCCGTCGACGCTGGCGTTCGAGGCGGAGGGCGGACAGGCTTTGGCGGCCCGCTTGGCGGAGGAGCTGGAGCTGGTCAACCCTGACAATCTGCCGCTCGTTCTGGTCGTCAACGGCCGGGGCGAGGTGGTTTTCCTCTCGCAAGGCTACAGCATCGGCCTCGGGGCGCAGGTGCTGAAGCAATTGAAATAGGCGGCTTGGGATTGCCCTCCGGCGGGACGGCTCAGATTTTGCGGCCGCGCCACGTGCCCCGCCTCAGGTAAGTGACGGCGAAGAGCAGCAGCACGCCCCAGTAGGCGTGTTCCGTGGTCCAGCAGACGGCCACGTCGGCCCGCGCCACCATGGCGACGCACACCATGTAGAGCATGTAGAAGGCGAGCGTGCAAATCTCCATGAAGAACGCCCGCCGCGTGTCGCCCGTCCCGGAGACCGTGCTGAACAGGATGTTCCCCGGACAGGAGAGCAGCAGCGACGACAGCATCACGTACAGCGACGGCACGGCGGCCTCGACGAGGGGCAGGTCGTCCGTGTATATCCGCAGCACGACGGACGGAAACAGGAGCGCGAGCGCGAGCAGCGGCACGAGGAAGCAGTAGCCCAGCCGGATGGTCTGCCGGCATGTCCCCATCACGTGCTCCTGCTCGCCCGCCCCTATCAGGTTGCTGACCAGCGAGCTGTTGGCGGCGGCGAAAGCCGTGATGGGCATGAAGAAGAACGTGGAGACGCTCCGCACGATGTTCGACACCGCCAGCGGCCTTTCCCCGAGGTGCTCCACGGCGATGAAGAAGAGGAACCACGTGGCGGACGACAGGAAGTACTGGACCATGGTCCACACCGACACGTTGAGGATGCCCCCCAGCGTCTCCCGGCTTAGCCCGGGACGGAACCCCAGGGCGTACTTCCGCCAGTCCACCTTGCGGCGGATATAGAGGGCGAAGAAAAGCACCGACACCCCCTCGGACACCGACGAGGCGATGGCCGCCCCGGCTATGCCCAGCTCCGGCATGCCCAGCTTCCCGAATATCAGCGCGTAGTTCAGCACCACGTTCGTCCCCACCATCACCAGCGAGTTCAGCGTCAGTATCTTGGTCTGGGTGGTGGCCACGAGGAAGGCCCGGAACATCACCGCCACGAACGAGAAGAAGAAGCCGTACACCCGCCAGCGCAGGTAGTCGTTCGTGGCGGCGCACACCTCCGGCGACTCTATCATCCGCTCCAGGACGCGGGGCGTGAACGCCTGCGACACCGCGAATATCACCGCCGCCAGCAGCAGCAGGAACGTCGTCCCCTGCCAGAACACCGGCCCGATGGCCGCGTGGTTGCCCTCCCCGTTGCGCCGGGCCATCAGAATCTGCGCCCCCACGCTGAACCCGAACCCGAGCATGAAAATCGCCATGTAGTACACCCCGGCCAGCGCCGAGGCTCCCAGCTCCACCTCGCCCACCCGCCCGAGGAAGGCCGTGTCCGTCAGGTTAATCATGTGCTCCATGAGCACGGCGACCAGGATGGGGTAGCTGATGCGCCAAATCTGCTTGTCCGTGTATCTCATAACCGTTCTGTTTTGCGAAAACGGCGCGAAGGTAATCAATCTTTCCCTATTTCCCGCGCCCCTCCGGCGAATCGGCCGCCCGCCAGAACGCCCACGAGGCCTCCGCCTGCAGGCGCAGCATCTCCAGCCCGTTCTTCACCCGCGCCCCCCGGAGCCGTCCCCGGCGCATGAACTCCGTCTCGGCGGGATTGTACGTCAGGTCGTAGAGGAAATGCCGCGGCGTGAGCAGTCCGTAGGGGATGCCGGGGCACGCCGCGGTGTCCGGCCACGTCCCCAGCGGCGTCGTGTTCACGATGAGCGCGTGCGCGGCCATCACTTCCGGCGCGAGGTCGCCGTAGCCGATGACGCCCGGCCTGCGCGGCGCGCGCGACACGGTGAGGTGGGGGATGCCCAGCCCGTCCAGGGCGTGACGCACGGCCCGTGCCGCCCCCCCGTCGCCCAATACCAGGGCAGCGACGCTGTTCAGCTCTCCCCCTAAGATAGGGGGAGTACCCCGGAGGGGGGAGGGGGTATGAAAACCATCGCCCGCGTCCCCGGCCTCGTCGCCGCTGTCCGCCCTGCCGTCTCCGCCGGAGAAGCCGGAGTCGCCTCCGGCCCCCGCGGGCCGTCCGCCGCCGTCCGCCCCGCCGGAGAAGCCGAATCCCCTCGCCGCCCGCGGCAGGCCGAGGAAGCGCGCCAGCGACTCGCCGAACGCCGCCGCGTCCGTGTTGTGCCCGGCGAGCCGCGGCGAGCCGTCCGCCCCGCGGTCCACCCGCACGCAGTTCGCCGCCCCGACGGCCGCGGCCTCCGCCGACGCCTCGTCCAGCAGCCCCATCACCGCCTCCTTGTAAGGTATGGTCACATTGAAACCGAGGAGGTCGGGACGCCTCTCCAGCAGTCTCCCGACCTCCCCGATGTCACGCAGCTCGAACGCCTCGTAGCGGGCGTCTATGCCCTCGCGCCGGAACTTCTCCGCGAAGTACCGCGGCGAGAACGAGTGGCCCAGCGGCCTCCCGATGATTCCGTACGTCGCCGCCATCCCTCACGCCGCCTTTTGCATCCGCTTGCCGATGAGCTCGATGACCACGATGAGCAGGAGCCCCGCCGCGCACATCGCCACGGCCAGCGGCAGCAACGCCTCCGACCCCGCCGTGGCCGCTCCCTCCAGCCCCGCCGGCACCTCGCCCACCACCAGCCGCGCGTTCTCCGCCGACGGCAGCACCGTCGTCAGCTCCTCGAACGCCGCCGGCGACACGTTGCGCTCCATCACCGCCACCGTCACCCCGTCGCCGTTCACGCTCGTCGTCAGCGTCTCCTTCCACGGCCACACCTTGTTCAGCGAGCCCACCATGAACCCCGTCAGCAGCGACACCGTCACGTTGTGGTAGTGCTTCAGCAGCCACGACAGCACGTGCGAGAAACTGATGATTCCCGCCACGGCCCCCACGGCGAACAGCGCCAGCACCCCGACGTTCAGCTCGTGCACCGCCTCCATGATGAACAGGTACTTCCCCATCAGCAGCAGGATGAACGACCCCGATATCCCCGGAAGAATCATCGCGCAGATGGCTATCGCCCCCGAGAGGATGATGAACCACCACGCGTCCGGCGTCTCCGTCGGCGTCACCACCGTGATGTAGTAGGCGATGACGATGCCGATTATCCCCGACACCACGCTCCACACGTTCCACCGCTTGATTTCCCTCGCCACCAGCACCGACGACGCGATAATCAGCCCGAAGAAGAACGACCACACCCCCACCGGGTGGTTCTCCAGCAGCCACGTCATCAGCTTCGCCAGCGAGAAAATGGAAATCCCTATCCCCGCCAGCAGGCTGAACAGGAAACTCCCGTTCACCTTCCGCCACCACTCCCGCCAGCGGCCTCGCAGGAACAGCCGCAGCGCCGTCAGGTCGAACGCCCGGATGCTGTCCAGCAGCGTCTCGTAAATCCCCGTGATGAAGGCTATCGTCCCCCCGGACACTCCCGGAATCACGTCCGCCGCGCCCATCGCGCAGCCCTTCACCAGCACCATCAGACAGTTATGCTTCTTTGCCGTTTCCATATCCCTGTCAGTCGTTTCTTAACACGTTCCTGTGCTCGAACCGCAGCAGGTCGAACACCGTCTTCACCGGGCTGAACGTCGCCAGCGGCACCTCCACGAACAGCGTGTTCCATCCCGCCATCGCCCCGTTCCACAGCCCCGGAAGCTCCTGCGCGCGGATGTCCTCCCCGTTGTACGACTTCTCCGTCACGAACCCCTGCCCGCGGTCGATGAAATCCTCCAGGTCGTACTTCTTGCCCCGGTAATTGTACGGCGAGCACACGATGTCCACCGGGTTGAAGTGCGTCGACGACGCGAAAATCCGCTTCTGCTCCTTGTCCCTCAGGTTGAGCTGCGCGCTCTCCACAATCATCAGCCGCTCGCCCTCGCCCGGCACGCTCACCCAGAACGGGCCGCCGCCCGGCTCCCCCTCGTTGCGCACCATCCCGCACACGCGCAGCGGGCGGTCCATCGCCCTCGCGAGGAACCGCGCCCGCTCCTCCGGGTCCGCCGGCACGCTCCCCTCCGCCGGTCGGAAGCCCAGCCGCTCCCGCAGGAACGCCTCCGCCTCCGCCAGCAGCTCCCCGCCGCGCTCCTTCCCCCGCTCCAGCCGCCGCATGTAGCCGAACAGCCGCTCCTGCGTCTCCAGCAGCACGCCCGCCAGCGCCTTCTTCCAGAACACCGTCGCCTCCTTGTTGCGGTCGGGAAGCACGTTGTCGATGTTCTTGATGAAGATGACGCGCTCCTTCAGCTCGTTCAGGTTGTGGATGAGCGCCCCGTGCCCGCCCGGGCGGAACACCACGTTCCCCTCCCCGTCGCGCAGCAGCTCGCCCCGCCGGTCGAGGCTCACCATGTCCGTCTCCGGCTTCTGCGCCGAGTACGTCACGTCGAACGCCACGCCGAAGTCCTTCTTGTAGAACTTCAGCTCCCGCTTCACGAGCTCCTTCACCCGCCTCATGTGTTCCTCCGACACGGTGAAGTGCGTCTTCGCCCGCCGCCCGTCGCTGCAGTAGAGGGCCGCCTCCACGAGGTGCTCCTCCAGCGCCGTCCGCGTGTGCCCCGGATAGACGTGGAAGTCGATGAGCGCCTTCGGCGTGTGGTTGTAGTCAAGCCCCCGCTCCGTCAGCAGGTAGTCGAGGATGTCCTCGAACTGGTTCTTCCACAGCATCTTGTCCAGATCCTTGCGGTCCTCCATCACCCGCTCCTTCAACCGGGCGTAGAAGGGGTACGCCTTCAGGTGCTGGAAGAACGAGAACACCGTCCCCGGCTCCTTGTGGCGCAGGTATTCCAGGTAGTCCTCGTCGCTGCCCGTGTAGCGGGCCCGGAAACTGTTCAGCAGCTTGAACATCCTCGTCGCCGACCCCGAGGCCGGCACGAACTTCACCATGTCCAGCTCCCCGCGCCGGCTCTCGAACGCGCGGACGGCGGCCTGCGCCTCGTCCTCCGTCAGCTTCGTGACGCCGTTGCCCACCGTGGCCGCCTCCGCGGCCGCCACGGGCGCGAACCCCCGCTTGAGGTTCTCTATCTGCTCGTCCACCTGCTCGGGCTTCAGTCCCCGGCGGCGGAATTGTCTAATGTCGTTTTTTGAGTACATGTCGATTCACGTTGGTTAGGTTGTTTTTTTCGTCCTCGCTCCGGCCCGTCACATCCCCTCCTCCTCGTCGTAGAGGTTCTCCTGGTTCTCCAGCTCCCGCTCGAAGAAGTCCTCCGCCTCGTCGAGCAGGGCCTCCGTGTCGTCGAGCGACAGGGGCTCGTCGTCAATCCAATAAACGCGCTGGTTGCCGTAGAAGTCGTCCACGTCACAGCGGATGATGCACCGCGGCGTCTCGGTGTGCACCACGTAGATGGTGTCCGGGTCGTCCTGCGAGTTGTCTGCTAAAAGGAATTTTGGTAACATTCTGTCTGTCAATTAGTAATTTTTACCCCGCAAATATACGTTTTTTTCCGCGAAAATCGCGCTCCCCGCCCCGAAAAAATGCGCTCCCCGCCCCGGGAGGGGACGGGGAGCGCGGGCGAGGGCGCCTCCTCCTCCGCCTACTCGGCGGGGTAGAGCAGCGCGGTGGGCGACGCCTTCCGCCCCCGCCGCGCCCGCGCGAAGGCGTAGACGTAGAGGTCGGCCGTCGACCACGACTCCGGGATGGAGAACGTCTTCGAGCCGCCGTCGCCCCGCGCGCCCAGCTCCACGAGCGCGCCCTTGCGCAGCTCGCCGTCGAAGACGAAGGCGTACACCTCGTCCGTCGCCTTGCACAGGGAGGTCTCCTCCTCCGGCGGCAGGGCGGCGAGGGTGAAGCTCACGGCGCGGCTCTCCGTGTCCACCGCGGCGGTCGCCGACGGCGCGTCCACCGGCCCCTCGGAGAGCGTCATGGAGCGGAAGTCGTACTCCCGCGCGAACCCGCCGTCCTCCGCCGGCGTGGAGACGCAGAGCGTGGCGGCGTTGCGCGCCGTGAACATGTTGGCGGCCGACACGCCCCGGGGCTTGTTGGGGAAGCCTTTCTTCACGGCGTCGATGACGGAGGGCACCAGCGCGTTCACCGCGCCGAACTGGTCGGCCCGCGCGTCGCGCGCCGTCTTGTCCTCCTCGTTCTCGAAGGTGGGGAGCGCCGCCTTGTCGCTCACCACGATGTTGCCCGGCGACAGCGTGCGGTACGTCGTGTCGCCCATTGTCCCGCTGAGGGACGTCACCATTCTTAATTTGATTTTAGTCATAGCTTTTTCTTTTTTTAATTACAGTCACGAAGGTATGTCTTTTCCCTGTGACGGCAAAATGTTTTTTATGAAAAGTTTGAATTTTAGTCCTTGTGGCGTTGTCGTTTGTTAACATTCGCCGCCACGGGTGCCCGGAGGGAGGGGCTCGGTGTCCTTGGGTAAGGCGCAATTGGTTAGTGTGTAGCTTGTTTGTCACCTGCTCCGGCGGATGACGAGCAGGTGACTGGCAGATGAAGGGCAGATGAGTAAGGACGGGTCGGCGGGATGTCGGCCTGGATTTTGATGGTTAATATTAACTTAACAAATGTGAAGCGCAAAAAGGCGCGGGGCCGGACGGGAAAAGGCTTGGATATTCCCGCCGCTTTTCTTATCTTTGTAAAAACACAAAAAGGAAAGGTTATGAACTTTGTGACAAGTAACTCTTTGGTGGACAGTGTGGTGAGGCCCGGCGAGCCGTTGCGGCTGGACGGGGTGACGTTCTACAAGCGGATGGGGCGCGTGTGCGCCCAGCCGTCGAAGCGTCCGGCGTGCTCCGGGAAGAACTGGGAGCTGACGGAGATGAGGAGCATCTCGAGACTCCGCTTCACGGCGATGCGGAGCGTGACGGAGTACGTGCTGGAGGTGTACGGGGACTTGCCCGTGTGGCGGGAGGGGGCGAGGCGCTACGCCCCGAGGCTGACGGCGGGGAATTACGCGCACCGCGTGCTGGCCCCCTATTTCGACGAGCGGGGCCGGGTGTGCGACTTCGAGAATTTCCGCGCGAGCGTGGGGGAGGTGACCCCGGCGGCGGGGATGTCGTGCGAGTACGCCGACGGGCGGGTGACGCTGCGCTGGGACGCGGGGCGCTCGGCGGCGGGGGCCCGCCCGACGGACAGGCTGCACGTGGTGCACGTGAGCGAGTCGTCGCCGGGCCACATCGGGCGGGCGTGGACGCTGACGGCGACGAGGGCCGACGGGTTCGCCGCCTTCGACGTGCCGTTGCGTCCCGGGGAGCGGCTGCACGTGTATCCGTTCTTCTCGACGGAGGATTTGTCGGGGTTCTCGCCGAGCCGCCACTTCGTGGTGGAGGGCGGGCCGGAGGCCGCCGGGGGAGGGGCGGAGCCGCCGGGGGGAGCCGCCGCCGGGGCGGTGGGCGCCGGTGCGGCGGACGAGGCGGCGTTGCCGGGAGGCGAGGGCGGAGGGCCCGCGCCGGCGGAGGCGGGCGCGGCGGAGGTTGTGGCGGCGGGCGGCGGCGGCGCGGTGGGGGAGGTGTCGCGGGAGGGGGTGGTGGACGCGCGGGTGGATGAGGGGACGGAGGCGTGTGGCGCGGCCGCGGTGGCGGAGGGAGGCGCGGCCGGGGGGACGGCGGCGGCCCGGGACGGGGCGGAGGTGTCGGCCTCGGCGGCGGCGGACGGCGGAGGGGCGACGGGCGGCGGAAGCGCGGCCGTCCGCGTCGGCGGGGGAGTGGCCGGTGGCGACGGGGGGATGGCCGCCCGGGGCGGCGTGCCGGGGGGAGGGCGCGCGGTCGCTTCCGCGGCGGCGGTGGCGGTGTCGCCGCCGGAGGAGGCGGCCGCCCGCGAGGCAGAGCGGCGGCGCAAGGAGCGGGCGAGGGAGGCGCGGCGCAGGGAGCGCGACACGCCGCGGTTCAGCCTCAACGCGCTGGCCTCGCTGCGCCGCGGCGAGGGGTAGCGTCCCGAAGGTGTGTCGAGATGCGATTTTCATACCCCCCCTTCGGGGTACTCCCCCTACCTTAAGGGGAGAGTTTGCGGAGTAGCGTTATTCGGCTGAATGTCATTATTCCGCAACTCGAGGGTGTATCAAAATAGTTAATCATACTCCTCCGTCTGCTTCGCTATCGCTCCGCAGCCACCTCCCCTACCTTAGGGGAGGAGTTCAAATACTTGAGCAGCAATGCTGTTCAGCTCTCTTTCTAAGTTAGAGGGAGTACCCCGAAGGGGGGAGGGAGTATGAAAAGAACATTTTGATACACCCTCTGGCGGCTCTGCCGCCGGGGGGGTATTATTGGCCATTTCGACAAACCCCCGCTCCCGCCCGCGGCTGGGGGCTCTGCCCGCGGTGTCCTGTGCTCGCGGGGGCGGCTGGACGGTGTCGGTTGTGGGGCGGGTCGGGAGCGGCGGGCGCGGGGAGGCTGTTCCCGGGAAAAAAGCGGGGGCGGGGGCGCGACGGATTGGGAAAGTTTGCTTACTTTCGCGGTGTTCCCGCGCGGGGGAGGTGGCGACGTTCGCGGGGGCGCGGGTTTGTGTATGTTTACCTAAATTATATCTGATGAGTATGAGAAAATTAGTAGTCGCATTGATGACGTGCGCGGCGTTGTCCGGGGCCTGCAGCCGGGACGACGCCGGCGGGGCGGACTCGGCGGGGCCGGAGGGGCTCGCGCTGGTGTTCGCGAATGATTCGTCGGGCGTGGCGGTGACGCGCGGCCCGGTGACGGTGTTCGATTTGAGGTTAGGCGAGGAGGGGTTCGTCTGGGCCGTGCCGCAGTTTTTCAAGGAAGGGGAGGCCGTCGTGCTGGAGGACGCGGACGCGGGCGAGCGGCATGTGCTGGCGTTGAGCGGGCTGGCGGAGGGTGTGGCGCGTAACGTTTATATGGACTCGGTGAATATTTGGTTGGCGGGGGATATGAGCGTGTCCGGAGAGGGCGCGCGCGACGTGTTCTGCGGGCTGAAGGACATCTCCGCCGCGGGGACGGAGGAAACGCTGAGGATGAGGCGGATGTCCGGCGGGTTGGTGTTCAATGTGCTGAACGTGCCGGAGGGGGGCTGGGAGGTGACGGTGGAGCTGGAAAGAGAATGGCTCGCTCCGTTCGAGGTGGAGGGGAGGCTCATTGACATGAATGACTTTGACCAGACGCTGGGTCGGATGGAGGCGGGGAAGACGGTCTACATGCTGCCGTTGGACGCGCCGTTGTCGGGGATGGTTTATCTGACGGACGGGGCGGAGACGAGGGAGTTTCCGTTCGAGCTGGACAGGGCGATGGAGGCGAACCACGTGCTGAGCGTGGACGTGACGCTGCGGCCCGCGGGCGGCGCGGCCCGGAGCGCGGGCGCGGGGACGGCGGAGGTGACACGGGCGGAATTGGTTGAAATGTAAGAAAGGAGGACGATATGAGACAGTTTATATATGTGATGGCATTGTTGGCGGCGGTCGGTTTGGCGGCTTGCCGCGAGGATATGATGGAGGGGGAGAACGCGGGGGGGCGGGGGGCGCGGGCGTCCCGGAGCGGCGGGGAGGGGTTGGCGAGGGAGGCGTTGGCGGGGGAGGTGGGGAACGTGCACGTGCTGGTGTACGACGAGGCGGGGAATTTCGTGCGGCGTGAGGAGTTCGGCGGGCTGGACGAGTTGAGGCCGGTGACGCTGGACCTGGGAAGGGACACGTTCGCTTTCGTGACGGACGTTCCGGAGGCCTCGCTGGAGGCGGGGACGACGCTGGAGGAGCTGACGGTGCGGGCGGAGGAGGCCGGTGACGGGGGGATGCGCGTGGGGAGTGTCTTCGCGGGGACGGACTCGGTGACGGTCGGCGAGGACAGGACGAGCGAGGCGGAGCTGCGGCGGCTGGTGGGGCGCGTGGACGTGAGGCTGGAGGGGGTGACCGGCGGGGCGCGGCTGGAGCGGGCCTGGCTGCTCGGGTCGCCGTCGGCCGCGCGTTTCACGGGCGAGGCCGTGGAGACGGACACGGTGGCGATGGAGTTGCCGATGACGGAGACGGCGGACACGGGCGTGTACGCGGGGAGCGCGATGGCGTTCCCGACGGTGGCGGAGGAGGCGACGCTGCGTTTCGTGATGAACGAGGGCGGGGAGGAACGGACGTATGACGTGGCGCTGCGCAACCGGGTGGAGGCGAACCGGGTGAACACGGTGAACGCGAGGTATGACGGGACCGTCGAGCCGCGCGGCGTGACGCTGGCGCTGGAGTACGAGGAGGAGTGGGGCGAGACGCTGCGCGACTCGGTGACGGCGGACGAGAGCCTGCGGATGGACTGGCTGACGGTGAAGCTGGTGATGGAGGAAGGGGCGTCGACGGATTTGTCGCAGGTGCGGAGAGGGTATTTGTTTGGCGAGAATGTGGACGGGACGGGAGAGAATTTATTTGCGGAATTCTATCTGGACTCGCTGCCGACGATGCGGGGCGACACGCTGGTGGTGCGCGCGGAGGGGAATTTCTATCCCGGGGAGTATGTGTTGTTGCCCAATGAGGGAGGATGCAAGCTTATGACTGGTGACGGGATGAGGTTGTACACGCTTGGCGTGGAGACGCTCGTGGAGGTGAGCGCGGACGGGGAGTTGGTCGTGGTGTTGCCCGCCGGGGTGGCGGTCGCCGAGGGGGACTTGCAGGCGATGAAGGACTTGCGGGATGTGTTGTTGGATGCGGGAGTCGATTTCGCGCGGCAGTGGTTGGCCTCCGGCGACGACGTGAGCCAGTGGGACAGGGTGTGGCTGGACGAGAACGGACGGGTAATCCAGCTGGGTTTCTCGCGGGATATCATGAAGAAGAACGGGCGCGCTTTGGCGCGGGAGGCGGACACGGTTGTGGCGGAGAGTCCTTGGACGGCCATCGAGCTGCCCGGGTCGTTCGCGGCGCTGACGGAGTTGCGGAGCTTCACGCTGCTGAGCGGGTGGGACTTGGGCCTGACGGACATCCCGTCGTATTTCAAGGATTTCACGCGGTTGGAGGAGCTGGTGGTGAATATGGAGGGGAGGACGTTGCCGGAGCTGCCCGCGTCGCTGCGGTGGTTGGAGGTGACGGGATACAATCTGGAGGAGATTCCGGCGAGCGTGGGGAATCTGACGAGGCTGGAGATGGCGGCGTTCAACCGCGACATGTATGACATGGACGCTATGTCGAACCTTTCGCGAATCGTGAGCGTGGCCGCGGACTTTTCGGGGATGGATTCGTTGCAGGCGTTGTATGTCGTGGCCGCGGAGGAGTGTGGGGTGCCGGAATCGGTGTGGCAATGCGGCCGGTTGTCGGAGTTGTACCTTTTCGGGTTCGCCGGATTCCGGGTGCCGACGACGCACGCACTGGACGGTTTGACCGATCTGGCGGTGGCGAACAACAGTGTGCGCTCGTCCGACCTTGAAGCGTTGGGCTCGACAGGTTTGGAAGCCATTGTACTGGCTTGCCCTTCGTTTGGGGAGGGCGAGACTCCGGACTGGATAGGGGAGCTTTCGACGTTGTTGCATATGAGATTGGTTCATTGCGGGATAGAGAGCATTCCCGCGTCGTGGGACGGCTTGTCGGGCATGTTCGGGCTTGAGTTGGTGGATTGCCCGAATCTGTCGGGGAGGCTGCCGGACGGTTTGCTGGCGCGGTACGAGCAAGATGGTTTGAGCGTGTATGTGGACAATTGTCCGAATTTCTCGCCGACGGGCGCTTATCTGAAGGTGGACACGGACGAAATCTTCGACGCCTACGGGGAAGGCGGCACGTACACGGTGGAAATCGAGAGCAACAGGGACTGGACGGTGGAGGTGAACGATTTCCCGGGGATGAGCGTGAGCCCGTTGTCCGGAAGCGGGAACGGGACGGTGACCGTCACGCTGGAGCCGAACCACGAGGGATGGGAAGGATGGGAAGGAGGATTCTGGGTCTGGCTGGGCGATGGAATGGTGGAGTACGTTGGAGTGGCGCAGGGGTGGTCGCCCGCGGGACAGGACTCGACGGTTTATTATAATAGAAGTGTAACGCATTAAACGGAAAGGAATATGAAGAAGTTTGCATATATTATCGGATTGGCGTTGTTCGCCTTGGCGTGGAACGGCTGCGGGGGCGACGACGACGGCGGGGAGCCGGATCCCGGCACGCCGGAAGTGCCGGATACACCCGGCGGGGAGGAGCCGGGGACGCCCGCGGTGACGTGGACGCTGAAGAGCGACATCGCCGGGCTGGACGACGAGGGGATGAAGGCGGCGTTGAGCCACGTGAGGGTGTATTTGTATGACGGGGAGGAGAAGTTGCTGTCGGTGGAGAAGTGCGCGTCGGCGGGCGAGCTGAAGGGGACGGAGCTGGAGGCCGGGACGTACACGGCGGTGCTGGTGGGCAATGTGCCGGATGACGGGAATATCACGACGGAGACCGTCGGCAGCGCGCTGGGCGAGATGGAGGTGGTGCTGAGGAACGAGGAGGGGGCGGCCTATTACACGGCGCTCGGGGACGTGATGTACGGGAAGGCGACGTTCACGGTGGGGGAGGAGGACGAGACGGTGACGATCGATGTGAGGCGGACGCAGGCGGCGACGCGGGTGACGATGACGGATTACTCGGGGGCCGTGGGCAGCGCCGGCGTGCTGGTGAGGAACGCGGGGACGAGGATGGGGCTGGACGACGCCTCGTGGGAGGAGCCGGGGACGGTGTTCGTGACGATGGGCAGCGGGGAGGAAGGCCGCTCGACGGGCCGCGCGGAGGAGACGGGACGGGTGTACACGGTGGCGGTGAACGTGGCGGTGTTGCCCGAGGAGGGGAGCGAGGAGGTGGCCAGGGTGAGGTATGACATCGTGGCCCGGGACGAGGCGGGGGACGTGGTGATGACGCGGACGGTGGAGGTGCCGACGGAGGCGAAGCCGAACGCGGAGGTGACGCTGGGTTTCTCGGTGCGCGACACGGGCGGGGACGGTTTGACGTTCGACGTGGAGGAGGTGGAGGTGAAGGACGAGACGGGGACGACGGAGGACGTGGGGAGCGACGAGGTGGTGGTGGAGAAGCTGGACGTGGATTTGGACTTGCGGCCGGGCGACTGGGAGCAGGGGGGCTCGGAGGACGCGGAGTTCGGCCCCGGAGCGGATTAGCGCTTGGCGCCTGAATTCAGGCGGGCAATATAAGGGACGGCACGCTGTCGGCAAGGGTCGGCGGCGTGCCGTTTTGCGCTTTCCCGGTTTCAAGGGACGCGGACGGACGGGGCGTTTTGCATTGGAGCGGGAAGAAATGGATGGATTTTTTGGGGGGAGAGGGAATATTTGTGGGGAAAATGTGTATCTTTAGCCCCAAAAATTTAAAGGTTATGAAAAGAGTTGCGATATATGGACGTGAGGCGTCCGAGGAGGTGGGGTTGAGGATGCCGTTTGTGACAAGCGCGCTGGCGAAGGACGGCGTGGAAGTTTTTATGTATAAGCCGTTTTACGACAGGCTGCCGGTGGTGGGCAAGGACGTGGCCGAGGATGTGAAGGGTTGTTTTGCGACGAAGCAGGAGCTGGTGGAGGCGGGAGTGGACATGCTGTTCAGCGTGGGGGGCGACGGGACGTTTTTGGAGGCGGCGTCGTTCCTCGGGTGGAGCGACGTGCCGATGCTGGGGGTGAACATGGGGCGGCTTGGTTTTCTGGCGGAGGTGCCGGCGGGCGGCGTTTCGAGGGCTTTGCGCGCTTTGCGGGAGGGGAGTTACGAGGTGGAGGAGCGGACGATGCTGGAGGTGGACGTGGACGGGGAGTGGAACGAGGAGCTGGGGTACGCGTTGAACGAGGTGGGGGTGAGACGGACGGACACGTCGTCGTTGCTGAGGATAGGGGTGCGGGTGGACGAGGAGGAGGTGGCGACGTATTGGGCGGACGGGCTGCTGGTGGCGACGTCGACGGGCTCGACGGCTTATTCGATGAGCTGCGGGGGGCCTATCGTGTGGCCGACGTGCGACGCGCTGCTGCTGACGCCGGTGTGCCCGCACAATTTGTCGATGCGCCCGCTGGTGTTGCCCAGCGACGTGACGGTGCGGCTGGACGTGGAGAGCCGGACGGGAGAGTTCGTGGCGTGCGCGGACTCGCGGTCGGCGCGCGTGGCGGCGGGGCGTAGGCTGGAGATGCTGGCGGCTCCGTTCAAGCTGAAGGTGGTGAAGATGCCGTGGCACCAGTTCGGCGGGGTGCTGCGGGAGAAGCTGATGTGGGGGGAGGATTTGCGGAACAAGGAAAATGAAAGGTGTTAATAATATAGTACGGTTATGAGTGACGAACAGGTGCCGACGCACGTGGCGATTATCATGGACGGCAACGGGCGTTGGGCGAAAAGCAGGGGGCTGGAGCGTTGGGAGGGCCACCGTGCGGGCGTGGACGCGGTGAAGCGGACGGTGAGGGCGTGCGGTGAGGCGGGGGTCCGTTATTTGACGTTGTACACGTTTTCCATCGAGAACTGGAACCGGCCGAGGGAGGAGGTGGACGTGCTGATGGGGCTGATGGTGGACGCGATCGTGGCCGAGACGGACGAGCTGATGGCGCAGCGGGTGAGGGTGAAGGCAATCGGGAACCTCGGGGCGTTGCCGGCGGCTGTGAGGGAGAAGCTGGGGGGGCTTGTGGAGCGGACGGCGGGCAACGGGGGGCTGACGCTGGTGTTGGCGCTGAGCTACGGGTCGAAGTGGGAGATTGTGGAGGCGGCGAAGCGTCTGGCGCAGGATTACGCGGAGGGGAAGGTGGCTGATCTGTCGGGTTTCGGGGAGGCTGATTTCGCTGGTTATCTGACGACAGCGGGGATTCCGGACCCCGATTTGCTTATCCGGACGAGCGGGGAGTGCAGGCTGAGCAATTTCCTTTTGTGGCAGTTGGCGTACACGGAGCTGTTTTTTATTGACAAATTCTGGCCGGATTTTGAAAAAGATGACTTATATTTGGCCATTCGTAATTTTCAAAAAAGAGAACGCCGGTTTGGGAAGACCGGGGAGCAATTAAAAAGTGAGAACAGATGAGAGGTAAAGTAGCATTTTTGTTGTTATTTATATTGTGCGCGCTTGCCGCGGCGGGCCAGGAGGCCGACACGGTGACGAATGTGGAAGTGAATTACGCGTCGCCGCGGACTTACGAGCTCGGGGGCGTGCGGGTGGTCGGCGTGGACGGCCATTACGACGAGGAGACGCTGGCGAGCTTGGCGGGCCTGAGCGTGGGGATGACTATCCAGGTGCCGGGCGAGGCGGTGACGCGGGCCATCCGCAGGCTGTATGACCAGGGGATTTTCTCGGACATCGCAATTTCCGTGGACAAGGTGGTGGGGAACAAAGTGTTCTTGCGGGTGGACATCAAGGAGCGGCAGCGGCTGTCGAGGGTGAATTACATCGGACTGAAGAAGGCGGAGGAGACGAAGGTGAGGGAGCGGCTGAACCTTCAGCTGTCGTCGCAGGTGACGGACAACATGAAGGCGACGGTGGAGCGCGTTGTGGAGCAGATTCTGAAGGAGAAGGGGTATTTCAACACGGACATCCGCATCATCCAGCGTGACGACCCGACGCAGGACAATCACGTGATTCTGGACGTGATTGTGGAGAAGCACAACAAAATCAAGATTGACGAGATTGTGATCAGGGGGAACAAGGAGATGAAGGAGGGGAGGCTGAAGGCGGCGATGAAGAAGACGAAGGAAAAGTCGTGGCTGAATTTTTTCAAGTCGGCCAATTACATAGAGAAGAATTACGACGAGGACAAGTATAATCTAATCAACCGGTACAACGAGAAGGGGTACCGCGACGCGATTATCGTGTCAGACAGCGTGGTGCAGGTGTCGCCGAAGCGGGTGAAGATTTACATCGACGTGGAGGAGGGGCACAAGTATTATTTCGGAGACATCACGTGGGTGGGAAACACGGTGTACGACGCTTCGATTTTGTCGAGCGTGCTGAACATCAAGAAAGGGGACGTGTACAACAGCACGTATCTGGAGGAGCGGCTGACGATGGACGACGACGCGGTGGCGAATCTGTACCAGAACAACGGTTATCTGTTCTCGCGGCTGATGCCGGTGGGGACGATAGCCGGCGAGGATTCCATTCGGTTGGAAATCCGGGTGGTGGAAGGTCCTCAGGCGACAATCAACAAGGTTATCATCAAGGGCAACACGCGGACGCACGAGCATGTGATCCGGCGGGAGCTGTACGTGTATCCGGGCGAGCTGTTCAGCCGCGAGGACATTATCCGGAGCGCGCGGGAGCTGGCGAACATGGGGCATTTCGACCCGGAGCAGATCAAGCCGGATCTGGCGAACGTGAATGCGGCGGCAGGGACGACGGACGTGGTGTTCAGCCTGGTGGAGAAGGCGAACGACCGTATCGAGCTCTCCGGAGGATGGGGAGCGGGAATGATTATCGGTTCGGTGGGGCTGACATTCTCGAATTTCTCGATGCGGAACATTTTCAATTGGGACTCTTACCGTCCGCTGCCGATGGGCGACGGGCAGACGTTCAGCCTGAAGGCGCAGACGAACGGGAAGTATTACACGTCGTTCAGCGTGTCGTTCCGCGAGCCCTGGCTCGGAGGACGGAAGCCGAACTCGCTGAGCGCCTCGATTTATTTCTCGCGGCAGACGGGATACACGAGCAGTTACAATAATTCTTATGCGACGCAAATCGGGTCCGCTTCGGATTATACGGGGAATCAAAGCATGATGACGTTCGGGGCGAGCGTGGGGCTTGGCCGGCGCATCAAGTGGCCGGACGACTGGTTCACACTGTACACGGAGGTGTCGTACCAGCACTATCAGTTGGAGAATTGGCGTTATTACACGATAGACAACGGGAATATCAATAATTTGTCGTTCGCGGCGGTGTTGTCGCGGAGTTCGATAGACAATCCGTTGTTCACGCGGAGCGGTAGCGAGTTCTCGCTGTCGGTGGCGTTGACGCTTCCTTACTCGTTGTTCGCGACACGCGACTTGGAGACGGAGACGGACGAGGAGAAGTACCGGTGGATAGAGTACCACAAGTGGAAGTTCAGCGCGAAGGTGTTTATGCCGTTGACGCGGAGCGAGAAGCATCCTTTGATTCTGTACGCCGCCGCGCAGTACGGTTATCTGGGCTTTTACAACAAGTACCGCCGCTCGCCTTTCGAGGGCTTCGAGATGGGTGGCGACGGGATGTCGGGGTACAGTCTGTACGGCCGGGAGTACGTGGGGTTGCGCGGGTATGAGAACGGCTCGCTGACGAACGCCGGGTCGAGCTTTATTCCGGTGCGCTCGCAGGACGCGAACCTGTACTCGAAATGGACGTTGGAGTTGCGTTTCCCGATATCGCTGGCGCAGTCGGCGACGATTTACGCGCTGGGGTTCCTGGAGGCGGGGAACTCGTGGTATGCGTTGAAGGATTTCGAGCCGTTCAATCTGTACCGCTCGGGGGGCGTGGGTTTGCGCGTGTGGCTGCCGATGTTCGGGCTGCTGGGCATCGACTGGGGTTACGGGTTTGACGACGTTCAAGGCCGCGATGGCGCAGGCGGGTCGCAGTTCCACTTCGTGTTGGGTCAACAATTTTAGGAAGGATTTGGACGAAAGATTTGCATGAGCGAATTGTTTTAGTATATTTGTAGCATATTTATTTGTAAAAGGTAGTTATTATGAAAAGTACAGTGAAATTATTTCTTTTGGTGGCATTCTTCTTTGCCGCATTCTCAGTCTCCGCCCAGACGACGAAGGCCGTTAAGTTAGGACACATCAACACGGCGGAATTGTTGTCGCAAATGCCGGAGATGAAGAAGGCTCAAGATTCTCTGAATGCCAAGGATGCCGAGATCAGAAACCAGTTGGCGGAGATGCAAAAAGAATACGAGAGGTTGATGCAGGAGTATCAGGCCAACTTGTCGACATACACGGATTTGACCCGCACGGCCAAGGAGCAGGAGATTCAACAGACCATCGAGCGCATCCAGACTTTCCAGAATCTGGCTCAGACGGAGATGGGAAAGGCTCAGGAGGCTTTGTTGAAGCCTATCATGGAGAAAGCGAACAAGGCCATCCAGGAGGTGGGGAAGGAGAACGGGTTCACGTATATTTTTGACTTGAGCAACGGTTCCGTGCTGTTTTTCGCCGAGGATGCCATCGACGTGCTGCCTTTGGTGAAGAAGAAATTGGGCATTTGAACACGCGAGTGGCGAAATAATGAGGGCCGCCTTTCAAGAGAAGGGCGGTTTTTTTGCATTTGTGTTAAAGATATGTTATATTAGCAGTCCGAATATTGTAATGTATGGAAGGTATGTTTGGTCCGATAGGTGTGTTTGATTCCGGTTACGGAGGTTTGACGATTCTGCGCGACATCGTGCGGGAGTTGCCTGAGTATGATTACGTGTATTTGGGCGACAATGCGCGGACTCCTTACGGGACGCGGTCGTTCGAAGTGGTGTACGAGTACACGCGGGAGGCGGTGGCGAGACTGTTCGAGATGGGGTGCCGGCTGGTGATTCTGGCGTGCAATACGGCCTCGGCGAAGGCTCTGCGGACGATTCAGCAGCGTGACCTGCCGGGGTGGGACGCGTCGAGGCGCGTGTTGGGCGTGATTCGTCCGAGTGCGGAGGCGGTGGCGGATTACACGCGGAACGGGCATGTGGGGGTGCTGGCCACGAAAGGGACGGTGTCGTCTGGTTCATATTTGATGGAGATAGCTAAGATTCATTCGGGAAAGGATTTGAGGGTGACGCAGGTGGCTTGCCCGATGTGGGTGCCGCTGGTGGAGAACGGGGAGATGGACTCGGAGGGCGCCGCTTTTTTTGTCCGGAAGAACGTGGGGGAGCTGATGGAGGCGGACCCGTTGATAGACACGGTGGTGTTGGCTTGCACGCATTATCCACTGTTGCGGCGGGTGATCGACCGTTACGTGCCGGCGGGTGTGAGGGTGGTGCAGCAGGGGGAGATTGTGGCGGAGAGCCTGAAGGATTATTTGCGGCGGCATCCAGAGATGGAGGGCACGCTGTCGAAAGGCGGGGAGGTGCGTTACTATACGACGGAGAAGGAAGGTATGTTTGACCGCATGGCGGCCATGTTCATGCAGGCGGACGTGGCGTCACGGCATTTGGAAATAAGATGATAATTGTTAGCGTGTTATGGTTATGGATCAGGAACAGGAGATGATACAGGCGGCGTTTGAAGATTTGTTGGAGTCTTTGCGTCCGGGGACGACGGAGGAAAACAAGAATTTAATCCGCAAGGCGTTCGATTTGGCGAACGAGGCGCACCAAGGCGTGAGGCGGAAGTCGGGCGAACCGTACATATTGCATCCGATAGCGGTGGCCAAAATCGCGGCCACGGAAATCGGATTGGGAACGACGTCGGTGGTGGCGGCTTTGCTGCACGACGTGGTGGAGGACACTGATTACACGGTGGAGGACATCGCCAATCTGTTTGGGGCGAAGATAGCTTCTATCGTGGACGGCCTGACGAAAATCAGCGAGGTGATGGAGGCGAACACGACGCAGCAGGCGGAGACGTTCCGTAAGGTGCTGTTGACGCTGGCGGACGACGTGCGGGTGATTCTGATCAAGATAGCCGACCGTTTGCACAATATGCGGACGCTGGATTCCATGCCGGAGCACAAGCAGGTGAAGATAGCGAGCGAGACGCTGTATATTTACGCTCCTTTGGCCCACCGCATGGGTCTGCACGCAATCAAGACGGAGCTGGAGGATTTGAGCCTGAAGTATGAGAATCCGGACGAGTACCGGGAGTTGGAGCGGAAGATTCATGCGTACCGGGATGAGAACTCAAACCTGTACCAGCAGTTTATCGCTCCCATCAGGGAACGGTTGACGGAGAACGGGTATCACTATGACATCACGGCGCGGACGAAGAGCGTGTATTCTGTGTGGGCGAAGATGCAGCGGAGGCATATTTCGTTCGAGGAGATTTATGATTTGCTGGCAGTGAGAATCGTGTTCGACCCGAAGGACAATCAGCCGGAGAAATGGCAGTGTTGGAACATTTATTCGTTGGTGACGGACATGTACAGCCCGAAGCCGGAACGTATCCGGGACTGGGTGAGCGTGCCGAAGGCGAACGGTTACGAGGCGCTGCATTTGACGGTGATGGGGCCGGGGGGAAAGTGGATTGAGGTGCAGATCCGGTCGCGGCGAATGGATGAAATCGCAGAGAAGGGGCTGGCGGCCCATTGGAAGTATAAAGGAGACTCGGACAGCAACTCGGAGCTGGACAAGTGGCTGGCGAGCATTAAGGAGGTGTTGGAACAGCCGGGAATGGACGCTCTGGAGTTTTTGGACGAGTTCAAGATGAACCTGTTCGCCAAGGAAATACGGGTGTTCACACCGAAGGGGGAGATGAGGACTTTGCCAAAAGGGGCGACGGTGTTGGATTTTGCGTATGACATTCACACGGAGATAGGGAACCATTGCATTGGCGGCAAGGTGAACCACAAGCTGGTGCCGATGAGTTGCCAGTTGCGGAGCGGGGATCAGGTGGAGGTGTTGACGAGCGATAAGCAGAAGCCGCAGAGCGACTGGCTGGATTTTATCGTTACGGCCAAAGCAAAGAATAATATCAACACGGTTTTCCGGAAAGAACGGAAGGAACAGGTGAAGCTGGGGTCGATGATGTTCGAGAAGATTTTGGAGTCGATGAAGTTGGCCGTGACACCGGAGGCGGTGTCCAAGGCGCAGTTGCACTTGAATCTTCCGTCGAAGGAGGACATGTTTGTCAATCTGGCCAAGGGGTTTCTCACGGAGGACGAGGTGAGGAAGGCTTTGAAGAAGAAGTCGGAGAACAAGTTCGTGAAGTATTGGAAATTACAGTTTTTCAAAGGAGACAAAGAGAAGGTCGTCAAGGTAAAAGAGGAAACGGGAAAGGAGGAAGTTTCGGATTTTATCATCGCTTCCTGTTGCTGTCCGATTCCAGGGGACGACGTGGTGGGATTCAAGATGGAGGGAGACAAGATCACGGTGCACAAGCGGAAGTGCCCGGAGGCCATCCGACTGATGTCGAGCCACGGGGACAAGATTGTGCCCGTCAAGTGGGTGAGTCACAGGATTATGTCGTTTTTGGCGGTGATTCAGTTGAACGGCATAGACAGTATGGGTGTGGTGAGCGACATAACCCGAATCATTTCTCAGGAAAACAATGTGAGCATGCGCGCCGTCCATTTCGAAACGAAGGACGGGATTTTCGAGGGAACGATTCATTTGTACGTGCACAACACGGCGGACCTGAATAATCTGATGATGAAGATATCTTCGCTGAAGAGCGTGGAAAACGTGACGCGGGTGGAGAATATGGAGGGCTAAATTAAATTCTTTCTAAATAAAGGAGGTTTTTCCAATTTTATTTTGTACTTTAGCCACGGAATAATAAAGAAGACAGCTTTGGACTCAATGGATAAAATAAAGGAAACGGTGAAAGAGATTTTCACCAATTACCTGCAGCAGAAAGGACATCGGAAGACTCCCGAGAGGTATGCCATTCTGGATGAGATTTATTCTCACGCCGGCCATTTCGACATAGAGGCCCTGTATGTTTTCATGAAGAACAAAAACTACAGGGTGAGCAGGGCCACGCTCTATAACACGATAGATTTGTTGCTGGAGTGCAAGTTGGTAATCAAGCACCAATTCGGCAATAACATAGCCCAGTTTGAACGGGCTTACAATAATAAGAAGCACGAGCATATTGTTTGCAAGATTTGCGGGAAGGTGGAAGAATTTGCGGATCCCAGGTTGGAGGAGATTGTGGAGCATGTGGAGGAGAAGTATGATTTCACGGCGCATCATCACATGTTGTATATTTACGGCATTTGCCATGACTGTAAATTGGCGTCGTCGAAATAAATGGCTATTTTTGTGTGCTTATTCTTGAAAAGAGGTTTATTGAACTAAAAGTTATCAGATGAAAGTAGATGTATTGCTTGGATTGCAGTGGGGGGACGAGGGGAAAGGTAAGGTCGTGGACGTGTTGACGCCGAGATACGACGTGGTGGCCCGTTTCCAAGGAGGACCCAATGCGGGCCACACCCTTGAGTTTGAAGGGCAGAAATATGTGCTTCGCTCCATTCCTTCTGGAATATTCCAAGGGGACAAGGTGAACATTATCGGCAACGGCGTGGTTTTGGACCCCGCTCTGTTTAAGGCTGAAGCCGAGGCGTTGGAGAAGTCGGGGCATGACTTGAGGAAAAAGTTGCACATATCCAAAAAAGCGCACTTGATTCTGCCTACGCACCGCTTTTTGGATGCCGCTTACGAGGCGGCCAAAGGGGATTCCAAGGTGGGTACGACAGGCAAGGGCATAGGTCCCACTTATGCGGACAAAATCAGCCGGACCGGTTTGCGCGTGGGGGATATATTGTGCGATTTTGAAACGAAATACGCCAAGGCGAAGACTCGTCACGAGCAAATCCTGAGAAGCATGGGTTTTTCTTACGATTTGTCTTCCGTGGAGAAGGAATGGTTGGAAGGCATAGACTATTTGAAGCGGTTTCCTTTGGTGGACAGCGAGCATGAGGTGAACGGGATATTGGCCGAGGGCAAGACGATATTGGCGGAGGGCGCGCAAGGGACCATGCTTGACGTGGATTTCGGTTCCTATCCGTTTGTCACATCCTCCAGCACGATATGCGCCGGTGCATGTGTGGGATTGGGAGTTTCGCCCCATAGGATTGGAGAGGTGTATGGCATATTCAAGGCTTATTGCACGCGGGTAGGGAGTGGTCCGTTCCCGACAGAGCAAAAGAATGAGATTGGAGAGAAGATTGGAGAATTGGGGCACGAGTTTGGCGCAGTGACGGGGCGCAAGCGTCGTTGCGGGTGGATCGATTTGGTCGCTTTGAAGTACGCCGTTATGATTAACGGGGTGACTCAGTTGATTATGATGAAAAGCGACGTGCTGGATTCCTTTGATACAATCAAGGCGTGCGTGGCTTACGAGGTCGGGGGGAAGGAAATAGATTATTTCCCTTACGAGGTAGATGATTCCGTCAAGCCCGTGTATGTCGAGATTCCTGGATGGAATTGCGACTTGACGGGAATGACGTCGGAGAATGAGTTTCCGGAGGAATTCAATCAATACCTTTCTTTCTTGGAGAACGAGTTGGGTGTTCCCATTAAAATCGTGTCGGTAGGACCGGATCGGGAACAAACCATTATCCGCTACCAAGATTGAAGTTTGTGGCAGGAAAAGAGGTTGTTTTAAAATAATCGTCATACTCCCTCCATCCGCTTTGTGCCCACCTCTCCTGTATTAGGGGAGGTGTCGCATGGTTATAATATTCAGTCTGTTATACGTTCCCATGCAATTCTCTCCCGAAATGGGGAGGGTACCTCGAAGGAGGGTGGGGATATGAAAATACATTTTGAGACAGCCTCATTTTTTTGATACATTGGAATAATAAAGATTGTTATGATGACGTGGGATTTTTTCTTTCGCCTGCTGGTGGCGGGCGTTTTGGGAGCGTTGGTCGGCATCGACCGGGAGTATCGTGCCAAGGAGGCCGGTTTTCGTACGCATTTCCTTGTGGCTTTGGGCAGTGCGTTGTTTATGATAGTGTCCAAGTATGGGTTTGAGGATATATTGGGAAAAGAGGGAGTGGGGCTTGATCCGAGTCGGATAGCGTCTCAGGTGGTTACGGGTATTGGCTTTTTGGGAGCCGGCACGATTATCATTCAAAAACTTTTTGTGAGGGGATTGACCACTGCCGCCGGGATTTGGACCACGGCGGCGGTGGGGCTTGCCGTGGGAGCCGGGCAGTATTGGCTGGGCATATCGGCGACCTTGCTGACATTGCTCGGACTGGAGGGATTGGGATACATGTTCCGGAATTTTAGCCAAAGAAATGTCAACCTCACTTTCACGGTTTCTGGCGTGGAGGCTTTGCAGCTTGTGATGGACGAGATAAAGAATAAGCGTCACTTGATAGTCTCTTTTTCTACGGAAATCGTGGAGTGCGGGGAGAAGAAAAATTTGCGGGTGGCGTTGGTCGTGCGTACGCGGAAATTGGAGGACGAGGTGTTGCTGATACAATTCATTCAAACCCTCCCCGGGGTCGTGATTGATAAAGTGGAATGAAGAACGGTTCTGAGAATAGAAAATAAAGAGCGGCTGCCGGGAAAAGTGTCAGGCAGCCGCTCTTTTGTCAGTTACCGTGTTTGGAGTGAAGTTTCAGCCGCATCAGTCGTAAATCCTCTTCGCTGTAATCCCCTTCAAATTCATCATAAGCGTCTGCGATGTTGTCGCTTTTGGCTTCCATGAAATAATCCATGATTTCCTGTTGCTGGTCTTCGTCCAATATCTGGTTCAGGTAATAATCGATGTTCAGTTTTGTGCCGGAGAACACGATGGCCTCCATTTCCTTGATGAGTTCCTCGAACGTCAATCCCTCGGCGGAGGCGATGTCCTCCAAATCGATTTGCCGGTCGATGTTTTGAATGATGTACACCTTGAATTTGGATTTGTTGGCCACGGTCTTGACAACCAGATCTTGCGCCCGCTCGATTTCGTTGTCCTCCACGTATTGTTTGATGACATCCACGAACTCCTTGCCGTATTTTTGGGCTTTCCCGGTGCCCACCCCTTGAATGTTGGCCAGTTCCTCCAGTGTGATGGGATAATTGATACACATGTCCTCCAGCGAGGGGTCTTGGAATATCACATAGGGAGGAAGGTTGTTTGTCTTGGCTATCTTTTTACGCAAGTCTTTCAGTATGGCGAACAATGTGTTGTCCAATGCCGACACGCCGCCTTTTTCCTGTAGTTTCTCTTCCGACTCCTCGAAGTTGTGGTCTTCCGTCAGCATGAAACTCTTCGGGTGTTTCAGGAACTCCTGGCCTGCGGGAGTGAGTTTGATTACCCCGTATTGCTCGATGTCTTTCTCGATGTAATTGCTGATGAGCGCCCTTCTGAACACCATGTTCCAAAATTGGGGCGTTTTTTCCGAACCCACGCCGAAAGATTCCAGTTCGTCGTGCTTATAGGATTTTATCAAAGAGTCCGACTCGCCCATCAGGATTTTCACCAAATGCTCCACTTTGAATTTTTCTTTTGTTTCAAGCACAGCGTTCAAAGCGTCGAGCAGGTATTCCTTTCCTTCGAATTCTTTCTTGGGGAACAGGCAGTTGTCGCAGTTCCCGCAGTTGTCCTCGTCGTAGTTTTCCCCGAAATAGTGGAGCAACACTTTGCGGCGGCACAGCGAGGTTTCGGCATAGGAGACGGTCTCCATCAATAGTTGTTTGCCGATTTCTTGCTCTGCGATGGGCTTGCCCTGCATGAACTTTTCCAGTTTTTGGATGTCCTTGTAGCTGTAGAATGTCAGGCAATACCCCTCGCCCCCGTCCCGTCCGGCGCGGCCCGTTTCCTGATAGTAGCCTTCAAGGCTCTTGGGAATGTCATAATGGATGACGAATCGCACGTCCGGCTTGTCTATCCCCATTCCGAACGCGATGGTGGCCACGATGACATTCACTTCCTCCAGCAGGAACTTGTCTTGGTTGGCGCTCCGCGTGGCGGCGTCCATGCCTGCGTGGTAGGCGGCCGCCTTGATGCCGTTCACGCAGAGAATCTCGGTCAGTTCCTCCACTTTTTTGCGGCTCAGGCAGTAAATGATGCCCGATTTTCCCTCGTTGTTTTTGATGAACTTGATGATGTCTTTGGTCGGGTCCACTTTCGGGCGCACCTCGTAATATAGGTTCGGGCGGTTGAACGAGGACTTGAACACCTTGGCGTCCAGCATGTCCAAGTTCTTTTGGATATCGTGTTGCACTTTCGGGGTGGCCGTCGCCGTCAAGGCAATGATCGGGGCCTTCCCGATTTGATCCACGATAGGACGTATCTTGCGGTATTCCGTCCGGAAATCATGTCCCCATTCCGAGATGCAGTGTGCCTCGTCCACGGCGAAGAATGAAATCTTTACTTTGCGCAGAAACTCGATGTTGCTTTCTTTCGTCAATGATTCTGGCGCCACGTACAACAATTTCGTCTTGCCGTTGAGCACGTCTTCTTTGACGCTCAGTATCTCGTTTTTGCTTAATGACGAATTCATGAAATGGGCCACTCCGTCCGTTGCGCTGAACGAGCGCATGGCGTCCACTTGGTTCTTCATCAAAGCGATAAGCGGGGATATCACTATGGCGGTTCCGTCGAGGAGCAACGCCGGTAGTTGATAACATAAGGATTTTCCTCCCCCCGTCGGCATAAGCACGAATGTGTTATTGCCGGCCAAAACATTCTTGATAATCTCTTCTTGGTTTCCTTTAAAACTGTCGAAACCGAAATACTCTTTTAATTTTGCGTGTAAATCTATCGTCTCTCCCATCTTTTTAGTCTTTGTCACTCACCCTCTTTTCGTGAGGGTGCGCAAATTTATAACTTAATTCGTTTCCACAAACAAAATATTCGATAATAAATCTACTGACATACATTTTTGAGTTCTCTCTAAAAATGGTACTTTTGTCGTAAGTAAAATTATAACAAAATAATGGAGGGAGCAATATTTTCAAGAAAAAATTTCTTGCGAGAGGGATGTCGCTCCTGTTTAAGAAGGGAAATATGGTAGATATTAAAGCATTTGCGAGTCAAGTCATACGGGACGAGGCCGAGGCCGTCCGTAAATTGGAAAATTATGTGGACGATGATTTTGAAGCGGTGGTAAAGATGATATATGAGAGCAAAGGGCGTGTGATAATCACGGGAATCGGCAAGAGCGCCATCATCGCCACCAAGATTGTCGCCACCTTGAACTCCACGGGCACCCCGGCGGTGTTCATGCATGCCGCTGACGCCATACACGGTGATTTGGGCGTGATTCGCGACGAGGATGTCGTGATTTGCATCTCCAAAAGCGGCAACACCCCCGAGATTAAAGTGCTCGTTCCCCTGATTCGCAACAACGGGAACGACAAAATCATCGCCATGGTGTCCAACACCGATTCATTCTTGGCCCGCAACGCCATGTACGTGTTGAAGACCACGGTGGAGAAGGAGGCCTGTCCTTTGAATCTGGCGCCCACGAACTCCACCACCGCCCAACTGGTGATGGGCGACGCGCTGGCGATGTGCCTGGTGGAATGCCGCAGTTTCTCCAGCCGCGATTTCGCAAAATACCATCCCGGGGGCACCTTGGGCAAACGTCTTTACACGAGGGTGTCCGATGTGTATGACGCGGCCAACCGTCCCTGCGTTTCTCCCGACACGGACATCCGTTCCGTGATACTTGCCATGTCGAGGGGACGTTTGGGGGCCGTGGCCATCGTGGACGACGGACAACGCTTGTTGGGAATCATCACTGACGGAGACTTGCGCCGCATGATGGAGAAATATAAGGACACCTCCGCCCTCCAGGCGCGCGATATCATGTCGGCCTCCCCGAAGACCATCTCCGCGGACGAGTTGGCATATAACGCTTACCGTATGATGGAGAAAAACAGCATTACGCAACTGGTCGTGGTGGACGAGTCCTTCCATTACAAAGGCATGGTGCACATTCACGACATATTGCGGGAAGGCGTCGTGTGAAGTTTGGCACGGGGATTGCAAATCTTATTCCTGACGTATTAAGAAACGAGATATAGGGGAATGAGATTGATTAGATTTTTTTGCGGGATATTGTTGGCTTGGTGTGTCTCGGGCGTTTCCGCGCAGACAACCAAGGTGATGGGCAAAGTGGTCGACGCGGAGACGGGCGAGCCTTTGCCCTTGGTGAGCATCGTGTTCGTGGGGACGACAATCGGGACGACGACCGATTTCGAGGGAAATTACAGCTTGGAAACCCGCGAAGACGTGAGCGAGTTGATGGCCGCATATCTTTCCTACGAGCGGCAAACGGTGCCGATAAAAAAAGGCTCCTTCAACCGGGTGGATTTCCGCCTGGTGCCCATCGTCAACGATTTGCAGGAAGTCGAGGTGGTCCCCGGCGAGAATCCTGCCCACGCCATCTTGCGCAACGTTTCGAAAAACAAGAAGAAAAACAATCCGGCCGAGAAGGACTCCTACAGCTATTCCACCTACACAAAGATGGAGCTGGACGTGGCCAACCTGAAACCGCAATTCCGGAACAAGAAATTGCAAAAGAATTTCGGCTTCATCTTCCAATACATGGACACCTCGGCCATCAACGGCAAGGCCTATCTGCCCGTCATGATATCCGAGGCCTCCGCCGATTATTACTACCGTCGCTCGCCCCGCCTTTCCCGGGAGATTGTGAAGGCGAGCCGCATCTCCGGAATCGAGCAGGACTACACCCTGGCGCAGTTCACGGGACATTTGCACGTGAATGTCAATCTTTACGACAATTATATCAACATATTCGAAGTCAATTTCGCAAGTCCGCTTTCCGACCACGGGCTGATGTATTACAAATATTTCCTCGTGGACAGCCTTAACAAGGACGGGCGCAAGATTTACAAAATCCGTTTCCATCCCAAAGGGCTTGGCACGCCGGTGTTCGACGGGGAGGTGAACATCGACTCCGCCTCGTGGGCGTTGGAATCGGCCCGTGTGCGCATGGCCAAAGGATTGAACGTGAACTGGATCAAGGACCTTGTGATAGAGAACGAGAATACCCTTATTAACGACACCACATGGTTCGTGAAGCGGGACAAGATTTCAGCCGACTTCACCGTGGTCATGAGCGACTCGTCTAAACTGCTCTCTTTCATGGGACACCGCCAGATCGACTACTCCGACGTGAGGGTCAATGAGCCGATTCCGGACGACGTGCAAAAAATGGACAACGACGTGATGGTCGGCAAGGAAGTGCTGAAAAACAACGAGGATTATTGGCAGGCCGTTCGCCCCTACAAATTGACCGAAAAGGAACTGAACATATATAATATGGTGGATTCCGTTAAAAATGTCCCTCTCTACCAAAACATATACGACCTCATTGAGACCGTCCTCTTAGGGTATTACAACACGAGATACGTGGGATTCGGTCCCTATTACAAACTGCTGAGCTTTAACGACCTCGAGGGCGTGCGTTTCCAATTGGGGGTGAAGACCACCAGCGACCTCAGCGAGCGGGTGCGCCTCTCCGGATTCGCGGCCTATAGCATGAAGGACGAAAAAGTGAAAGGAGGGGGAACGGTGGAATACATGTTCAATAACCAGCCGACTTCGAAATTGACGGTAAGCGGCAAGCACGACCTGCTGCAGCTGGGAGCCAGCGAGAACGCCTTCACCACCGGCAACATCCTGGCGTCCATCCTCGCCCGGGGCGACAACGAGAAAATGACGCTCGTCAACCAATTCGACCTGAAATACGAGAAGGAGTGGCGGCAATGGATTTCGAACACATTCTCGTACAGCTACCGGGAAATGTTCCCCACCCGCTACGTGGACTTCCTTTACCCGGACAGCGTCCGCCTTTCCAGCATACGCACCTCGGAATTCCACGTGGGCGCCCGCTTGTCGAAAAACGAGATTGTCGTCCGCCAGACGTTCGACAAGATGTCGATGGGTTCCGACTATCCCATCCTCGGCATAGATTTCACCGCGGGATTGAAAAACGTGCTGAACAGCGATTACGAGTACTATCGCCTTGAGCTGTCCGTCAAGCACGATTTCGACATCGCCCCCGTCGGCTACAGCGACGTGTTTCTCTCCGGCGGAAAGATATTTGGCCGCGTGCCCTATCCCCTGCTGAAGCTGCACGAGGGCAACGCCACTTATTTCTACGACCCTAACGCTTTTTCCTGCATGGACTTTTACGAATTCGCCTCCGATTTCTGGGGCGCGGTTTTTTGGGAACACCATTTCCGTGGCTTTTTCCTGGGCAAGATTCCTCTTATGAAACGGTTGAAATGGAGGGAGGTCGCCACGGTGAAAGCCTTGTGGGGCCGGCTCTCGGACAAGAACGACGGCAGCTCGCCCGACACGGAGGCCATCCTGCTCTTTCCCGAAGGCATGACTTCGGTTTCCAAGCCTTACGTCGAGGTGGGACTTGGCATTGAAAACATCCTGCGCTTTATCCGGGTCGATGCCGTGTGGCGGCTGACCCACCGGGGAGAGCACGATGGACGGTCGGTGGACAATTTCGCTGTCAATTTCTCCTTGCATCTGAATTTCTGACCTGCTTTTTTGGGGATGTGACCGCTCGACGCTGGCTTTCCAACCTTTTTCCGCCCCCTTTCCGCCCCCTTTCCATCCCCTTTTTTCCATTAAAGCCGAGATAAAGCCGAGACAAAGTCGAGACAAAGCCGATACGACTCGGCTTTGTTCCGGGCTTGTGTCCGACTTTTGTCTCCTGTTCTTGTTGAAAGGAGGTGGAAAGGGGAATAAAAGGGGGCGGAAATTGCGAAATTGTGAACATTTATCCTTATTTTTGCATAATGAACCAAATACGGAACGCTTATGGGGAAATTCATCAATCCGTTCACAGACATGGGCTTCAAGCGCATCTTCGGGCAATCGGTCAATAAGGACCTGCTCCTCGACTTTCTCAACAGTTTGCTGGAAGGCGAGCGCAAGGTGAGGGACATCACGTTTCTCGACAAGGAGCGGCTTCCCGAATACGAGGAGGACAGGGGGCTGACCTACGACGTGTATTGCGTGGACGAGAACGGCGAGGAGTTCATCGTGGAAATGCAGAACCGGAGCCATCTCAATTTCAAGGACCGGACGGTTTACTATCTTTCGCAGGCCATCGCCCGGCAGGGAAGACGGGGGAACGAGTGGAGATATTCCTTGAAGGCGGTCTACGGGGTGTTCTTTCTGAACTTCCGGCTTCCGGAGGCGGGGAAGCGTGCGTTGCGGACGGACATCGTCCTGGCCGACCGGGAGACACACGAGCAGTTTTCAGACAAATTGCGGTTTATATTTATCGAGTTGCCCTCGTTCGAGAAGGAAGAGGGCGATTGCGAGAACGATTTTGAACGTTGGATTTATGTATTGAAGAATATGGAGACATTGCAAAGGATGCCGTTCCAGGCACGCAAATCGGTGTTCACGAAACTCGAGGAGGTGGTGGCGCTCGCCCGCCTGACGAAAGACGAGCGGGAAAAGTATGACGAGAGTATCAAAACTTTGCGCGACCGTTTGTCCGAAATCGCATTGGCGCAACAGGAAGGAGAAGAGAAAGGACGGGAAGAGGAGCGCGCCAAGAACGCGGCCGGCATGAAGGCGGCGGGCATTCCGTCGGAGTTGATAGCCTCGATAACGGGCCTTTCCGTTGACGAAGTAGAGGCTTTATGACTTTGCCGTAAGTTGGATTTATGGAGTTGATGGACGAGATACTTCGCCTTTTGAGGCAGGGTGACAAGCGGGGCTTGGAATTGCTGTTCCGGCAATTTTACAAGCCGTTGGTGATGTACGCCCTCAAGCAGCTCGGCTGCCGGGAGGAGGCGGAGGACGTGGTGCAGGACGTTTTTGTGAAATTGTGGGAGTGCCAGCGTTTCGAGGCCATCGAGAGCAATGTCCGCTCTTATCTTTACCAGTCGGTGTATAACCGTTGCATGGACGTGTTGGAGCAAAACAAGGAGATTCGGGTGGAGTTGTCGGACAATGCGTTGGGTTTCACGGACGAGGAGATGCCGGACGACGAGGATTGGAACACCCGCATGGACGAGATTTACGCGGCGGTGGAAAATCTGCCTCCCCGCACGAAGGCCATTTTCAAGGCGGTGGTGATGGACGGGAAGCGTTACAAGGAGGTGGCGGACGAGTTGGAGGTTTCCGTGAACACGATTAAAACGACGCTTTCCCGTGCCGTGACTACTCTTCGGGAACAATTGAGCGACAAGGCTTTCCTGTTGTTGCTGCTTCTTCTGTGAATTTTTTTCCTTTTTCTTGTCACCCATTTTTCCTTTTTTGCCGTCATGGGGGTAAATTTTACGACAAAAGTATGACGGAAGATATTGTACAATTGGTTTTGGAGGCTTCCCGGCGGGAGTTGACGGAGGAGGAGAGAGAACGGTTGGAGGCTTGGCTTGCGGGACATCCGGAGGATGAGGCGGAGTTGCGGGAGTTGCGGTGGTGTGCGGAGGCGGAACGGGCGATGCGGACGTACCGGGCGATTGACGCGCGGGAGGGATGGAGAAAGGTGGACGAGCGGACGGACAGGAGGCCGGGGTGGTGGCGCCGCTCGTTGAGGGGACGTTGGTGGATGGCGGCCGCCGTGGCGTTGCCTTTTGCGGTTGGAGTGGCATGGTGGGGAATGGAATGGCGTGAGCGGTCGGCCGGATCGGTGGCAGAGCGGGTGATTCGGGGAGGGGAGCCGAAGGCTGTGTTGGAAATGGCCGACGGGAAGGTGGTCGTTTTGGAGAAGAACCGGGTGCGTGACATTGTGTCGAAAGAGGGGGTGAAGGTGGCCAAGGACTCCGCCAACACGTTGGTGTTGGCCTTGGACGGGGTGAAAGAGAGTCGGCCCACGACAATCCGGGTGCCGCAGGGAGGGGAGTACCGGGTGGTGTTGCCGGACAGCACGCTGGTCTGGATTAATTCCGGCAGCGAGTTGCGTTTTCCATCCGTGTTTGTCGGCGGGAAGCGGGAGGTGGAGTTGAAAGGGGAGGCCTATTTTGAGGTGAGGCGCGACACGGCCCGTCCTTTTGTGGTGAGGACGGGAGGCACGGCGGTCCGGGTGTTGGGGACTTCGTTCAACGTGTGCAATTACGAGGATGACGACCGCGAGCAGATGACGCTGGCGGAGGGGGCGGTTGAGGTGCGCTACCGTTCACGGGCTTACCGTTTGACGCCTGGCGAGCAGTTCGAGGCGAGGCGTGACGGGAGCGAGCCGGTGGTCCGGGAGGTGGACGTGAGGCTGTACACGTCGTGGCGCGACGGGATGTTCCGTTTTCAGGACATGCCGTTGGACGAGTTGATGACGAAATTGCAGCGGTGGTACGATGTGGAGTTCTTTTTCGTGAACGCCGGTTGCCGGGACTACCGTTTCACGGGAGCCATTCGCCGCGACGCGGACTTTCAGGAGTTTATGGCATTGATAGAAAAGACGACGAACGT